>CAZGGW010000007.1:0-36144 GCA_964525365.1 uncultured Muribaculaceae bacterium | reverse complement strand
TTGAAACTCCTAATGATTTATTAATTCAGTTTCCTTATGCTAAAAGAATTCTTGAATGTATGGGAATTAAATATATTGAATGTGATAATTATGAAGCTGATGATATTATTGGGACTTTCGCAAATATGTGTGAGGGTGATCCTTTATATGATGGAACAATAATAAGTTCTGATAAAGATTTATTACAATTAATAAGTGATGAGATTTCTGTTAAGTTGCTTAAACAAAGTGGTTTTGTATTGATGAATAAAAGTTCTTTTTATGATACTTATGGTATTGATCCAATTAGAATAATTGATTTAAAAGCTTTAGAGGGTGATAAATCTGATAATATACCGGGCGTGAAAGGTGTTGGAGAAAAGACTGCTCTTACTTTGTTACGAAAGTATGGTACTTTAGATGGAATATATAGCCATATTGATGAGATTAAGGGCGCTTTAAAAGATAAGTTGGTTAATGATAAAGAAAACGCTTATTTTTCATATAAACTTGCAACTATTTATAAAAATATTGATTTAAATGTTTCTTTTGAAGATATAAAGAAAAAAGATGTTGATGAAGAAAATTTATATTCTTTATATGATGAACTTGAATTTTATTCTTTTATAAGAAAAAGTTTTTTGAAAAAAGAAGTTAATAACAAATTTGAGTTTTTAGAAATAGATAATTTAGATTGTGTTGGTAAAGAATATGCTTATTATGTAGAAGTAGATAACAATAATTATCATAAAGGTAATATTATTGGAATTGGTATTTATGATGGTGTTCGTGGTTATTATATTGATTTTAGCAATATTAAAAATATTAATACTTTGTTTGGAACAACGTATGATCTTAAAAAGAATATTGTTTCTTTAAATAAATTTGGTATTAAATGTAATTCGTTATTTGATGCTTATATAGCTTCTTATTTACTTGAATTAAATGTTAAAGATGATATTTCATATTTAGCTAGTATTTATAACTATAATCTTCCTTTTTATGAAGAATTGGTTGGTAAAAAGAGAGTTAAAAGTGAAAGTGAATTAAAAGAAATAATTGTATCTAAATCAAAATTTTTATATGAAGTAAAAAAAGACTTAGAGAATCGTTTGGTTAAAGAAGAACTTTTTGATTTATTTAATAATATTGAAATGCCGTTAATAGAAGTACTTGCTTCTATAGAAATTAATGGCGTGATTGTTGATAAAAATATACTTAATAATATAAAGGAAGAACTTGAAATTAAAATTCATAATTTAGAAGATGATATTTTTAATTATAGTGGTGAAAGTTTTAATATTAATTCTCCAAAACAATTAGGGGAAATATTATTTGTAAAACTTGGACTTCCTCACGGAAAAAAGAAAGGTAAAAATGGTTATAAAACAGATCATGATACATTGGTAAAACTTCTTGATAATCACGAAATAGTAGGTAAAATACTTGATTATAGGGAACTAAATAAAATACATACTACTTATTTAGATAGTCTTGCTTCTTTTATAATGTCTGATGGTCGTATTCATACAATATATAAACAAGTAGTAACTCGTACTGGAAGATTAAGTAGTGTTGAACCTAATCTACAAAATATACCTGTAAGAAGTGATGAAGGGAAAAAAATAAGAAAGGCGTTTTTGCCTAGTAATGATTGTATCTTTTTAAGTAGTGATTATTCTCAAATTGAACTTCGTGTGCTTGCTCATATATCTAGGTGTAGTGCTTTACAAACTGCTATTATAAATCATGAGGATATTCATACTAAAGTAGCATCTGACTTATATGGAGTACCTATTGAATCTGTTACTAAAACTATGAGAAGAACTGCTAAAAGTGTTATATTCGGTATAGTATATGGAATAAGTGGATTTGGATTAGGTGAAAATACTGGTCTTAGTGTAAAAGAAGCCCAGATATTTATTGATAAGTATTTAGAGTTATATCCTGGTGTTAAAACTTATATGAATGATATAGCTGTCTTTGCTAAGGAACATGGATATGTTCGTACAATTATGAATAGAAAAAGGACAATAGAGGAACTGAAAAATACAAATTATATAATAAGAAAAATGGGAACTCGTATTGCTTTTAATACACCAATACAGGGAAGTAGTGCTGATATTATGAAAAAAGCTATGATTGATATATATAATGAATTTGAAAAGAAAGAACTTGAAAGTAAAATGATACTTCAAGTTCATGATGAACTGATATTTGATGTTAAGAATAATGAACTTAAGATAGTAAAAGAAATAGTAAAAGATTTAATGGAAAACACATATAAATTAGATGTACCTATAAAAGTTGGAATTGAAACTGGTGATGATTGGTATGATGTTGGGTAGGAGTTGGACATGGAAATAAAAGTAATGTTTGTAAGTTTTATTAGTAATATAATTATTACTATTTTAAAATTTATTATGGGTTATATTAGTAAATCAAAAACTTTAATAGCGGATTCAATTCATGCATTATCTGATTTATCAACCGATATTGTTGGAATAGTAGGTATAAAGGCTTCTAAAAAAAATCCGGATAAGGAGCATCCATTTGGACATGGAAAACTGGAATATGTATTTAGTATATTTATAAGTTTATTTATAATGTTTCTTGGAATCAAGATACTTGTTTCTTCATTTACAGGGTCTGTTACAATAACTAATTATTATGTATTAATTGTTTTAATAATGACAATGATACTTAAATATATAGTATCATCTTATTTAATAAAAAAAGGGCGTGAACTTAATAGTTCTATATTAGTAGCAAGTGGAACAGAAAGTAAATATGATGTATTAAGTACTAGTTTAGCTTTTATATTCATTGGTATTACTTATTTCAGTAAATATATTCCTATATTTAAATATGCTGACGTTATTGGAAGCATTGTAATTTCTGCTTTAACACTAAAAATAGGAATTGAATTATTTATAAAAAATATAAGTAGTGTAATAGGCCAGATAGATAGTGATATGGAAAAGCAAGAAAATATTACAAATATAATTGATTCATATAAAGAAATTATTGAAATTAGACGAATAACAATATTAAAATATGGTAGTTATTCAAATGCTATAATTGATTTAATAGTAAATGGAAATATTAAAATGAAAGAAATTGGAAAAGTAGAGTCTTCTATTAAAAAAGAAATAAAAAAAGAAAATGATGAAATAAAATATATATTTATAAATTATAAAGTAAAAACTAGTAAAAAGGATTAAATTTATATTCCTTATCTACTAGTTCTTTTTCATTTGTTATTATTGAATATATTGAAGTAACATTAATTTCTTTATCTAGAAGTTTATTATATTTAGATAGAAGTTCTAATTTTGTATTTTTTTTAATACTGTTTAAGTATTTCTGACCATTACTACTAAGTCCTAATATTCTTATATATTTAGGCTTTTCTTTTGCGTCTTTTTTCGTGATATTTAATAAAATATGAATAAGCATTCTAGATATCTTATTATAAGTCCATCTTTTAGATTTAATATTTAAAATTAATTCATCTATTGAATTACATTTGTTTATATATTTTTTGATACGAGTACTAATACCTTCATTTACATCTAAATATTTATTTAAATCTTCTTCGGTATTTATTTTATATTTTAATAAATTGAAATATAATTCATAATCAATATTTTTATCTTTTAAATATTTATAAGTGAGTTTTGGCATATATTTTTTAATATTTTTATTCTTATTTAACTTTTCCCTTATATTTTCAGCACTTATTACTTTATTATTTGATAATTTGTCATGAAATTCATTTGTTCTTTTTATAACATCTATATTAATATTTCTATTTACTTTTTGTATTGCTTTTATATAAGAAATGGCAAGTAATTCATTAGGGTTATCAACCCTTAATTTTATTAAATCTTCAATTGCCTTAGATAATGCAGTGGGGTAATTTAAACCAAGGTCTAAATATTCTTTTGTTAAGTCATTACATTTTTTAGTATCTTGTATTTTAGCTATTTGAGTTAATTTATTAATATCAGTTGATTCTGATCCGAATATTAATGTATCAATTTTTAATTCGTTTAATAACGCAATACTATTAAATGCAAAGTTATCCGCAGACTGTGTACTATAAATTGTAGGCAGTTCTATAACTATATCCACTCCATAATTAATTGCAATTTTAGCTTTATCAAATTTATTTAATATACTAATATTGCCTCTTTGCGTAAAAGAAGGTGACATAACCACGATAATAGTTGAATCATTATACTTTTCTTTAATCTTTTCTATTTGATATAAATGTCCGTTATGAAATGGATTATATTCAACAACAATACCAATTATACTCATAATTTTCTCACTAAACTTTTTACTGAAGTGGTAGTTTTTAATTGTTCTTTATATAGAATTGGATAACAAGTAAGCATCCTGTATCCTTTGAAATCTTTTAACATTTCTATATCATTAGCATCATCTCCAACTGTTACTACATCTGGATTTAAATCTATACTATTTAACAAGTGATTAATACCAATACTTTTATTGGTTTTATTTTTAATATATATTTGATTTAAATATCTTACTGCGTAAAGTAGTTCGTTCGCGTTTAATTTTTTTAATATTTCTTCTGGGTTTTGTAACAAATCTAAATACGCAATGATTTCCATTATATCTTCTTTGACTAATTTTCCATATTTATCTAAATATGCTATGTGAGAGGTGTATTGATATAAAAAATCATTAATATTTTTAACCAAATCGCTATCAAGTAATTTTTCATATATAATTTTTCCATATTTATCTATTATAAAAAGCCCATCATTACATATTAAATAATCGTATGGTATATTATGTTTATCTATTTCTTTCATAATTGAAATATAACTTCTTGCGGTTGCGAATGCAAAAAGATTACCTTTATCTAAAAATCTTTGAATTTCTACGTTGTTTTTTTTAATTCCTTCTGTGTCGTTTCTTTCAATTTTATAAGTTCCATCATAATCACTAACTAATAATTTCATGTTTTCCCCTCAAACTGGTTAATATTTTAGCAAAAAAATATAATTTTTTCAATAAAATGTTATCTTTTACTTGATATTTCTTAAAGTTTATGAGAAAATACTATGCGGAAAGAAAGAAACTTTCTTAAAATTCAATAGCATTTAATGAAAGGAGAATATTAATATGTTACTTAATATATGTTTATTTGGAGCTTTACCAGCAAGAAGAATAAGTAAGACAAGAAAAAGAATAAGAAGAACTCATTTAAAAAAAGATGCACCTACTGTTTGCAAATGTAAAAATTGTGGAGAACCATTATCACCACATAGAGCATGTACAGCTTGTGGATTTTATAAAGGAAAAGATGTATTAAAAAAAGAAGTAAAAGAAGAAAAGCCAGAAGTAAAAAGCACTAAAAAAGTTAAAAAAGCAAAAGAAGAAAAATAATCTTCTTTTTTGTTAATAATAATTTAATTTGTGTAATGGAGGATTCTATGAAAATTAAGAAAATAATAGTTATGATTGTATCTTTGATATTACTACAATTGTCGCGAATAATTTCCAAAAAATTGATATTTAGTTTTATTGATAGAACTTTATTATCAGATGTAATAGTAAATATAATATATATAATTTTAATTATTGGTATTATTATTTTAATATTAATAAAGAAAAAATTAAATATAAATATCTTTCCGGAAAAGTTTAATAAAAAATATATAATATTAACAATTGTTGTATTCTTATTTTTATTAATAACGCCTGTTATAACAAAAAATTATGAAATATTTAATATATTATCACTTATTTATAATTCGGTTTTTACAGTGATTTTAGAAGAATTGATTTTTAGAGGAATTGTTTTTAAAGAACTTAGTTTGATGAAAAATGAAAAAGTCGCATATATAGTCTCAACATTATTATTTGGATTATGGCACTTAGGATATATTGATACAATAATTTGGAGAACGTCTTTGTTTTTACCAAATGCTAATATTTTAAATATAATGTTTTGGAAAGTAATAGCGGGTTTATTTATTGGAATTGTTTTGGGATTTTTTAGATATAAAAATAAAAATGTATATTCTTCAATATTAGTTCATACTTTCATAAATACTATTGGTAGCTAGTATTATTCTACCAATTATAATTTGTATTAGTAATTAATTGAAAGATTATAATATTGGATGATATAATAAATAAAAGTTTAGGAGGTTCTATGAATAATAATAAAATATTAACACAAATGAATGTAAAAGATAATTTAATTAATGTTATGAGAGAAAATAATATTGATTATATATCTTTAACAGATTTAGCTAGATATAAAAACAATAATAATTCGGGTGATGTTATTATAAAATGGATGAGCAATAAAAGCTCTTTTGATTTTTATTGTTTATGGGAAGAATTGTTTAATGAAAATTTTAAACTAGCGGAATCTCACGAGTTTAAAAATGATTCGGCAAATCAATCATTTACCATGAGCCCCTCTAGATGGATAAATATGACAAGTGTGAAAGGTTTTATTAGTAAAAGAGGAAAATATGATGGCGGAACATTTGCTCACCCTGATATTGCACTTGAATTTGCATCATAGATTGATCCGGCATTTAAATAATATTTTTCAAAGAGATAGATTAGAAAAACTTAATGTAACAGCTAAAAGGCAAATTGAAATACTTATTAACGATAATAATATTATTGGAATTTCAAAATTGGTTAATAAAACTGAATAATAAAAAGAAAATATGAAAAAAATAAAAAGGGAAAGTATATTTTAGTGATAAAATATATTAATTAAGTAGCTTAATCACAATCTATATTAAAAAGATAAAAAAATTGTGAAAAATATGTTGAAAAAAAATGAAAATGGGGACAAATGAAAGGCTTTCAGTAATCATAATAAAAAGAGAAAGGTGTGAAAAAATGGCAGATAAATTTATATTACATTCTGGGTATAAACCATCTGGAGATCAACCAGAAGCTATAAAAGAGTTAGTGAATGGAATTAATGATGGAAAAAAAGAACAGGTTCTACTTGGAGCAACTGGTACTGGTAAAACTTTTACAATAGCTAACGTTATTGAGCGTACTAACAAACCAACGCTTGTTTTAGCTCATAATAAAACACTTGCTGGGCAACTATATGCAGAATTCAAAGAATTATTCCCTGAAAATCGTGTTGAGTATTTTGTTTCTTATTATGATTATTATCAACCTGAAGCGTATGTACCAAGTAAAGATTTATATATTGAAAAAGATTCCTCAATAAATGATGAAATAGATGAACTTAGACATTCTGCAGTATCAGCACTTATTAAAAATAGAGATGTAATTGTAGTAGCGTCTGTTTCTTGTATATATAGTATTGGAGAAAAAGAGGACTATGAAAATCATATGTTAATCTTATCATTAAAAGATAAAGTTGATAGGGATGATATACTTGAACAATTAATAAATATGCTTTATGAAAGAAGTGTTAATGATTTTACTAGGGGAACTTTCAGAGTAAAAGGTGATGTAATTGAAATTATTCCTAGTTATCAAAAGAAAAATGGTATTAGAATTGAACTTGATGATGATGAAATAATTAGAATAAGTGAATTTGATGTTTTAACCGGAGTAATTATAAGTGATAAAAAAAGTATTAGTATATTCCCAGCGTCATTGTTTGTTACTAGTGAAGATAGAATTAATGAAGCAATTTCTAGAATAGAACATGAGCTTAATGAAAGATTGGATATTTTAAATAATGAGGGGAAATTATTGGAAGCTCAAAGGATAAAGGAAAGAACTAATTATGATATTGAAATGCTAAAAGAAACTGGGTTTTGCCACGGAATAGAAAATTATTCTCGCCACTTAGCTCTTAGGGATCGAGGAGAAACTCCATCTACATTGATAGATTTTTTTCCAAAAGATTTCTTACTTGTTATAGATGAATCGCATGTTACTATTCCACAAGTAAGAGGAATGTATAATGGCGATAGACACAGAAAGCAAACTCTTGTGGACTATGGATTTAGACTTCCAAGTGCTCTTGATAATAGGCCTTTAAAATTTGATGAGTTTGAAAGTAAAATTAATCAAATAATTTATGTATCCGCTACTCCGGGAGACTATGAATTATCACTTGTTCATAATAAGACAATCGAACAAATTATTAGACCTACTGGATTACTTGATCCAAACATTGAAGTTAGAAAAACTATTGGTCAAGTCGATGATATAATATATGAAATAAATAATTGTGTTAAAAATAATGAAAGGGTACTTATTACAACTCTTACGATAAGAATGGCTGAAGAACTTACTAATTATTTAAAAGAAATGGGTATAAAAGTGGCTTATCTTCACAATGAAATTAAAACATTAGAAAGAATGAATATAATCAGGAATCTAAGACTTGGAAAGTTTGATGTACTCGTTGGTATTAATTTATTAAGAGAAGGGCTTGATATACCCGAAGTTTCTTTAATATGTATAATGGATGCAGATAAGCAAGGATTCTTAAGAAGTACTAGAAGTCTTATTCAAACTATTGGGCGAGCAGCTCGTAATGAAAAAGGGCATATAATAATGTATGCCGATACTATGAGTGAAGCGATGAAAGAAGCTATAGAAGAAACTAAGAGAAGAAGAACTATTCAAGAGAAATATAATGCTGAACATAATATTGCTCCTAAAACTATAGTTAAAAACATTAGTGAAGTAATAAGTAATGAAATTGAAGATAAGAAGAAGGAAACTCCTAAAAATAAACGTGAGAAATTAAAATTAATAAATGAAATTGAAAATGAAATGAGAAAGGCAGCTAAGGAATTGGATTTTGAACGTGCGATGGAACTTAGGGATATTATGTTTGAACTTAGCGTAGAAGATAAAAAATGAAAGTTATAGACTTTTATTTTTTTAATTAGTATAATTATTATAGAAAAGAGGTGCATATGAAGAAAATAGTATTAACAGGTGATAGACCCACTGGAAGGCTTCATTTAGGACATTATGTTGGTTCACTAAGAAATAGAGTTAAAATGCAAGAATCGGGTGAATATGAGCTTTATATTATGATCGCAGATATGCAAGCACTAACTGACAATGCTAGTAATCCTCAAAAAGTAAGTAACAATGTAAAAGAAGTTTTACTTGATTATTTGGCGGTTGGTTTGGATCCGAAAGTTACACACTTGTTTGTACAATCTGGTGTTACTGCATTGCCTGAACTTACAATGTACTATATGAATTTGGTTAATTTAGGAAGATTACAAAGAAATCCAACAATAAAAACAGAAATCAAGTTAAGAGGATTTGAAAGTAGTATTCCCGTTGGTTTTTTATGCTATCCTGTAAGTCAAGCTTCTGATATTACAGCTTTTGATGCAGAGGTAGTACCAGTTGGAGAAGATCAGATTCCTATTCATGAGCAAGTACTTGAAATAGTAAAATCATTTAATAACACATATGGTGAAACTCTAGTAGTTCCTAAAGCGTTGGTGCCTGAAAGCAAATGTGAAAGAAGGTTGCCTGGACTTGATGGTAAAGAAAAAATGAGTAAATCGGTTAATAATTGTATATATTTATCAGATAATTCAGAAATTGTTTATAAAAAAGTAATGAGTATGTATACAGATCCAAATCATTTAAATATTGATGATCCCGGTGATACAGAAAACAATCCAGTATTTATTTATTTGGATGCATTATGTACTGATAGAGAAAAATTTGAAGAATTAAAAAATAGTTATGCTAAAGGTGGAGTTGGAGATGTAACTATTAAAAAATATTTATATGAAGTAATAGAAAATACTTTAACTCCAATAAGAGAAAAAAGAGATTATTATTATGATCATTATGATGAGGCATTAAAGTTTTTAAAAGAAGGCACAATAGAAGCAAATAAAAAAGCAAATGTCACATTGAACAGAGTCAGAAAAGTAATTGGTGTTGAATATTTTGATTGACAAAATAATAAAAGTTTATTAAAATTCTAAATAGAGAATAAAGGAGTTTGAGATGAACAAAAAAGAAAAGAAAAAGATTATAACTATAGATATTTGTTTATCTGCTTTAGTTGTATTATTAGGTGTATTCTTGTCCATATTTCCTACATATGGATTAATGGATCCAATTATGCTTTTATGTACAATATATTTGGTTTTAGCTTCAGTTTATTTAGTTGGATATTTTATTTATAGAGTTGAAGGAGTTTATGAAAAACTATTTAATTCTCTTATCTATGTATTTAGTGCAATGTTTTTATTTATTTGTCAGGGAAAAGAAACATCTATAATACTAGGTACTGGTTTGTTAATATCAATGTTTTTAATAGTATTAAATAAAGGCTATTATGTATATTATTTTTCAAGTAAGAAAGATTCATGCTGGGGAGTTAAATTTATCGTAGTATTTTTAATTGCGTTTTTAAGTGGACTTGTAATAAGCAATTTATATAAAGGAATAACCGAAGTGCAAACTTTGGTATTAGGATATTTCTTTGTTACATTTGGAATATTAAATTTACTTGAACCACTATTTTTATTGATACTTGATAGCAAAGAATTTGATAAAGTAATGGCTTCTATTTTTAATGCTGATAAATCTGAAGATAAAAAGATTGTTCGTCCAAAAAAAGTAATTACTAAAAAACCGGTGGTTAAAAAATCTTCAAAAAAGAAAAAATTGACAAAATAATAATATAGATATATAATTTAAAACTATAAGTGATGAAAAAGAAGAGTAATTGTTATTATAGGAAGTAGAAAGTTAATGGTAGATGAAAATTAACTCTATAAAATAATGAAGACACTTTTGAACTTAGCCGGGGAAGCTCGTTAAAACTTAGAGTTTAAAAAAGTGGTGGTACCACGAAATATATATTTCGTCCCTTTATGGGATTTTTTTATTGGAAAGGAAAAATATGAAAAGAAATTATATTAATGAACTAAAAGAAAATTATGGAAAAGAAGTAAGAATTGATGGATTTGTAGATAATATTAGGAATTTACAATATGTACAATTTTTAATTTTAAGAGATATTACTGGAAAGGTACAAATTACAATCGAAAAAAATGAAGAAAATACTGAACTAAATAAAAAAGTATCTGAATTAACATTAGAAAGCACTATAATAATTATTGGAGTTTGTCAGGAAAATGATCACGTTAAAATGGGAGGATTAGAAATAATACCTACTAATATAGAAGTGACTAGTGTCTCATTACCGTCTTTACCAATTGATATTAAGAACAAAAATAATGCCTTAAGGGAAACAAGACTTGATTATAGGTTTTTAGATTTAAGAAGGGAAGAAAATCAACTTTTATTTAAATACCAAACATTTATTGAAAAGAGTATGAGAGATTATTGGTTTAATAATGGTTACACTGAAATACATACTCCTAAAATAAGTGCTGCTGCGGCTGAAAGTGGAGCTGAGATGTTTGAATTGGATTATTTTGGACAAAAAGCGAACTTATCTCAAAGTCCTCAATTTTATAAACAAATGGCTATAGCAAGTGGATTTGATAGGGTATTTGAAATAGGCCCAGTTTTTAGAGCAGAAAATTCACATACTAGTTATCACGCAACAGAAATTGAAATGTTAGATGCGGAGATTGGTAATATCAATAGTTATGAAGATGTTATGGACGAATTAGAAAACTGGATAAAATATTTTATGACTGAATTAAAAAATAAATATAATAATGAAATAAAAGAAATTTTTAAGACTGAAGTGTCTGATGTGTCAAATAATTTTCCGAGAATTAATTTTTATGATGCAAAAAAGATTCTTGAAAAAGAATATGGATACGTTGGCCCTATTAAAGAAGATTTTGAAAGATATGAAGAAGAATTAATGTGTAAATATGCAAAAGAAAAATATAATAGTGATTTTGTATTTATAACAAATTATCCTTATTCTGCAAGAAGTTTTTATATAATGAAAGATTCAAATGGTGTTACTCAAAGCTTTGACTTATTATTCAAAGGTGTTGAAATAACTTCTGGTGGTCAAAGGGAACATAGACCAGATGTACTTAAAAAGCAAATAGAAGAAAAAGGAATTAATCCAAAACTTTTGAATTTTTATATCGAGTTTTTTGAATATGGTTGTCCACCGCATGGAGGATTTGGCGTAGGTATGGGTAGAATAATGATGAAAATATTTGATATTGATAACATAAGAGAAGCGACATTTATATATAGAGGTCCTACTAGACTTAATCCGTAATAATTCTAACGTTAAAATAAAAAAAATATATTATTTTTTGGAGGTTTATATGAAAGATGAAGAAAGATTGAAATTAATTTTAGAAATGAAAAGTAGATTATATTCCATATATGATACTATAGAAAAAGAGTCTTGTGAAAATAGAATACAAATTCAGCAAAAATTAGAAGAAATAATGATTGGACTTAATCATATTGTAGATGACTATACTAAAAATACTCCGTATTTTTTTAATATTATTTCAGAAGAAAATGTAATCATCTCTAATGGAAAAAAAGTAGAAATAAAAACAAATATTACTGGAGTTAAAATAAATGCAGATGAACTTGATACTGTATTTAAAGGTAATATACCTGATTGCGGATATTTAAAGTTATTTGCTGATTTCACTGAGGATGGATTGAAATTTTACGCCAAAAGCGTTGTTTCTGAAGAATTCTATGACGAAGATGATTATAGCACATTTCATCAACAGGGTTTAACAACTAGAGGGTATTTATCGCCAGGAGCACATTTAATTTTTAAAGGACAAGCAATTGGCGTTGGTATTAAACATTACACTAAATCAAATAGAGTTCAATATATAGAGGACGAAATATCACAATGGCCCGATTGGAAAAGAGTTCAATCAAAAGATAAATTTGATAATCCAATTGATCCCTTAAATAAAAAGTTGGAATATTATAATAAAAAATAAAATTGAAAAATCATTAAACTGATTATTCAGTTTTTTCTTTTCATTTAATTAAAAATTTGTTATAATTATTTTATTAAAATATGGAGCAAATAGTGAAGAAAATAATAACGAGTATTGATGTTGGAAGTAATTCTATTAAGTTAGTGGTTGGAGAGATTTATAAAAACGAACTTAATATTTTGGCTTGCCTTGAAGAGAAAAGCAAAGGTATTAAGAAGGGATTAATAGTGGAACCAGAAACTACTTTTGAAACTTTAAAAAATATTTTTGAGAGAGCTCAAGAAATTATTGGTATAAAAATAAAAAAAATAATTGCTTGTGTTCCGTCCTATTACGCTGAATTTATGAATAGTGATGGATATACACTAATTACAAGAGAAGATAGAATTATTAATGGTGATGATATTGTTAGATCTTTACAAGCGTGTGTTTATAATAAGGTAAATCCTAACAAAGAGTTAGTTTCAATAATGCCTACAAAATTTTTTGTAAATGAGACAGAAGAAGTTGATAATCCCACTGGAATTAAAGCAAGTAAATTAACTACTGAATGTGTACTTGCACTTGCTCCAAAGAAAAATATATATGTATTACTTTCGTTATTAGAAAATTTGGGAGTTAGTGTTCAAGATATTTGTTTTAATTCGTTAGCTGATTACTATGAATTTAAAACTTTAGAAATGAATAATTCGTTAGGAGCTGTTATAAACATTGGTTCCGAAACCACTGAGGTGAGTATTATTGACAAAGGTGTCTTAATTGCAACTGAAGTTTTACCTTTTGGTGGAAAAAGTATTGATAAAGATATAGTATACATTTATAATATTTATAGAAAAGACGCTGCTTTATTAAAAGAAAGGTATGCATCTTGTTATAAAAATAACGTTAGTAGTAAAGAAAATGAGGAAGTTGTTACTAGAGATGGTACTACTATAAAAGTAAATCAATTTGAAATAAGTGAAATAATATATGCAAGAGTTAAAGAAATGCTTGAAATGTGCAAAAAACAAATTAACCTCTTAACAAATAAAGAAGTTTGTTATATAATAATTACAGGGGGAACAGCCGAATTAGATGGATTTAAGTTTTTAAGCGAAGAAGTAATGGGAAAAAACGTTATGGTTCCTATAGTAAAAGAATTTGGTTGTAGAAGTAATAAATATAGTAGTGCTCTTGGTATTATCAAATATTATAATCAAAAATTAGAACTAAGAGGTAAGTTTGCTACTACATTAGAAGGTGAAGAACAGAAAGAATTATTTACGACAAAAAAGAAATTTAATAATAATATATTAGGAAAAATTTATGGATATTTTTTCGATAATTAAGGAGAGTAAAATATGAAAGAGACTTTAAATACACCTGAAATGGATCAAATAGCAAAGATTAAAGTTATTGGAGTAGGTGGCGGTGGATGTAATGCAGTTAATAGAATGATAGATGCTGGACTTAAAGGTGTTGAGTTTATTGTTGCGAACACTGATTTACAAGTTTTAAATGCTTCAAAAGCAGGTAATAAACTTCAAATAGGCGCTACTATA
This sequence comes from uncultured Muribaculaceae bacterium, assembly GCA_964525365.1. Lineage (GTDB taxonomy): Bacteria > Bacillota_I > Bacilli_A > RF39 > UBA660 > CAZGGW01. Next base: position 21,716 of record CAZGGW010000007.1, on the reverse strand, counting down.
ACTGATGGTTTAGGCGCAGGAGCTGATCCAGAAGTTGGACGTGAGGCCGCACTCGAAAGTAGAAGTGAAATAGAAGAAGTTCTAAGAGGGGCGGATATGGTATTTGTCACATGTGGATTAGGTGGTGGAACAGGTACTGGGGCAGCACCAGTAGTTGCTGAAATAGCTCAAAGTCTTGGATGTCTAACTGTAGCTATAGTTACTAAACCTTTTAGATTTGAAGGCAAGAAAAGAATGGACCAAGCACTTTTGGGGTTGGATGAACTTAAAAAACATGTTGATACATTAGTAGTAATACCAAATGATAGATTACGTGATTTAATTGATAAGTCTACTCCAATGGTAGATGCATTTAGAGAAGTAGATAATGTACTTAGACTTGGAGTTCAATCAATATCAGATTTGATATCAGTACCAGGACTTGTTAACCTTGATTTTGCGGATGTTAAAGCAATAATGGAAGGAAGAGGAGATGCACTTATTGGAATAGGTGTAGGATTCGGAGAAAATCGCGCTGTTGAAGCGGCAAAAGCTGCTGTTAATAGTCCACTTCTTGAAACTACTATAAGTGGTGCTACTGATTGTATAATAAATATTACTGGTGGAAGTAATTTGGGATTGTTTGAGGCGGAAGATGCAGCAGAAGTTGTTAGAGCTGCAGCTAATACAGATGTAAATATTATATTTGGAGCAGTTATAAATGAAGCGCTTGATGATGAAGTGGTTGTTACAGTAATTGCAACTGGGTTCGATTCGGATGCGGATCCGTTATATCAATCAAATGAATATAAAGAACCTAAAAAAGAAGAAAAGAAAGAAGATATATTAGATATACCATTCTTAAGAAATAGAGATTATTAAGATAATGTAAATTATCTTTTTTAATACAAAAAGAAAAAAGTTCCAAATGGAACTTTTTGTTATCTACTATAATATTCTACGATTAATGATTCGTTAATATCAGCATTTAATTCTTCACGTTCTGGATATCTTAAGTACGTTCCTTCATTCTTTTTAGAATCCCATGAAACGAATGCACATTTACTTAAATTAGAATCTAAACATTCTTTAATAACTGGATGATCTAAAGAAGAAGATTTAATTGAAATGATATCGTTTGGTTTTACTCTAAATGATGGAATATTTACCTTTTTACCATTCACAAGAATATGACCATGATTTACAATTTGTCTTGATGCTTTCCTAGTTTTAGCCATTCCTAATCTATAAACCATATTATCAAGTCTACTTTCTAATAAAATAAGTAAATTTTCACCTTGAATGCCTTTCATTTTACCAGCATTTTCAAAAGTTTTTTTGAATTGTTTTTCATTAAGTCCATACATGAATTTAGCTTTTTGTTTTTCGTGAAGTTGTATTCCGTATTCACTTAATTTTTTTCTACTTGTTCCGTGTTGTCCAGGAGCAGTAGGCTTTTTTGCTAGTTCTTTACCAGTTTCAAGTGTTGAAAATCCATAACGTCTTGATTTTTTGTATACAGGTCCTGTATATCTAGACATATTTGTTTCCTCCTTTGCTTTATTTGCACACAAAGGCTTTAATTATTATCATTTATAGGGTGTTTACTTAATTACTTTCTCTTTGGCTAGATACTTATACCTATTAAGTAGTAAACACATCACAAATTCAATAATACTGCCAAATGAATACTAGTACATTATATTATAAAAGTGAGCAAATATCAAGTATTTATTTCATACAATGTTTTTTTACATTTCACTCTGTTTTCACAAAAAAGGAATATTTTATAGAAGGAGGAAAATTTATGTACATTTTTAAAAATGCATTGGTTTCTATAAATAGAAACAAAGGAAGGAATATTTTAATAGGAATTATCATAGTTGTAATTGCTGCGGCTTCTGCGATCGCACTTTCTATTAAAAATGCTTCTACTACTTTAGTAAAAGCTTATGAAGAAAAATATAATATAGAAGCCACTTTATCTTTAGATAGAGAATCAGTAATGAGTAATTTGACGAAAGAAGATTCTCAAGAAGAAAAAATTGAATCATTTAATTCTATTAAAAGTGCGACAATTGATGAAATTAATGATTATGGAGATAGTGAATACGTTGACTATTACTATTACACTTGGACTGTGGGTATGGATAGTTCTACTTTGGAAGAAGCAACAGATACTATTCAAAAAAATACTACCAAAGAAACAAAAACTACAAAATCTTTTACTAAAAATTTTGAAAGTGGAGGTGGACCTGGTGGAATGCCATTTGGAGGTCAAACGAGCAGTAAAGTAACTACTAATACTAAAACTACTACTGAATTTATTAATCCAAACGCAGTTGATGGAGCGTTTTCACTAGTAGGATATAGTTCTTACGAAGGAATGAGTGATTTTGTAAATGGAGACTATGTTATTACTGAAGGATATATTGATGAAGATTTTTCAAATTATTCATGTGTAGTAAATAGCGAGCTTGCTGAATTAAATGATATTAAAGTTGGGAATACAATAAAACTACAAAATCCTGATAGTAGTAAACTTAGTTATGAGTTAACTGTTACAGGTATATATGAAGATAGTACTGAAAGTACTGAAATGATGAGCATGTATACAAATAGCGTTAATAATATCATTACTAACACAAATGTAATTGAAAAAATATTAGAAGACGATGAAGATTTGAGTACAGTAGTAACTCCTACATTTGTACTTAAAGATAAGGAAGATTTTGAAAATTTTTCTTTGGAAGTTGAAGAAAAGGGATTAAGTGAATATTATACGGTAACAAGCAATATTGGGAGTATTGAAAGTGAAACAGAATCGATAAAAAATGTATCATTGTTTGCTACAACATTTCTAATTATTACTCTTGTAATTGGTGGAATAGTACTTCTAGTTATTAATATGATAAATTTAAGAGAAAGAAAATACGAAATTGGTGTTTTAAGAACAATTGGAATGAAAAAAATATTAGTAATATGTCAGTTTACTTTTGAATTGTTAGTGGTTGCATTAATAGGTATATTGTTAGGTACTGCGATTGGCGCAACAAGTAGTGTTAAAATTGCAAATAAATTATTAGAAAATGAGATATTATCTTCTCAAGAACAAAAAATGCAAATAGATAAAAATTTTGGTGAAAGAGAAAATAGTGTTGAAGAAATTAGTGTATCTAATGAGTCCAAAAGTGAAATAACAATCGAAAAATCTAACATAAGCTCTAAAATAAATGGAGTGGTGGAAATAAATGAATTTGATAGCATTGATGCAGTTGTGGATCTTAAAGTATTATTTCAATTATTGTTAATAGGAATTGGGCTTACTTTAGTTGGAAGTTTAGCATCAATTATAAGTATAGCATCATTTTCTCCACTCACAATTTTGAAGGAAAGGAGTTAAGATGAAATCAAAAAATAATATATTAAAATTAGAGAATGTTTGTTACAGATATTCAGATGCTCCAAAAGGAGAATATGTTTTAAAAAATATATCATATGAATTTGATATGGGTTATATATATTCTATAAAAGGAAAAAGTGGAAGTGGTAAAACAACATTACTATCGCTTATAAGTGGTCTTGAGAAGTGTAAAGAAGGAAAAATATTCTATGATGGTAAGAATTTAAATAAAATGAATTTAGATTTATACAGAAATACTTCTATTGGAATTGTATTTCAGTCATTTAACTTATTACCACATTTAAATGCTATTGAAAACGTTATACTTTCTATGGATATAAGTAAAGTAAAAATCAAAAGCAAGAAGAAAAAAGCATTGGAGTTGCTTGAAAGTGTTGGAATCGATAGTTCTATTGCTTCAAGACGTGTTTTAAAATTATCTGGTGGTGAGCAACAAAGGGTTGCTATCGCAAGGAGCTTATCTTATAATCCTAATATTATAATAGCGGATGAACCTACTGGGAATTTAGATACGGAAACCGAAAACGAAATAATAAATATATTTAAACGTTTAGCACATAAAGAAAATAAATGTATAATAATTGTTACTCATTCACCTAATATAGCATCACAATCTGACAAAGTATACGAACTCAAAAAAAATAAAGTTTGAATAAAGCGAGTCCATTCATTCCAATATTAGTATGAAAGGACTTTTTAAATGAGCAAGAATAAAGTGGAAATAACAAATATAAATACTAGTAAATTAAATGTTCTTAAGCATGAAGAAATGTATAAATTATTTAAAAAATATCAAGATGGTGATATAAGTGCAAAAGAAGAGTTAATAAATGGTAATTTAAAATTGGTATTAAGTATTTTGAAAAAATTTCAAGGAAAAGTTGATAATTTAGATGATTTATTTCAAATAGGATGTATTGGACTTATAAAAGCAATTGATAATTTTGATTTATCTCACGAAGTAAAATTTTCTACATATGCTGTGCCAATGATTTTGGGAGAAATACGTAGATATGTGCGTGATAATAACGGTATAAGAATAAGTAGAAGTATAAAAGAGAACGCTTATAAAATAATTAATTTTAGAGATAATTTTGTAATGGAATATGAAAGAGAACCCACTACAGATGAAATAGTAAAATATTTAGGAATTGAAGAATTGGATGTTTCTTATGCTCTAGGAGCTTTAAAAGAACCAATGAGTATATTTGAACCAATTTATAATGATGGTGGAGACACAGTATATTTGTGTGATCAACTTGAAGATAAAAAAGAAAATAAAAGTGAATTAGAAGTCCTTTTAAGTATGAGAAAAGCAATAGAAAGACTTAAAGATAGAGAAAAAAATATATTGATAGATAGATTTATTGTAGGTAAAACTCAAATGGAAATAGCATCAGAAATTGGTATAAGTCAAGCTCAAGTTTCAAGATTAGAAAAAACCGCTATTAGAAATGTAAGAAAGTTAATAAATTAAATAAAAAATATGATATAATTTTATTAGAGGTATTTATGAATAAAGAAGAATTTAAGCCAGTTATATTAGGTGCTGATATTGGAGCATATAGTATTGCTAGAACAATCTATGAACATTATAATATTAAATCTATCATAGTGTGTAAGGCTTTATCATGGATGATGTATTATAGTAGGATATGTGAAAATATCGTAATAGATAATATGACAGAAAAAAAATTAATAAAGGCATTAATAAATATAGGAAAGAAAAAGAAAAAAACAAAATTGTTGATTTTTGGATGTTCTGAAGATTATGTTGAAATTATATCCAGAAATAAAGAATTATTATCAAAATATTATATAGTTCCTTATATTGATAAAAAGATATTTGAAAAAGTTGTAGAAAAGAAAAATTTTTATAAAGTATGTAAAAAGCTTAAAATTAATTATCCTCGTACTTTAATAATTAATAATAAAAATTATAAAAACATAAAAGTTCCTTTTTCCTATCCAGTAGTACTTAAAACTAGTGATAGGGCACAATATACAAGATGTTATTTTGAAGGTAAAAGAAAAATATATATTATAAAAGATATAAAAGAGCTAAGAAATACTTTGAATTTAATTTATCATTCAACATATAAAGGAGAATTCATTTTACAAGAATACATTGTGGGAGAAGATACTAATATGAGAGTCTTAACATGTTTTTGTAATGAAAATAGTGACGTGGTATTTTCTAGAATTGGACAAGTTCTACTTGAGGAAAAAGGTCCTAATGCAACTGGTAATTATACTGCGATTATAAATACTTTGGATGATAATATTGTTCAAGATGCTACTAAATTTTTGAAAGCTACTAAGTATGTTGGTTATGCGAATTTTGATATAAAATATAATGATATTAACAACGAATATTATTTTTTCGAATTAAATGTGAGACTTGGTAGAAGTAATTTTTATATGTCGAATGGTAATACAAATTATTTGGAACCTTTGGTAGACACTTATATTAGAAATAGTGAATATAAAAATTCCGAGATAAGAGGTGATGAACTATATAGTGTTGTACCTTTTGAAATTATAAATCATTATGTAAAAGACAAATCTTTGGTGAAGGAAGCGGTAAGTTTAAAAAAGAATCATCCTTTATTTTATCCTAAAGATATGAATTTTAAGAGAAGATTATATATTATACTTGCTAAAATAAATTGGATTAAAAAATATTGGAGTAATTATGGAAAATAAAATAGTAGGTGTAATGGGTGGCTTAGGGCCGCAAGCTACTGTGAATTTTCTACAATTATTAGTAGAATATGCGAATGCTAAAAATGACCAAGAAAATCTTAATCTAATAGTTAATATGTTCTCTAGTACTCCCGATAGGACTGCTTATATACTTGATAATAAAAAGGAAAATCCATCAGAGAAATTAATTGAAAGTGCAGTTAAACTTGAAAAAGATGGATGTGATTTTATTGTAATGCCATGTAATACAGCAACTTATTTTTATAATCAAATAAAAAGTAATATTCAAATACCATTTTTAAACATTGTTGATATTGCTTTAGAAAAGGTAAAGCAATGTAAAAAAGTCGGATTAATTGCTACTACTGGTACAATACAGGGAAAAGTATATAATCAAAACAATATTTTTATACCACGTGAAGATATTCAAAATAAAATTATGAATTTGATATATGAAAAAGTTAAAAAAAATATTTCTGTTGAATATGATGAGTTTAATGAAATCTTATTATATTTTAAAAACAATGGTTGTGATAAAGTAATCGCAGCTTGTACAGAAATATCTGTAATTGTTGAAAAGCTTGAAATAAATGATGAATATATTGTAGATTCGCTAAAAGAGTTGGCGATAAAAACAGTAAAGATGTATAAGGAGTGAAAAAGTTATGTGTGGATTTGTAGGATTAAAAGATAAGAATATAAAAGACTATCAAAGAGTAATAAAAAATATGACTGATAGAATTATACATAGAGGACCCGATGAAGAAGGCTATTATATAGAAAATAATGTGGCATTGGGATTTAGAAGACTAGCTATTATTGATTTGAAAGATGGATCTCAGCCAATGTATAACGAAGATAAATCATTGGTAATTGTGTTTAATGGAGAAATTTATAATTACCAAGATTTAAAAAAAGATTTAATAAAGAAGCATACATTTAAAACTAATTGTGATACCGAAGTATTATTGCATGGTTATGAGGAATATAAAGAAGAACTTTTTAATAAATTAAGAGGAATGTTTTCCTTTACCATATATGATATAAAAAATGATAAATTGATAGGAGTTAGAGATTACTTTGGAATAAAACCATATTATTATTACAATAATGCTGGGGTTTTTATTTTTGGCTCAGAAATAAAATCTTTTTTGGATGAACCAAACTTTAAGAAGATAATAAATGATAAATGCTTGAAACCATATTTGACATTTCAAAATTCACCTTTAGAAGAAACGTTTTTTAAATATACATATAAATTAAAACCAGGGCATTATTATACTTATCAAAAAGATGTGTTGTCAGTTAAATCATACTTTGAACCAAAATATAATAAAACAGATAAACCTTTACAAGAATATGAGAATGACATAGAAAGTACTTTAAATGATTCAATTAAAGCTCATTTAATTAGTGATGTAGAAGTTGGATCTTATTTATCTGGTGGAGTAGATTCTTCATATGTAGTAGCACAAGCTTTACCAAGTAAAACTTTTACAGTTGGATTTAAACAAGAAGGTTTTGATGAAAGTTCACTTGCTAAGGAATTATCAAATTCTCTAAATATTGAAAATGACACCAAATTAATAACAGCGGATGAATTTTTTGAAGCATTACCTAAAGTACAATATTATACTGATGAACCACTAGCTAATTTATCTACAGTTCCACTTTATTTCTTGGCTGCTTTAGCTCATAAAAAAGTGAAAGTTGTATTATCAGGAGAAGGCTCTGATGAAATGTTTGGCGGGTATAATGAATATTATGAAGCACCAATATTTAAGTTATATAAAGTTTTACCATTGAAATTTAGAAAATTTTTGGCCAATAAAGTAAAAGATAAACCTTCCTTTAAAGGTAAAACTACTATTATGTATTATTCAAAGTCGTTAGAAGAAAGATATGTTTCACACGCATTTATAATGAATAATGAAGAAGCAAATGATATAATTGCTTCTAGACTTAAAAATGGTATAAATTATGAAGACGTTGTAAAGGACACTTATGACAAAGTGAAAGATTTGGATGAGGTAAGTAAAAAGATGTTTATTGATTTAAATTTTTGGTTACCCAATGATATACTTTTAAAAGCGGATAAAATGAGTATGTCTTCTTCTGTAGAATTAAGAGTTCCATTTTTAGATAAAGAAATATGGAAAATATCTAGTTATATTCCATCAAAATATCTAGTAAAAGATGGTCAAACCAAGTATGCATTTAGAAAAGTTTCAAAAAAAATATTACCAATTGATTGGGCTAAAAGACGTAAAAAAGGATTTCCTGTTCCGTTTTCAAAATGGATTGAAGAAGAAAAATATATGAACATGATAAAATCAACGTTTAATGAGACAATTGTAGATACTTTTTTTGAAAAAGAAAAGATAAATAAATTATTAGAAGAACATTATGAGAAGAGAGCAAATAATGGTAGAAAAATATATACCATTTATACATTTCTAATTTGGTATAAACAATTCTTTGCTTAAAAATAAGAAATACTCATATAATTTTGTAGGTGGATATATGAAACTTTCTGAATTGCAAAGAAAAGATATAATAAATTTAAGAAATGGTAAAAAAGTCGGAAGAATAATAGATGTAGAAATAAATACAATAGATGGAACACTTATGAGTTTAGTGATTGAAAAGAGATATTTTAAATCACTTTTTTCTAGTGATTCAGATGTGTTAATAAAATTTAATCAAATAAAAAAAATGGGAGAAGATGTTATATTAATTGATATGAATTAACAAATAATTAATGGGGGTTATATGTTTCAAAGTTCTCAAAATATACGTATTAAAAGGGTTCTAATAATTGGAATCTTATTATTTTTCTTAGTTTTATTAAGAGTTTTTTGGATTCAAGTAATAAATTATAATAAATTAAATAAACTTGCAAATAACTTATGGAGTAGAAATTTGCCAGTACAAGCCGATCGCGGACTAATTCTTGATAGAAATGGAAAAGTAATCGCGGATAATGTTACAACCGCAGGACTAATATTGATACCAAGTCAAATAACTGAGATTGAAAATGTATGCGAAGTGCTTTCGGAAAAATTGAATGTTACATATGAAGAAATATATAAACACGCTACTAAAAAAACTTCAATTGAAAGAGTACATCCCGAAGGACGCGGTATCGATTATAAAATAGCTGATGAAATAGAATCATATAATTTTGATGGCGTATATTTAGTTAAAGAAAGTACGAGATATTATCCGTATAAAGAACTTCTTAGTCATGTTATAGGTTATGTAGGAATTGATAATCAAGGATTAAGTGGTTTAGAACTTATGTATGATAAATATTTAACAGGAACTGATGGAACTATAAAATATTATTCTGATGGTCATGGTAATAAATTAAATATGGCTCAAATATATGAAAGTGGTACAAATGGAGATAATTTGTATTTAACAATTGATTTAGATGTACAACTTGCTTTAGAAAGAGAACTTAATAATGCTGAAACAAAATATAATGCTTCGGGAGCTATTGGGATAGTAATGAAAGTTAAAACAGGTGAAATACTTGCGATGAGTTCAAGACCAAACTTTGATCCAGAAAATTATCAAAACTATAGTGAAGAAGTAATAAATAGAAATTTGGCAATATGGTCTAATTTTGAACCTGGGTCTACTTTTAAAATCACCACTCTTGCTGCGGCAATAGAGGAAAAAAAAGTGAATATTTTTGAAGACACATATTATGATACAGGACATATTACAGTTGCTGGAACTAAACTTCATTGTTGGAAATTAAAGGGACATGGGTTTCAAACTTACATTCAAGTGGTAGAGAACTCTTGTAATCCGGGATTTGTGGCACTCGGTCAAAAACTTGGAAAAGAGACATTATTTAGATATATAAATGAATTTGGCTTTGGTAAAAAGACGGGGATTGATTTAAATGGAGAAAGTAGTGGAATAATATTTGATTTAGATAAAGTTGGCCCTCTTGAACTAGCTACTACAGCATTTGGCCAAGGAGTAAGTGTTACAGCACTCCAACAAGTTCAAGCGGTAAGCGCTATTGTCAACAACGGAATAATGTTGCAAGCCTATATAGTTAGTAAAATTCAAACAGCCGATGATGTGTCAGTATTAGAAGTGAATTCTAAAATAAAAAAAGAAAATATTATAAGTACGGAAACTAGTTCGCATGTGAGATATGCACTTGAAAGTGTGGTTGCCAACGGAAGTGGAAGAAATTCATATATTGAAGGATATAGAGTTGCTGGTAAAACCGGTACAGCTCAAAAAGTTGGAAGTGATGGAAAATATATGGTAGGAAATTATGTCTTGTCATTTATTGGGTTTATGCCAGCTAATGATCCAGAATATATTATTTATATAGCGGTGGATAATGCAAAAGGTGTTGTCCAATATGGCGGAACCGTCGCAGCTCCTATTGCCCAAAACGTATTTAAAGAAATAATAAATATATATAATATAAAACCAAGTTCTGATGGACTTCCTAAAACATATAGGTGGAATGACAATGTCTACATTACTGTGCCGGATGTTATTAATAAATCCGTTAAAGAAGCTAAAAAAATATTGAAAGGGTTTACCATTGAATATTCAGGAACAGGGGATAAAGTGATAGATATAAGTCCATCGCAGGGAAGTAGGATAAAACAAAATTCAACTGTAAAGTTGCTGTTAAATTGACACAATAATTTTCAAGTTTTGCAAGTTTATTATATAATAATTGTAAGGGAGTGATGTAATGTTAATTTTAGCTAAAAGTATATTAGGTCTTATGATTGGCTTTTTCCTTGCAGTAATACTAGGATTATTTATAATACCATGGTTGAAAAAATTAAAATTTAAACAAAATATTAGTAAATTTTTAGAATTTAGACATAAAGATAAGCAAGGGACTCCAACAATTGGAGGTTTAATATTTATAATTCCAACATTGATTACAATGGTTATTTTATATTTAAGAGGAAGCCTTGAAATTACACCTGGTATCTTGATTATATTATTTGTATTCACTTCATATGCAATTTTAGGATTTGTGGATGATTTAAAAAAGATAAAGGAAGGAAATAATAAAGGATTGTCAATAATTACCAAGTTAATTATTCAAATTATTATTTCGTTAGTCTTCTTCTTTATATATATGCGCGGTGGCGGAGAACCGACTTTGTGGATTTCCTCACTAGGTATTAATATCAATATGGGCTGGTTTTATGGAATATTTGTTTTGTTTTTACTTGTTGGATCAAGCAATGCAGTCAATATTACAGATGGTTTGGATGGACTTGCCGGAGGATTAAGCGCAATTGCATTTCTATCGTTTGGTATTATTTCTTGGGGTACAAGTTGGGTTGAAGGATATCAAGAAATAGCAATATTTTGTTTTATATTAGTCGGTAGTTTACTAGGGTTTCTTGTGTATAACACACACCCAGCTAAAGTATTTATGGGAGATACAGGTTCAATGGCATTAGGATCTGCTTTAGCAGCAGTAGCAATTCTTACTAGACATGAACTATCTTTGGTTGTGATTGCCGGAGTATTTATAGTTGAAACATTGTCATGCATTATTCAATTAATTGCAATTAAAAAGTTTAATAAGAAAGTATTTTTAATGGCTCCTTTACATCATCATTTTGAAAAACTAGGTTGGGAAGAAACTGACATAGTAAAATTATTTTGGATAATTGGTTTTATGCTAGGAATGGCAGCAATTTATTATACAGTTTGGTTATAAAAGTACAAATGAATTAGAACATTTTATGAGAAATATTAATATTTCTTAATTAATACTTGTTGCTAGTTCTTTTTATTTGATTTATTTAATAATATATTATAGTGATATATGAAAAATAAAATAAATCTATATATATTTTTATCTGTAATTTTAATTTCTATTTTTGGCGTGATAATGATTTATTCTTCATCTTATATTTGGGCAGAATTTAAATATAATAATCCATACAAATATCTTATTAACCAGACATTATTTTTAATAATAGGAATTATTGTCATGTTATTAGCATCAAAGATAAATTATAAAATATATCAAACTAAGTCAAATTTAATCCTTTTCGTAAGCTTTTTGCTACTCATATTTGTTTTAATCCCGGGAATTGGTATGGTTAGAAACGGTAGCAGAAGTTGGTTTGGAATAGCGGGTTTTGGTATACAACCTAGTGAACTTAGTAAGATTGCTTTAGTAATATTTGTATCTAAATATTTATCAAAAAATGATTTTGAAAAAAGAAATACTAATTCTTTTTTATTACCCATTCTTGGAATAATATTTTTATTTTTTGGACTTATAATGTTAGAACCGGATTTTGGTCAAGGAATGGTAATTACAATTTCTTTAATAGGACTTATATTTATAACTGGTACTCAACTAAAAATATTTGCTAAGCTTGGCATTATAGGATTACTAGGTATTATAGGGCTTATTATAGTGGCTCCTTATAGACTACAAAGAATCATTTCGTTTTTAAATCCTTGGAGTGATCCATTAGGAAGTGGCTTTCAAATAATTCAAAGTTTATATGCTATTGGCCCTGGAGGATTATTTGGATATGGTTTTTTATCATCTAGACAAAAACATTTTTATTTGCCAGAACCTCAAACTGATTTTATATTTTCTATTATTACAGAAGAATTTGGTTTTTTAGGAGCAATATTTGTAATAACAATGTTTTGCTTTGTTTTTATAAATTGTATTAAAATAGCACTAAAAACCACCGATTTATTTGCTAAATATTTGTGTTTTGGCCTTACATTTATGTTAATGTTTCAAACAATATTAAATTTAAGCGTAGTTGTGGGGTTAGTTCCAGTTACAGGGGTAACTTTACCTTTTCTTAGTTATGGGGGTAGTAGTTTATTAGTTAGTATGAGTAGTATTGGAATTATATTAAATATTAGTATGAATAACAATTGATAACAACGTTTTCTCATCTTTACTTAATAAGTAATATTTGTTATTCTTAATAAGAAATGAAGTGAAGTTATGAAAAATGATTTAGTATTAGTAGATATTGAAGATAATATAATAGGATATAGCAATAAAAAAGAAATTCATGATAAAGGGTTGCTTCATCGTGCCTTTTCTATTTTTATTTATGATGAGAACAAATTGTTGATTCAGAAAAGAAATGAAAATAAATATCATTCAGGTGGTTTATGGACTAATACATGTTGCTCTCACCCAAGAAAAAACGAAACTTTGAAAAATTGTGTTCATCAAAGATTAAAGGAAGAAATGCGATTTGATTGTTCATTAAAAGAAATGTTTTCTTTTGTTTATAGAAATAGATTTAGTAACGATATAATAGAGTATGAATATGATCATGTATTTTGTGGTAAATATTGTGGTAAAGTTGATATTAATTTAGAAGAGGCTTCAGATTATAAGTGGATTGAAATAGATGAATTAAAAAAAATATTATTAACAAATCCCGATATGTTTACACCGTGGTTTATAATTTCTGCTCCTAAAGTAATCAATATGATATTAAATAAGGAAGTGTGACATGATAGTGGCAATTGCAGGAATAACTGGTATTGGGAAAACCTATTGTGTAAATAAAATAAAAGACAAATTTGATTTTAGGGTTGCTAAAACAATAAGAACACGTGAGAAAAGAAAAGATGAAGAGAATATTTCTAATTTATTTTTATCAAAAGAAGATATAATAAAATTAAAAAAAGATGATAAGTTATTATACTCTTTTGAAGTCTTTGGTAATACTTATGCTTATTTGAAAGAAGATATTTTACCGAAAGACAATATAGTATTTGAAATGCACTATAGTACGGTTTTTGACTGGAAAGAAAGAATAAAAGATTTAATAACTATTTATATTCTCCCGAATGATATTTCAATTACAGAAAAAATTATAGAAAATAGGAATTTAAGTGACGAAGAAAAAAAAATAAGAATTTTGGATAGCATTGAACAAATCAGTAGAATGAACTCAGATAAGAAATTGTTTAATATGTTTGATTATATTATATATAATAATTATGACGAGAATTTGATGGATGAAATTAATAATATAATAACTGCATTGCTGAAGGAGAAAAAATGAAAGAATATTTTTCTAAAGATGATAATATTGAGAAAATTATTAAAAGTGTTTTGCCTCAAGAAGACATAACAAATATAAAATATATTTCTAATGGATGGACCAACTTTGTATATCTTGTTTCAACACGCCAAAACAATTATTTTTTTAGATTCCCAAGAGATATATTTTGGGCTAAAGCTATTATAAAAGAGTGTGCATTTTCAAAATTTATTGAAGGAAAAACCTCTTACAATACTTCGGTGTTAGATTTACATAAAGATATAAATGGAAGATATTTTAGCGTTCATAAAAAGATAGAAGGAGAGACTCTTGCAGAAGTAATGAACGATTTAAATTCGGATGAAATTCAGAAGATATCTAGTCAAATTTCTGATTTCATGTATCAACTGCACACAATAAAATTAAATAAAAATATTGAAGAGATAACTAACTTAGAAAATATTGAACTTTTAGATTTTTTAAATGAACTTTTAACAATGCATATTTTAAAAAAAGATATGTATTTTTGGAATATTAGTGAATTAAAACAAAACAATTATTGCTGTTTAGTACATGGAGATTTAAATTCTAGTAATATATTATTAGATAAAGATAATAATGTTGGTGGGATAATAGACTGGGCATTTGCAGGATTTGGGAATAAATATGATGATATAGCAAGAATAATAGGGAGATGTACAATTCCTTTTAAGAGTGAAATAATAAGGGAATATGAAATACTAGAAAACCAAAAAATAAACACATTTCAATTAGAAAAAGAAATAATTATGTGGGATCAAATAGATAATAGTTATATAAATTATATGAAAAGAAAAAAAATAATTTAAATGTTAAATTAAATAAAAACCAAGAGCAAAGTTTTATATAATAATTTTTTATTTCATATACTATTTTAAAGGAGTATTATGAAAAAATTAAAAATTATTGTTTATGCAATTTGTAAGAACGAGGAAAAATTTGTTGATCGATGGGTAAACTCCATGAAAGAAGCCGATAACATATATGTACTGGATACAGGCTCTACTGACAATTCTGTTGAAAAGTTAAAAAAATTGGGAGTTAAAGTAAAATCAAAAATAATAAATCCGTGGAGATTTGATGTGGCGAGAAATGAATCTTTAAAACTTGTACCTTGTGAAGCCGATAT
This sequence comes from uncultured Muribaculaceae bacterium, assembly GCA_964525365.1. Classification (GTDB taxonomy): domain Bacteria; phylum Bacillota_I; class Bacilli_A; order RF39; family UBA660; genus CAZGGW01. Next base: position 6,382 of record CAZGGW010000007.1, on the reverse strand, counting down.
TTGTGTGTGTACAGATTTGGATGAAATATTTGTAAGTGGATGGAGAAAAAAATTAGAAAATAATTGGCAAGAAGAAACCACAAGAGTAAGGTATAATTATAATTGGCTTTTAGATGAGAAAAACAATCCAAAAGTAAACTTTTATATTGAAAAAATACATGCTAGAAAAGGGTATGAATGGGTTCATCCAGTACACGAAGTCTTAAAATATAAACTAAATAATGAAAAGTTTGTTTTAATTGACAATTTGACTTTAAACCATTATCCAGATTGGGAAAAATCTCGAGGCTCATATCTATCGTTATTAGAATTATCAGTAAAAGAAGAACCAGATGATGATAGAAATATGCATTATTTAGGGCGAGAATATATGTATTATAAAAAATGGAATAAATGTATTCATACATTGAAAAAACATTTGTCTTTGCCATCCGCTATTTGGAAAGATGAAAGGTGTGCCTCTATGAGATTTATTGCTAGATCTTATGTTAATCTAAAAAAATATAATAAAGCTAAAATCTGGTTAAATAAAGCCATTAAAGAAGCACCATATTTACGGGATCCGTATGTAGAAATGGCATTATTGGAGTTTGAACTTAAAAATTATATAAACGTAATCGTTTATTGTGAAAAAGCTTTGCTTATTAAAGAACATCCAAAAACATATATTAACGAACAATTTAGTTTTGATGGAACAATATATGATTTATTGTCTGTTTCATTCTATTATACAAACAATTTAGATAAATCTTTAAAAAACATTGATATTGCTTTGGAATACAATCATAATGATAAAAGACTTCTCGATAATAAAGAAATAATATTAAAATCCATTGGAAACAATCCAAAAGTAAATTGAAAGATAATATAGACTTTATTTAATAATTTTGATACAATTATTGCGGTGAAAGAATGAAAAAAAGTGTTAAAGGATTTATAAAAAAAATCAAATTTAAAAGTTTTTTTAATAAATTATTGAAAGTTTTAAAAAACATAATAAGTTTTATAGTTAACAATAAAAATATTATATATATGAGTTTCCCGTTAATATTAATGGATTTAAGTACTAGGTATTTGTGTAATGACATTGGATTTTATAAAATATATAGGCTTGTGCCCAATTTATTTACTTTATGTTGGGTTTCGTTTTTTATTAGTATTTGTTTACTCTTCAATAAAAAAGTTAGTAAATGGGTATATTTAGGAATTAATATTATATTTGTTATTTTATATTTAATATATAATATATATTATTCAGTAATGTCCAATATATTTTCATTTAATTTGCTTAGTTCAGTTAGCGAGGGATCTTCATATTTTATAGATGCTCTTAGGACAACAAATGTGCAGGTATATATATTTTTATTTTCTATTATTATTCTTGTTATTATTGGTTTTCTTAATGTTCCGCTAAAGAAAAAAATAGATATTAGAATTTTCAGTTATGTTTTGCTTATATTTATATTTGTGCATACAGTAATACCAGTATTTTTAGGAAAAATTAATACCGAACTTGTATGGAGTACATGGAAAAATCCAAGAAATATATATTCTTCGTTTAATGATTCAAATAAAAGTTTAAGAGTATCAGGATTTTATGAATATACATTTAGAGGAATATATGTAACATATTTTAAAAACGAGAAAGAAAATGAAGATGAATTATTATATTTAGATGAAGTATATTCACTTGGAAATACTGAAAATGGAAATAATTATACTGGCATTTTTGAAGGAAAAAATTTAATATTATTACAACTTGAAGGAATTGATAGTTGGCTTTTAAACAAGACTGATATGCCAACTTTATATAGTATGAAAAGTAACGCAATTAATTTTAATAAACATTATTCGTTTTATAATGGGGGAGGTTCAACATTTAATTCTGAATTTGCAGTTAATACTGGATTCACTGTTCCTATCACTTATAATAAGAATGCTTATTCATTTAATCAAAATGGTTTTCCTTATTCTATGGCAAGATTATTTCAAGAAAAAAATTACCTAGTTAATGCTTTTCATATGAATACTAAAGAATATTATTCAAGAGGAATTAACTATATGAATTGGGGATATAATAATTATTATAGTTTGCTTGATATGTTTGATTATAAAGATAATGCATATAAATTAGATAGAGAGTTAATTAATAATACAGTTTATAGTGACTTAATGTTTCCAAATGATTCGTTATTTGTGGATTATATAATAACTTATTCAAATCATTTTCCGTTTACAAATGAAAAAGAAGTATGTAAGATGTTATACGATGAAGATACCAATGTTTTGGAAGGTGATACAATCACTGAATCAAGTACAGAGTTTGTTTTGATGACTGAAGAAGAATGTGCAAGACGTCAAGCCAAAGAAACAGATTATATGATATCGTTATTGCTTAATAAATTAAAGGAAAAAAAGATTTATGACAATACTGTTATAATTGTGTTTACAGATCATTATCTTTATACTTTAGAAGATCAAACCATACTGGTGAAATACAAAGAAACAACTAATAATTTGATTAATAACACGCCTTTGTTAATCTGGAGTAGTGAAGCAAAGAAAGCTAACTTTAATAAAGTGACTTCGCAATTAAACATACTACCTACTGTATTAAATTTATTTGGTGTAAAATATGATACCTCTAATTATATAATGGCAGATGTATTTTCCAAAAATTATTCTGATCTAGTATTTTTTAGTGATTATTCTTGGTATGATGGAAAAGTATATGTAGAAGGCGGAGATGTAACAAATGATGAAAGTATAAGTGACGAATCCCTTGAAGAAAAAAATTTATTGGTAAATGAGTTAATAAAAAAGAATGATTTAACGCTAAAATATGATTACTTCAACAAAAAATAACCAAATGGTTATTTTTTTAAGTCATCTATTGTCACTTTAGAATCGTGCGGTATTGGTTTCCATGTTACCTTTGTAAATAATGCTACATATGTAGTATATCTACCTATAATGTCGAATGTTGGCCATGTAAAGCAATACAATAGTTTTTTGATAAATGGAATTTTAATAATTATTTTTCTTTCAATTATGAATATATATATTGCCCACCATATATTTTCTATATATGCTCCAATTCTATAAAGTATTCTCAAAGATATTGTTGCAAAGAATCCAATTATGAATGCATTAAAACCGGCTGTTACAGTAATATTTGCATCAAATAAATAATTAAGTAATTTAGCTAAATATGTGCCCCCACCTAATAAATTCAAGTTTTCAATTCCATTTACATAGTAGAAACAAGACCCCATTATCAATGGTACAATTATCCATTTTATAATGTTCAGAACCACAAATGGTGTAAGTTGAATTAAAGTATCATATGATGCGAATCGGTGTCTGATTGATTCTATTATTGCAAGTATTATATTCTTAAAACTTTTCTTGTTTTTCTTCTTTTCTTTTTCTTCTCCCCATTTAGTTTTTATAAACAATTTTCCAAAAAATATATTTAAAAACAAATATGGTCCAGTTTCTACAAAAGCCTCTAGGTGGCCTCTAGACCAACGAAGTCTTTGCCTTAAAGCAATTTTTAAACTAGTAGGTTGTTCATCAAAAAATTCAGCATCATTGTTATAAGATATTCTATAACCTTGCGCAACTGCATCTGCAGTTAAAGCACGATCTTCGGTAAGAGATGTATATTTCCAACCATTTCTTACTATTTCGTTTGTAAATAGAAAACCAGTTCCCTGTATATTAGTAGCAAGTCTTAATACTGAACGTGGTCTATGATTTTTTCTTATGGATCTAATCCAATGAAGCCCATATGTAGAAGCAACCCAATTTTCATCAAAATTTTTAGTATTTCTGTAAGAAGTAATTATTTTTTCTCCTGAATCAAATGAATCATTCATTCTGGATATATAATCTGTATTAAGTAAATTGTCAGCATCAAATATAAAATATCCTTCAAACGACATTCTGCCATAATCTTCTTCAATTCTTTCACATAAATATTGTAATGCGAATCCTTTTGTCTTGTGTTCATCATCATGCCTTTCATAACAAATGGCTCCATGATTTCGTGCAATCTCAGCAGTATTATCAGTACAATTATCTGCCACAACAAAAGTAGTTAATAAATCTTGAGGATAATCTTGTTTGCTAATACTATCAAGTAAATTACCTATGACATTTTTTTCATTACGAGCTGCTATCATAATAGCATACTTATGATTTTTTTTTGCAGGCTTAAATTTTCTTGTAAAGAATATTCCAATAAAAAAATATATAGTTTTATATATTGTCATGACTGATATTACACTGCCAATTGTGTTATAAATTGCTTTTGATTTTGGATAACTTTCTCCAATAAATGTTATTATTTTACTTATTACTTCTATCATTTCCTATTTCCTTTTTCTAAATAAATTATAGCATAACAAATATAAAGAAACAAACATTTAATGTATAATGTAATATTTTTAGTACAGAAAAAGTAAAATTTATAGTATAATTACATAAAGGAGGAGAAATGAAATTTTTAATAACCGCTGGTGGAAGTGGTGGACATATATATCCAGCACTATCAGTATTGGAGAAAATAAAAAAAGATAAGTCTAATATCTATTTATTTGTGGGTACTACAAATAGAATGGAAAGTACGCTGATTCCTTCTTTAAACATACCATATAAAGGAATAGAGATATATGGTTTAAGAAAAAATATAATAGATAATATAAAACATCTACCAGCTTTTTTGTCCTCAGTAAATAAAGCAAAAAAAATACTAAAAGAATTTAAACCCGATGTAGTACTTGCTTTTGGCGGGTATGTTACATATCCAGTTGTAGTTGCTGCAAAAAGATTGAAAATAAAGGTGATGCTTCATGAGCAAAATGTGATTCCAGGAAAAACTAATAAAGCACTTTCAAAATTTGCAGATAAAGTATTCGTTTCATTTGAAGAAAGCAAAAAATATTTTAATGAAAAGAAAACAATATTCACGGGTAATCCTTGTGGAGAACGTGCTAAAAATATGAAACCAGTTAATAAAGTCGAACTTGGATTTACTAAAAGAAAAAAACTTATTATTATAGTAATGGGTAGTTTAGGAAGTCCAGCTGCGAATGAAAAGTTATTTGATTTTTTAAGAAGTTATGAAAGCGAAAACAAAGAGATTTTATTTATTACCGGTAAACCATTTTATGATGATCTTAATAATAATTTAATAGTACCCAAAAGCACAACAATGGTGCCATACTATGATAAACTACCTAGTTTAATGAAATCAGCTGATTTAATTATTTCAAGAGCGGGTGCTAGTACAATAAGTGAAATATTGGCTTGCAATTTACCATCAATATTAATACCTAGCCCTCATGTTGCCAACAATCATCAGTATTATAATGCACTTGATTTAGAAAACAAAAAAGTTAGTGTTCTTCTTGAAGAAAAAGATATAACAAAAGAAACATTAATAAAACTTATTGAAACTATTTTGGATGATAAAAAGAAATATTTTGAAATGGTTTATAATTTAAAAAATATTGATAAGCCGAATGCTTCAACTATTATATATGAAGAAACAAAAAAAATATAAAAGGGTGAAAATGAAAAAAGTTAGAAGGAAAAGATTTAATATTTGGAAATTTTTGTTTGTATTATTATTTTTGTACATAATTGTAAATATATTTATTTATCTTTTTAACTTACCTATAAAAAATATAGTAGTATTGAATTCCAATTATTTATCAGATGAACAAATTATAGAAACAGCAAAAACAGAAAATTATCCGTCATTTATAAGAACATTAGGTAGTACAATTGAAAAAAGATTAAAAAAGTTGGATTTAGTTAATGATGTAAAAGTAAAAAAAGAATGGGGATTTGTTCTTAAAATAAATATAACAGAAGAAAAAATATTATATCAAGAACGAAGTACAGGGCTTTATGTTCTTGGTAGTAATAAAACATTACAAACAATAGATAATATTAATGGAATACCAGTCCTTATAAATTTTGTGCCAGATGATGTATTAACAAAAATGAATGAAAGTTTTAATAAATTATCTCAAAGTACAATTTGTAAAATAAGTGAAATTGAATATAGTCCAACTACATACGATGATGAAAGGTTTTTACTTTATATGAATGATAAAAATCTTGTATATATAACACTATCAAAAATAGAAAATTTAAATAAATACGTTAGTATAAAAGAAAAATTAAATAATAAAACTGGAATATTATATTTAGATAGCGGGAATTATTTCGAAATAAAATAATTTTCATGCCAATTTAGTTTAGTGGTAAAACGGATGCATGGTAAGCATCAAAGGGCAGTTCGATTCTGCCATTTGGCACCATTAGTTAATTACTTGTACTTTTTGTACAAGTTTTTTGTTTAAAAGAA
>CAZGGW010000006.1:0-38050 GCA_964525365.1 uncultured Muribaculaceae bacterium | reverse complement strand
AATGATTTTCTAATATCTCACATGTGTTAACGAATTCTTCATAAACTTTGGGCATAATAGTTTTTAATGTTTCAATATTTTGAGGAGTTCTAACACCCGCAACTACATCTTCGCCTTGTGCATTAATTAGATATTCGCCATATAACTTCTTTTCTCCAGTTGATGGATTTCTAGTAAAAGCAACTCCTGTACCACAAGTTTCACCCATATTACCATAAACCATCTCTTGAACATTAACTGCAGTTCCCCAACTTGAAGGTATATCATTCATCCTTCTATAGTATATTGCACGGTCATTATTCCAACTTCTAAATACCGCGGTTATTGCTTCGATTAATTGTTCCTTTGGATCTTGTGGGAAATCATTTCCAGACAATTCTTTATATACTTTTTTAAATTCTTCAACTATATCAAACATATCATTTTCATCTAAATCAGTATCATACTTTGCATTTTTCTTTTCTTTTATTTCATCCAATAATCTTTCAAAAGATGCTTTAGAATATCCTTTTACCACATCTGCAAACATCATAATAAATCTTCTATATGAATCATATACAAATCTTTTATTATTTATTTTTTTTGAAAAAGACTCACAAATTTCATCATTAAGACCTAAATTAAGAACAGTGTCCATCATACCGGGCATACTAGCACGAGCACCACTTCTAACAGAAACAAGTAATGGATTGTCAATATTTCCCATTGTTTTTCCAGTTTCTTTTTCCAATGTAATTAAAGAAGCATAAATTTCATCAATAATTTCTCTACTAATATTTTTATTGTTTTCATAATAATTAGTACACGCTTCAGTAGTAATAGTAAAACCTCTTGGCACAGGAAGTCCAATTTTAGTCATTTCTGCTAAATTAGCACCTTTTCCTCCAAGAAGATTCTTCATAGATTTATCTCCTTCTTTAAACATATAAACATATTTCATATATATTTTCCTCCTAAAAATAATTACTTTAAAAGTATATCATGATATTTTTTATAAATAAATAATTTTTATGCATAATCATAAATAAAGTGTATATAATAATAGTGGTAGTAATAATGATTTTACTACCACTAGAGAGCAAATACATAGTATAGTATTGCTCTCATTTTTTATTTTAAGTCAAGTTTTAGAACCTTTTCTAAATAACAAGATCCACACAATGCTTCATAAGTTACATCTCCAACTTCATCTATTGCGACTTGATCTCCACTGCTAACAAATTCATCAAATACTTTTCTACCATTAAATTTTGCTCTTTTACCACATCTACATATGGTGTATAGCTCTTCTAGTATATCTGCAACCTCAAATAGTCTTAAAGACCCTGGAAAAGCCATTGTTTTGAAGTCACTCCTAAGCCCATAACATATTACTGGTGTATCGTATTTTTTCGTAAATATCCATAGTTCATCAACTTGTTCCTTAGTTAAAAATTGAGCCTCATCTATTAACACACACGCGATTTTTTGCTCCGCACAATTTTCCAATTCAGTTCTTAACGTTTCTTCTTTTGTGATAAGATGATCTACCTTTCTACTAATTCCTATCCTGGATATCAAATTATCAGAACCTTTTGTATCAACACCCGGTTTCATAATAAAAACAGACATATCCCTTTCTTCATAATTATGTGCAACTTGCATTAACAAAGCAGATTTACCGCTATTCATCGCACCATATCTAAAATATAATTTACTCATTCCTTACCTCCTTTTCTTTACTCCTAGGATGAGTGTGTAAATACGTTTCTTTTAATGAATCATCAGTTATATGAGTATATATTTCCGTGGTTTCTAAACTCTCATGTCCCAATAATTCTTGAACCACTCTAATATCAGCTCCTTCGTTTAACATACTTGTAGCAAAACTATGTCTCAATGTATGAGGACTCACTTTTGTTTTAATATAAAGTTTTTTCATAATATTAGAAAATATTAATCTCACACCTCTATCCGTTAATGGCATTCCGTTTTTGTTCACAAATAAATAATTGTGAGTTTTAGATTTGCCAATTGAAGTACGAAAAACCAAATATTCATTTAATAATTCAGATGCGTAATCTCCAAAATATATAATTCGCTCTTTATTTCCTTTTCCTAATATCTTAACTTCCTTTTTTTTCGGATTTAAATCTGGTATTTTAATACTCACCAGCTCACTTACACGTACGCCTGTGTCAAATATAAACTCTATAATTAATGCATCCCTCAAGCCTAATTTATCTGTTTTAGCTGTTTCAAGTATAGTCAAAAAATCATTATAATACACAAAATTTGGTAACCTTTTTTCTTTTTTAGGATAGCAAATCTTTTTCATTGGATTAATAAAATTGTTGGTAAAACTAGAAAGATATTTATAAAAGCTTTTCAAAGTACTAATTTTTCTTCTTATAGAAGTTGAAGTATTATTTTTACTAAATAAAGATTCAATATATATTTTAATATCGACAGTATTTAATTTAACAAAATTTTTATTAAAACAATAAAACTCATCTAATTCATATAAATCTTTTTTATATGAATTACAAGTGAGTTCGGAATAGTTTTTAGATAATATATATTCTAAAAATTCATCAATCACTTTTTTATTAATACTTTCTTTCATTTTACCTCTAATCTTATTTTACTACACAATCAAAAAAAGATAAAATATATTTTAATAAAAAAATACGTTTAAACGTATTTTGATTTTCAATGGCGTCCTCGACACGATTCGAACGTGCGACCGATAGCTTAGAAGGCTATTGCTCTATCCTGCTGAGCTACGAGGACAAATAACTCACAACATAGATTATACAATAAAAATATAAATTATTCAATCTTTTTTAATCTTTTTGGAAAAAATCTGGTTGCTACAATACAAATAGCATCAATAACGCACTCGCTACTCCAATTCCTATTGAGATTCCAACAACCAAAGCTCCGAATAATGTGGAAGCAAAACCATTAGGTTTTAATTCTTTTTGTGGAGGAAATACTTTTAATTCTTCCCCGTGTGAATTATAGTATTGATTTAATTTGGCCATTTCTTCTTCGCTTATTCTGCCATCTTTATATTTTCCCTCGAGATATATAGCTTCATTATCCGTGATTACATTATTTGTCTGAGTAATAGTTGATGTTGAAGTACTTGCTACACCTGCAGAATTAATATTACCAACTCCAGCTTCTTGAATTGAAATACTTCCGTTGTAATAATCTACATTTGAAGCAGAAATATTACCATCTTCTTTCAAAATTTTCACATTTCCATTATCTACATTAACACCAGAAATATTTGAATTAACTTGTGCACGTTCCAAAGCAACTTCTTGATTTTTACTTAAAGCGCTACGATCAACATCTCCCAAAGGAATAAAGTTTTCTTCTTGTACGCCAACAGAATCAAATACCTTTGCAGAATCAAGAGGCTTTTCAGTAGAATCATATACCCCCTTCAACTCAACGGGATCCATTTCTTTAAATTTCACATTTCCATCTTCACTATATTTAAGATAATGTTTTCCATTCAAAGTATCAATTTCCAACCCGGAAAGTTCATTATTTTCTATCATTGTTGCCATTTGATCAGGTTTTTCTTCTAATTTTATTTCCGCTGTATCTTCGATTGCTTTTTCCAAATCATTTAGTTCTGTAGTTGCATACAATTCATTCTTTTCTTCTCTAACCTTATCCAGCATTTGCTTATATTCAGGAACAATGTTTACTTTTTCAACAACTTCATCCATTTTTCCGTGAATTACTAGTGTTATTATATCTTTTCGTTTCTCATCAGTTAGTGATCTTACTAATTCAAAAGATGCTATTGATTCTTTAGGAATCGTAGCATAAATATCGCTTTGCGCACCAAGCACGCTAGCACAATATTGTATAACACCCTCATAAAGAATTTCTTGTGATACGCCAGCGCTCCTTTTATCAATTATATATCTCAATATTTCTGAAATGCTAATAGACTTTATTAAGTCTTCAGTTGTATATTTTAATTCTTCAGAATATGCTATTAAACCCTCTTGGGTTATTACAGATTCATTTTCCATCATTTTTCTTAAAGTAGCTTCTGTCAACTCGGGATTTGAAAATTTAAGTTGTTGTTTTAATTCTGCTGTAAAATAATCTTTAGAAACGTAAATTTTATTATTAGATTCATCAATTTTTACCGGTTCAGAAGCTGAGATAACTAAAATGTCTCTAGAAAAATCTAGATTTTCTAATTTTTTCTTTTGAAGCGGTAACAAACTACTACCATATGTCCTTATAAATGTCTTTCTCAAACCAGAATAAAAAGTTGACAAAGCACTAATATTTAAATCATTATTCATATCATACTCCTACTATATTTAAATTATAAATAAAATTTAAAATAAAAGCAAGAAAAAAAAGAATAATATTTTATTCTTTTTAACCAACTTTAACAATCTTAACTTTATAAACTCCATCTGGTGAGCTAACCTCTACCGTGGAACCGACTTTTTGATTTAATATTGCAGCGGCTATAGGACTCTCATTAGATATTTTATTATTAAACGGATCGGCTTCAGCACTTCCAACTATTCTGTATTCTTCAGAATCATCTTCGCCATCGTATTGAAGCAATACTGTTGATCCAATATTAACTTTTCCATCTGCTTTTATTTCTTCTTCTATAATTTGAGCTTGCTCTAAAATATTTTCTATTTCTTTAATTCTGCCTTCTAACTGAACTTGGTCATTTAATGCTGTATCATATTCTGAGTTTTCAGATAAATCTCCTAGAGCCCTAGCTTCTTTTAATGTCTGCATTACCTCAGGCCTTTTTACCAATTTCAAATCATTTAATTCGTTTTCAAGTTCCAAAAAGCCTTCGCTTGTTAGAAATATATCTTTCTTTTTCATTTTGTTAAATTATCTCCTTTGACTAGAATATTTTACAATATTATATTTATAAAGTCAAGTTATTTTGACCCTTAATATATCGCCTTTACATACTGGCTTTTTAATGTTTATTATCACATTCTCTTGAACGCGATTCGCAACATTAACGTTATTACCAGCACTATTTTTTATAAATTTTATTTTATCATTAAATACTTCAGTTTGTGGGCCAAACACTTCTACCACATCACCCGCTTTGAAATTATTTCTTTGCTCAATAGTAGCCAATTTATTCTGTGAATCATAAGAAACCACTATTCCCAAAAAATCTTGGTTTGATTTTTCCTCTCTTTCACTAAAATACTCACATTGACTTCCATATTCACCATTATAAAATTGAGCAATGTTTTCTTTATTGGAAATGTGCGAAAGAACCTTTTTATAACACAATATATCTTTCTTTTTCAAACTCCCATTTACTTTTTTATCAATCAAATTTCTATATACATTAACCACTGTAGCAATATAATATAAACTTTTCATTCTTCCTTCTATTTTGAAAGAATTAATACCTAAATCCATCATATCTGATACATAATCTATCATATTCAAATCTTTTGAACTTATACTAAATTTTTTGTTATTTGGAGTTTCAAACATAAATCTGCATACTTGTGAACATCCACCTCTATTTGAATCTCTTAAAGTAATATAATTAGATAAAAGACATCTACCGCTAAAACTTGTACACATTGCCCCATGAATAAAAGTTTCAACGTCCAAAGAAGTATTTTCAATTATTTTCTTTATATCTTTTTTTGAACACTCTCGTGCTAAAACGATTTTATTTATACCAAGATTTTGATAAAAAAGCGCAGCTTCATAATTACAAACTGAAGTCTGAGTAGATAATATTATTTTACCAATGTGTGTGTTGTTTTTAACTAAATTCAAAACACCCAAATCACTTATTATTACTCCATCAACGTTAATATTATCTAAAAATTTCAAATATTTAATTATATTTTTAAAATCCTCATCATGAAATAACATGTTAACGGTAACATAAACTTTTTTATTAATACTATGTGCATAGTCAATTGCCTCTTCTAGTTCAGAATCAGTGAAATTATTTGCATTTGCCCTCAAACTATAATCTTTTCCCCCAATATAGACAGCGTCAGCTCCATAATCAAATGCCCAATGTAATCTTTCTAAATCACCAGCCGGTGCTAATAACTCACATTTTTTCATTTTAAATCACCAATTTTATATTTTATTTTGTTAAATAAAAAATACTCATCTGTATCAATTAATGAATTTAATTTTTTATATTTATAATTTTTCAAAACAGCTGCCTTTTCTTCTTTATTTAAAAAAGAAAAGTTGATAATCAAATTATAATCGCATATCAAATCCTTATATACGGAAGAAGCACAAAAAATTTTGTCAAAAAAACAAACAGTTCCATCCTTTTCTTCATTTATTAACAATTTCTTTTTTGATATTTGTTCTTTAATAACCATTTTAAGTGGTAATTTATCATTAAAAAATTCGTTATAATTACTAATTAAATTTCTTCTCGAATACATTATATTATTTTTACCAATATATGTGTAATAAAGTTCGCTCGATGTATATTTTGCAATATTTAATAATTCTTTAAATGTCAAATCATTTGAAACAACACAAGAATCAATATTAATATTATTCAAATATTTAACGTATTCTTTATTATTTATTAAATGATTCGGAGACAAGATAATATTATCTTTACCAAATAAATTTATTAATGAAAAATCTTCAATAAATATTTTTTTAATATTAAAAAACGCAATTTTTTGAATATTTTCTATATCTTCTAAAAACATTAGTTTATTCATAATAACATAAATTTCATATTTTTTTGATAATTTATTTATTTCTTCCACTGAAAAATATGTTTCAAATCCCACACTATATTCTTTTAAAGGTAAAGCAAAAATTTTAAAGTTCTCAAATAAAGCCAAGTTTTTTGAATTGGGAATTATTATAACCTTTTTATTGTTCTGTAACATACCGCTAAACCATCTCCCACATCAATATATTCTACACGAAATTCTTTATTATTATTTAGAAATTCCTTGAATTCTTCAATTTTTTTCACCATATTTCTTAAATTTTTACTTTCAATTTCATTACTTTTTCCTACTAAGCCATGAAATTTAATGTTATCAATTATAATCAACCCACTAGAATTCAACAAGCTTTTAAATCTTTCAAAAAAGTCTTTGTTTTTTGCTTTTGAAGCATCAATAACAATTAAATCATATTTATCCGTAAGTGTAGTTTCCATTGCATCAGCAAAAATTATTTGTATTTGATTTGTCAATTTATATTTACTAACATTTTTAGTGGCTTCTAAAAATCTATCCCTATCTTTTTCTATAGTAGTTACTTCTATATTAGTATCAGTCAAAGCATAGTTAATAGCTGAGTACCCAATTGCTGCTCCAATCTCTAAAATTTTTTGTATTTTAAATAATTTTATGCGCATCTTTATAAAGTCTAATGATTCTTTTTCCATAATTGGTATGTTATGAAGCAAAGCATATTCTTCTAATTCGTCTAATACTGGTACCATTTTCCCTCCTTCTTTAATTTAGAAACCATTGAGTTGTGTTCTCTAAGCGTTTTAGTAAAATAAATATTTCCTAATTTATCTGAAACAAAATAATAATAATCAGTATCAACAGGTATAACCGTAACCTGTATGGAAGTACTTGAAACATTACAAATTGGTCCTACCGGAAGTTTTCCAGCCATACAACTAGTTCTTGTATTATAACCATTACAATTATTAATCTCAGTACTCGTCAAATCCCTCTCCCATAGTTTTAAATTCTCTGCATAATAAGTCGTAACATCACTACCAAGACTCCATTTTTTAGCAAGTCTATTATAAAAAACACTTGCAATATTTTTTCTATCTGATTCACTTTTTCCTTCTAATTCAACAATTGAGGCCAATGTTAGTAGTTCGTGTACAGAATACTCATTATCTTCAATTTCAACCCTATAATTTGAAAGAATTGCTGCCATTTGATCCAATAATTTATAAGCTACATATTCTGCATCAACATCTTTGTTTTGTAATTCATATGTTGACGGAAAAAAATACCCTTCTAGAGAATATCTAATATTTTTATTTTTTACATCCTTTGTAACAAACCAATATTTTTCTATTACTTTTTTGATAAAATCTTCACTATTCCAATATTCTAATAATTCACCTTTTTCATTATTTGTCACATCAGCAACATATTTTGCTATGTCAACAATACTTTTTCCTTCTGGAATAGTAAGAACTACAACATCCGGATTTGCATTTGTTCCTTTGCTTAATGTATTAACTATTTCTTTTAAGTCCATAGATGTATTTAATATATAGGTGCCCTTTTGCAAACCAGATGGATTAGAAATTTTAATAAAAATTTTGTAAAAAAATTCTGATTTAATTAATTTATTACTTTCTAACTTAGACCCTAAATTAGAAAAATTATCACCACTTTCAACCATAAATTCTATAGATTTTTTTTCGTTATCTACTGGGCCAATCATGTAATAATATGTACCAATACCCGCAATAAATATCATAATTAAAATAATGATAATAAAAATAATGAGATTTTTAATTTTTAACTTTTGTTTCATCAAATTGCTCCTTAATTAATGGATTTAATATTTTTTTTATTATTTTAATTTCCGATTCCGAAGGATCAAAAAACTTATTATTTTTTATTAAAGTAACATAAGTAATTAATGTATCAAATTTATCTTTTCTATCATCGGTATACACAAGATATGTTTTCGGAGATTTTTCACCTCCGGCTTCTATTTTCAATAATACTCTATATTCCTTTTTTAATCCTTTCTTGTTTTCAAGTTTTATATAATTAGGCTTTTCCATTTTTTCTCCTATCCAAAAATGTTTGCAAAATCAAACAAGAAGCTACTTTATCAACAACTTTTTTTCTATTGTTTCTTTTAACATCAGCAAAAACCAATGCTTTTTGTGCCTGAACAGTAGTAAGTCGTTCATCCTGCAAAAAAACTGAAATATTAGTTTCTTCTAATTTTTGTTTTATATCATCTATTATAATACACTTATCACTCTTGTCTCCATTCATATGGTAGGGATACCCTATAACAACAATATTAGAATTGCACTCTCCGCAAATGTTTTTAATGTCTTCCACTAATTTTTTTATATTTTCGAATACGATTACCCTCAACGGACTCGCAATAATTTGATTAACATCACTAACGGAAATACCAATTCTTTTTGTACCAAAATCAACACCTATCACTCTCATTTTGTTAAATACTCCGATACTATAGTTTCAATTATTAAGTTCTTATCCAATTTAATAATTCGATTTCTGCACTCTTTATAAGAAGTGATATACCCTGGATCCCCACTTACTAAGTATCCCGTTATTTGCTTAATTGGATTATAGCCTCTTTCCTCTAAGTCTTGAGAAATCAGATACAAAGTTTCTTTTATATTTTTTTTAGATACTTCTTCAGCATCAAATAAGATAGTGTTCTCATGCATGATATCACCTTCCTTAAATTATTTTATCAAAAAAAAAGAAATAACACAATAAAACTTTTTGGTATCACAACATTTACAATTATACAACTTTTAGATATAAATAATTAGTTTTTAAATTCTTTTATTTTTATCCAACCAATTAATAGTATCATTTAAAGTTTCTCTCATTTCTCTAACTTTATATTTTAAATCTTTGTCAGCTTTTTCATGAGAAAAATTAGCATTTGAATTTAACGTTTCAATTGAATCTTTTGTAAATAACGGTGTTGCTTTTTTTAATTTATAATACATATCCGCAAAAGGCATAATCATATTAACAAATTGATATGGTAAAACCGTTTTAATTTCTTTTTTTTCTGTAATTTGAGACATCATATTTATTATTTTGGAAATAGAATAAAATTGATTAGATAGAATGTAACACTCACCATTTTTCCCATATTTGATTGAATTAATAATTCCATCTGCCACATCCCTAGCATCTACAAAATCATAACCTCCGCCAACAATTGCTGGGAGTTTATTGCGCATATAGCTTATAATTAATTGAGTTAAATGACCATTTTTATAATCATATGGTCCAATTATTCCTGAAGGATGAAGTATTGAAACGTTCAAACCTTCTTTGGTAGCATCTAAAACATATTGTGTTGCGATTGCTTTAGTTTGAGAATATAAGCCAGACAATTTTACATAATCAAATTCTGTAGATTCTTTTATTACAGATCCATCTTTTGCAGCTTCTATAGCATGAACCGAACTAACATAGATAAGTTTAGAAATCCCATTTTTAACACACATATCCACTATATTTTTTGTACCATTTACATTTACATTGTAAACATTAATGTCAAATTTTGATTTTATACTTACAATAGCGGCACAATGTATAACGACTAATTTATCCGCTTTATCACAAGAAAAAAAATTGTTTAGATCTTCAATATTAGTAACATCTCCGACACATTTTTCTATATTAGGTGGTAAATAATTAATATCTTTCTCATTTTCCATAAGTAAAACTTTCACACTTTTTCCACTATCACATAATTTTTTTACTATTATATTCCCAAGATGCCCACCAGCGCCAGTAACTAAATATTTTATCATATAAATTTTCCCTTCTTTTAATACTGTAAAATATCACTTGCTTATATAAGAAATATATCATAAACAATAAATCTTAACAAGTATTATGTATCCTCTACATAAGTATAAAATACAAAAACAAAATAAAAAATCTAACTAATTTATAAAACTGCTAGATTTAATATTTAAATGGTGGACTGTTAGGGATTTGAACCCTAGACCCACTGATTAAGAGTCAGTTGCTCTACCAACTGAGCTAACAATCCACAAGCAAGAATATTATAACACACTCCAGAAGATAAATAAATAATAAATTCAATTTTTTATTTAATTTCACGATATACTTCTCCGGGTGTCAAATTAATTTGTTTATATTCGCTTAATTCACTAATTGTAACTATTTCATAATCCATTGATTTTAATTGGGGAACTATCAACTTTATTCCTTCAACGGTTGAAGGATAAATATCATGCAATATTATTATACTGCCATCTTCCACTCTTTTTATTACATGATTATATATGTTAGTAGCGTCCTTGTTCATCCAATCTTTTGGATCAATACTCCAAGTAATAATTGGATACGGAGAAATTGATTTTATTGTATTATTATAATTTCCGTATGGTGGTCTCAGATAAGAAATATAAACATTTGTAATTGAATTATATAATATTGATACAGAATTAATTTCATTTTCCATTTGTGACTTTGTTAGCAATGTTAGATCTTTGTGTGAATAGGTATGACTACCAACCTCCATATTATTTTCATACACATATTTTACTATCTCAATATTTTTTGACATTTGTGTGCCAATCATAAAAAATGTTGCTCTTGCCGAATTGGATTTTAAACAATCCACTATTTGTTTAGTATATAAACTTGGGCCATCATCAAAAGTTAATGCAACCATTTTTTTTGTTTTATCTATTTCAGTACTTTTTTCATTATCGTTAGTTAAAGGAATATTCACATTTATTGAATAATCGTAATTATCTTCACTTTCAAGAAAAACAGTAATCGATTTTTCGGATATTTTATAATTAAAGCCTTTAATAGTATCTTTTGTAACTTCATTATATATTTCCGTATTATATTTTTTAAAAACTGATTCCAAAATATTGTTTTTAAGATAATTTTCATCAAATATTTTGTCTATTGTTACAACTTCATAAGTATTTAAATCAATTGTTATACTTTTTGCTATATCTTTTGGTTCGATACTATTTTTAATATTAAAAAATATATTTACATAATTATTTTTAAAATATAATTCATAGTTTATTATTAAAGATTGCTGATTTGTATGTTTTTTTGTTTCTCTTTTAAATTTTTTTACTTTAGGATAAATATAGTTTTTTATTGTTTCATTAATAACAGGATTGTTAAATTTTGGATAGTAAACTTTATAATAATATTTTTCAGTAGTATCTTCTAATAAGTTTTTATATATTGTATCAGAATTGTTGACTGTCTTACTCTCACTATATGAAAAATAAGTTTTAATAAAAAATAGTAAACTAAATATTAGCAAAATATAAAGCATAAATTTTATGATGCTAGATTTAATATTGATGTTCTTCATATATACTCTCCTATTTATATTATATCTTTTTTATAAAAAAATTATAAATTTTATTGCACCGACCGCCCATTTGTGCTAAAATGATAGATGTGATGGATCTTTAGCTCAGTTGGTTAGAGCATCCGGCTCATAACCGGGCGGTCGTAGGTTCGAGTCCTACAAGATCCACCATCTGCAGGTGTGGCGAAATTGGCAGACGCACTAGACTTAGGATCTAGCGGAGTAATCCATGGGGGTTCAAGTCCCTTCACCTGCACCATTGAGGTTAAAACTTGCACCTAGCAAGTTATTATAAAAGCTCATAATATTTGATATTATGGGTTTTTTCATATATGAAAGGAGGATTGATTATTTATGAAAACGTTTATACACCAATTAGAGATTATATATGCTTAAGATATCCTTGTGGAGCAGCTAGAGAATTAGTGTCAGTTAATCCAAATGGAGATGTTTTTCCTTGCGATGGTTTTAAAGGTGAAGAAAAATTTGTGATGGGAAATGTTTTAAATGAAAAAATAGAACAAATGCTAAAAAAACCAGAGATAATTGAATTAAGAAATAGAACAGCACAAATGATTGAAAAATGCAGTAAATGTATTTTTAGAGGAATTTGTTGTTCTTGTTGCTACTCTGCTTATGGAAAGTTTGGATATATTTATAGAGAAGATCCACACTGTACAGATAGAAGACAAATGTATATATACTTAATGCAAGCGTGGATAGAAGAAAATGTATTGAATAAGGAAAAAACAAATGGGAAACAAGCAATTAATTGTTGAGGGTAGAGAAACTGGAAAAACAACTTATTTATTTAACGAAATTGAACGCTTAATTTCTGAAGATTTTCATATTATTGTATTAGATTCAGCAACAGAACACGAGGAAAAATCTTTGCTGAGAAAAGTTGTAAAAAGTAATAATAATTCTATAATTATAGATATGCAAGATTCAAAGCAAGTTGTTTTGGGAACAATTAGTATTGATATGTTTATCAAAAATTTTATGAACTAAAAACACATTCTTTTGTATTTGATTCTAACAACATTTAAAATCACCCTTTCGTTTGCTAGATTTTAAGACCATTAAACAAAAGTGTTACCAACCATATAAGAATATAGCTAACATTCGTTAAATAAGTCATAAATAACGAATAATCTAATATTTAAGTCAATCTATTAATCACTTAATTCGAGTGATTTTGCAAGAGTTTTTTGATAAAAAAAGGAAAATAATTTTATGCCGAGAAAATCCATTGTTTTAGGTGATGTTAATTCGTAATGCTTATGCTTTGCTATTTATTTATAAATTGCAAAGATGATTTTTATAGAATTAATATTTGGTTCATAAAACAATGGAGGAATTGGAATAATACATAAATAAAAAACTTTAAGTAAATTATTGCTCAAAGTTTAATAAATGTGGTAAAATAGATATATCAAATACAAATGAGTAAGTGGTGTCATAGGTGCAAAACCCTAGTAGTACTCGCACCAACTATACATTGAAATGGCTTTTAAAGTCATTTTTTTATTGAAACAATAACCACAAAAAAGTGTTTATATAAAAAATTGACAATAATATAAATAGGAGGTCAAAATGGAAGATAAGAATTTAATAAATGAGTTTAAAAAAATTACAGTTCAAAAATGGATAAAGGGAATAAACCAAGGAACTAATAGTGGCGGAATGACTTTTGAGTCATTGATAAGGAAAAAGCCAGATAGTATTTTTTTCCCCGACTATAAAGGAATTGAAGTGAAATGCACTCAAAGATTTAGTAGATTCCCAATTTCTTTATTTTCTATTACTTTTGATGGTCCCCGATTATTCGAACTTAATTATATATTACAAAAATATGGAAAAAAAGATTATGAGTTTGGTACTGCAAAAACCATATGTGAAAACTTAAAGGTAGGAGAAAAAGTTTTAGTGGAAAAGAAATATTTATTTTCACTTGATCTATCAGAAAAAGATGAAAAACTTTATTTAAAAATATATAATCTAAAAAACGAATTAATTGATAAACCCTCATATATATTATTTTCTTCATTATCATCACGATTGAGTTTAATACTAAATAAAATGGCAATCGTTTGGGCAAGCAAAAAGAAAGAAAGCAATCAATTATATTTTAGATATTATAAAATTACTTTATATAAATTAATATCATTCGAAAAATTTTTAAATTTATTAAAAAACAATGAGATTGTTGTTACCATAATGTGCAGAGTTTCAAGAAGTGGGAAAGAAAAAGGCAAACAAAGAAACAAGGGATTAATATTTAAAATTGATAAAGATAATATAAATAAATTATTTGAAAAATATTATGAATATGACTCAGATCGTGAAGAAAATATAAAAAGATTAATGACATATTATCATTAATCTTTTCCCACTATTTGTTTTCTTCTAATTTTGTAAGTAAATCTATTTTAAACATTTCTTTTTGAGCATTTGCTTTAGATATCATTATACCTTTATAAGCAGTCAATTCAGATTTATGCCCATCCATTAATATCTTTTGCGGTTCTAACACATTCAACATTACTATATTACCTTTTTTATAAATAGTATAATTTAGTTTTACTTCTCCATAAACCTTGATAAATAAATTATCCGTTGGCAATTTTAAATCATAGGTTTCGGTTTGCTCATGTTTATTTATAGAAACCAACTCTCCAACAAAATCACCTTTTCTTAATCTTGGATAAAAATCAAACATTAACTTTTTATAAGCCACCATATTATATTTTTTCAAACTTCTTTCAAGCTTTTTAAAATAATTTTCATCCAAATAATCTAGAATATATCTACCTTTCATAATACCATAACCCCCTAAATTATTGAGATAATTATAACACTTATTAACTGATTTGTCAATCATTTTTGTTTTCATAATATAATATTGAAAAAAAATCAACTTTTATATACAAAAAAAAGACAAAGTCATCAAATTACTTTATCCTCTATTTCTTTACTAATTTTTGATATAAATTCATCAAATCTCATAGTTATTGTTTCGTCAACACCATGTTTTCTAAAGCTTATATTATTCGATTCTTTTTCTTTGTCACCTATTATTAACGTATATGGGATTTTTCTTGTTTGACTTTCTCTCATCTTATATCCAAGTTTTTCTTCTCTATCATCAAGTTTTACACGAATTTTTTCATTAATCAACATATCTTTAATTTTATTTGCATACTCCAAATGATATTCATTATTCACTGGTATTATCATTATCTGCGTTGGACTTAGCCACAACGGAAAAGCACCAGCAAAATGTTCAATTAATACCCCTAAAAATCTTTCTACAGCTCCATAAATGACTCTGTGAAGCATTATTGGTCTCTTTTTAGATCCGTCACTATCAATATATGTCAAATCAAATCTTTCTGGTAAATTCATGTCAAGTTGAATGGTGCCACATTGCCATTCTCTATTCAAAGCATCTGTAACATGAAAATCAAGTTTAGGGCCATAAAATGCACCATCCCCAGGATTTATTTTATAAGTTTTGCCTGATTTTTCACAAGCACTTTGTAGTGCTAATTCTGCTTTATCCCAAATTTCAACTGATCCAATATAGCTTTCTTCCGGCCTAGTAGAGAGTTCGATACTATATTTTAATCCAAATACATTGTAAATTCTATCAATAAAATTAATTAATTGTATAATCTCACTTTCTATTTGATCTTCTCTCATAAATATATGAGCATCATCTTGTGTAAATGTCCTAACTCTAAAAAGTCCATTTAAAGCTCCACTTGCTTCATGCCTATGAACAAGTCCAAGTTCGCCTATTCTCAATGGAAGTTCTTTATATGAATGCAACTTATTTTTATAAACTAACATTCCACCGGGACAATTCATTGGCTTTATCGCATATTCTTTCTCATCTATTTTCGTAGTATACATATTATCTTTGTAATTTTCCCAATGACCCGAAATTTCCCATAAATCTTTGTTTAGCATTGTGGGAGTCTTAATAAATTCATATCCTTCTTTTTCATGTTCTTCATACCAAAAATTTTCAAGTATTCTCCTAAGCAGCATACCATTTGGCAACCAAAACGGAAAACCAGGCCCATATTCACTAAACATAAACAATTCTAATTCACGTCCCAATTTTTTATGATCGCGTTTCTTAGCCTCTTCTAAAAACTCTAGATATTCCTTTAAATCTTCTTCATTTTCAAAACAAATGCCATATATTCTTTGAAGCATTTTATTTTTTGAGTCACCTTTCCAATAAGCGCCGCTTACTTTTAGTAATTTAAAATATTTTATCACCTTAGTAGACTCAACATGAGGGCCACGACATAAATCAATAAAATCTCCTTGCTGATATGCAGTTATTACTTGTTCATTTTCATCCATCCTAGAAATTAAATCCACTTTGTATAAATCGTTTGCAAACATATTTAAAGCTTCTTCTTTAGATAATTCTATTCTTTTAATTAATTTATTGTCTTTAGAAATCTTTTTCATTTCTTTTTCAATTAATGGTAAATCTTCTTCAGTAATTACTTTATCACCCAAATCAATATCATAGTAGAATCCATCTTCAATAACCGGTCCAACCCAAAATAACGCTTCCGGATATAAATGCTTTATTGCGTGTGCTAATAAGTGCGCACAACTATGATTAATTATATTTAATTTTTCATCTTCTTTTATGTTTTTCATTTTACAATTCCTTTCTCTTTTAATATCTTTTCCTTATACTTTTTTCTTAAATCTTTCATTTTTAAATTCACTTCTATAATCTTTTTTTCAATAGAAAACAATTCTTCTTTGTCATTACATTTTTCTTTAGTCCGTAAAAGCATTAATTTTTCCATTCTCAAAGTTGCAATTTTTTGATCCAATTCTTCCTGCATACAACCATCCCTTCCAAATAAAAAGATGACTACCATAGGAGTGCATCAAGCACGGTACCATCCTAATATTTTCTTAATTCAAAAACCAAATTTTAAACTAAGGTAGTAATAGATGCCATGTCTAGTTAGTTTTCACCACACACTAACTCTCTATATAAACATTATCAACTATCTTGTCCTTTAGATAATAATATCACATTATTGTTACTTTTACAACAATTTTATCTTTGCATAAATTCTGTTTGATCTTCATCAGAATAATTCATTATATTTTGTAAAAACATTTTGGAAGTATAATTGCTTTTAAATTCATTTTCTATTAAAATTATTCTCCTCAACATATCTTTATAGTTTTCTGTAGTTAAAAATTGCTTATACTTTACTATTATCATGGATTTCAATTTTTGAATTTCATCGAGAACAATAATTGTATCACCTTCAGGCGTATCATCGCTATTTAAAATTTTATTAATTAAAAAAATCAATTTGTTTATTTTTTTAACAATTATTCTTTTTATATATACAGTTGATAATGATATATCAACAATTATAATTTTTTTCATTTTCGATTTACCAATTTTGTTTTGAGTTTTTATTTCCAACCCTACAATATCAGCAGGAAAATATATGTTTTTTATTACAGAATTTTTTGATTCCACAATGTAGTTCATAATTCTTACCTAACTTTCTTTTAATTTTGTGAGTCTTTTACTCTCTGAATTTCTATATTTTTTAATATTTTCGTGATGACCGGAAAGCAAAACATCTGGAACTTTAAAAGTTTTAAATTCTTGTGGCTTTGTATATACTGGATAATCTACATATTCATTATTAAATGTCTCATTTTCTAAACTTTCGGCATTTATAACGCCCGGAGTAAGTCTTACAATACTATCAGTTATAACCATTGCCGGAAGTTCACCACCCGTTAATATATAATCACCTATAGAAATTTCTTCATCTATATAATTTATTATTCTTTCATCTACGCCTTCATAATGACCACATATTAAAATTATGTGTTTTTTATCAAGCAATTGTTTGGCTTTTTCCTGCTTATATGTTTTTCCTCTAGGTGTCAACAAAATTATATAACTATCATCGGTTTTAATACTATTTATTGCATTATAAATCGGTTCAATCATCAAAACCATTCCGCTACCGCCACCAATAACATAATCATCACATTGTTTGTTAGGGTATGTAGAAAAGTCTCTAATATTAACAATGTTAATCTCGCATTTTTTATCTTTCAAAGCTCTTTTAATTATGCTTTCAGTAAGAAATCCTTCAAACATATTAGGAAACAATGTCAATATATCAATTTTCATATTACTTGTTCTTCCTTATTAAACTAAGTTCTAAATATTGTACTTTTCTTTGGTTTTTTGAAACACCACTTATGTGATCATAATTTTCTTTTTCGCAGTTAATTGATTTAAGCATACTATTTTTTAAAAATATTAACAGTTTTTTTCTATTTTTCATCAACAATTCCTTCCAAATTTCTTAAATATATAATACCACATTTTTTATCAATTTTTTCAATAAAATGTTCGTTATATGGAATCAACAATTTATCAACTCTCAAAATCTTCGTTCCATAATTATCAACCGAAGAAATTATCCCGAGTTTTTTTCCGCTATATATTGTTTGAAACCCAACTAAATCGGCATCTAATATCTCGTTTTCCTCTAAATTTAATGTTCCAACATACACACTACTTCCTTTATACATTTCCACATCATCAATACTATTTTTGTCATAAAATTTTACCATATCATAAATTTTATGTTTTCGATAAGCTTCAATTTTCAATTTTTCTTTTCCCACATATAAATATTCGTTTATAAGAAATATTTTGTCTTTATATTCAAAGTTACTTATTATTCTTAATTCACCTTTTAAACCGTGAGTATTAGTAATTTTTCCTATATATATCATATTAAATCACCTCAATTTGTACATTATTATTGAACCCGCTACCGCAACATTCAAACTTTCACACAATTCATCCATTTCTATTTTTATTACTTTGTCACAATCACTTAGAAACTCTTGTTTGACTCCTAAACCTTCATTTCCCAAAATCAACGCATATTTTTCAACTAATGCAACGTTTTTTAAGGGAATCCCCTTCATACTAGTTCCTATTAATTCTATATTTTTGGTTTTGATAATTTCAATTGCCTTGCTTAAATTCATTCTAACAATATTTATCTTAAATATCATACCTTGAGTGCCCCTTAATACTTTTTCATTATAAATATTTACTGTATCTTCACTAACAACAAGTGTATCTACTCCAAACGCTACACAACTTCTTATTATTGTGCCCATGTTCCCCGGATCCTGTATTCCATCACTCAAAACAATTTTTTCACCAATTATTGTTTCATTCTTTATTTTTTTACATAAACCTATAATCGAACAATTAGTTTTTAATGAACAAATATGTTTCATGACATTGGCGGTAACATATTCTTTTTTTACATCATAATCAAAATTATTGCTTTCTAA
Source organism: uncultured Muribaculaceae bacterium (assembly GCA_964525365.1). Classification (GTDB taxonomy): domain Bacteria; phylum Bacillota_I; class Bacilli_A; order RF39; family UBA660; genus CAZGGW01. The sequence continues at coordinate 18,520 of CAZGGW010000006.1, read as the reverse complement.
AATATACACGGAATTAAGCATATTACTTTTATATGCTTCTTCTACCAAGTGTTCACCTTCTACAATAAATTCATGGTGTTTTTTAATGTTTTTTAAATATTTTAAACTTTTTAAATATTTTACTACTTTGTTGTTTGTACTAGTTATCATATTTACTCCTTCAAATGTTTTTTATTAATTTTATAATTTGGTTTGTATTTTTGTACATAGTACCAAAATGTTTTTGAATGATTAAATTCTAAAAAATGACTTAGTTCATGTGTTATAACATAATCTATATCATCAATACTATATTTTATTAATTCTGAATTTAAAGTAATTGTATGATCTATCTTTTTACAGCTCCCCCATTTGCTTTTCATTTTTCTTATTTTTAAAATGGGGAAAGGAATATTTTCTTCAAATAAACTATAACATTTTTCTAGTTCTTGAGTAAACACTTCTATGGTCAATTTCTTAATATATTTATTGATTAATTCAGAATTTTTTATATACAATTTATTTTCATCTATTAATGGTTTATCCAATTGATCTACTACTACAATTTCCTTTTCTTTACCCAAAAAATATAACTTTTGATTTTTAATTATTCTTTTTTTCTGAGTTTCAATCATTTTATTAATGGAAATAGTATTATTTTTTATAAAATTTTCTATAGTAGAATTTGTAATAAATCTGTTAGCACTTACACATATATCTAAATTTTCATTTACTCTCAAATACATGTTTTTAATATCTTTTCGATTTATTATTATGCTGTAACATTTTCCATTTAATACATATTGCATACATACCTCACAATATTATTATAAGTTAACTCAAAAAGAAAGACAAGAAAAAACCACTATTTTGTGGTTCGATTTTCTATTTTATTCTGCTTGGTATGTCTCCCATACTCCATAAAATTCAACCTTATTGTCTTCGTTTGCATCTTCTACATCCAAAGTATAAGTATTTTCCCCAGTTACACTATTTGATTCTTGCGCCCAACCCGTTAATTGATATTCTTGAGTAGTACCACATGGCATTTCTACAATTACATTTGTTAAGTCTGGCAATTCCACTTCACCATCAGTTACATCAACTACTATATCAGAAGGAATACTATCAGTAATATTAGGATCAGCATCCCCTCCAACCGGCGCAGTTAAAGAAGTCGGAATATTTTTATTAAATGTAAGTGTATATTCTATTACTTCCCAAGTAGCATAAAGTGTAATGATATTGTTGCTTGCATAGTTACTTGCTTTAATTGGAGTAATACTGGTTACACTTTCTCCATTTTCATCAATTAATTTCCATCCGGTAAATGTATAGCCTGATTTTTCCGGATTTACCAGCATCACTTGCCCCAAATCTTCAGTATATGTCGAAACGTTATTATTTGTAGCACCTTCAATATTTTCATAATTGATTATATAATTAATTTCAAACCTAGAATAAAGTATTATATCACCATACATTCCAGCACTAATTTCAGTGACTTTATTAGTATATGTACTATCAGTATACCATCCCACAAATACATATCCTATAGTTTCAGTTGTTGCATCAACTAATGTTGATCCTGTACCATAAACATATGTCGTTGTTGCATTAGGATTGACTACATCTGTTATTTCAGCCTGATTATTGAGTACATAAGTAATATTATATTCTGTCCCTACTTCAGGTAATAACTCTAGTTTTGTTATATCAAATTTATAAGTATATGTATACGAAACATCTTCAGTAGTTGTATATGTTATTACTAAATCATTTGGTGTTCCTGTTTCTGTACCATTTACTCCCAAAATATATTCTTCATCTGCAGTGCCATCGATGCTTATAAGTTCAGTAGTTCCATTAAAAGTTTTACTCTCCCATGTAATTCCAGCCTCTACTGGTGCTTTTATATATAATGGTAATATGTGTGTGTCTTCAGTAAATTCCCACCCAGTTAATTCTTCATTTGTTGCATGTCCAACTTTTCCGCTAAGTTTTACATTAAAGTCTATTACATCTACTACTAAGTCATTCTGTATAATACTTGGATAAATATTACTTGTATATGTTTGTTTTATAATTTTGGGATTACTCATCCACCTACTGTAAAGATTTATATTTTCCTCAATAGCTCCAGAAACATATTCATGAGTAAAATCTTCATCATAATATATTCCTATTAAAGTATAATTGTTTTTTACAACAGCATTTTTGTTTGTATCAGATAATGTAGTATTGTCATCAATAACAAACGTATTAATAATATCTTCCCCGTCATATATAGTAACAGTCCATATTTTTATAAACTCTGCAGTAACAACAACTTCTGTTTTAGAATTATTCCATTTTACTATAAATCTTTTAAATCTATACCCTTCTTTAGAAGGTATTTCTGGTAATTTGAAATCACTATAATTTGATAACACCTTCTTTCTTTTTACAATGGTATTACCAAAATTATCTTTTACTGTTTCATAATAATAGGATGCAACGGCAACTTCTTCGTCAGCTTCTTCTTTTTCTGTTGATGTTTCCTTATTTTCTTCGGGTTTTTGAGTTGAAGTTTCTGGTTCAAGAGTTGAAGATGTGTCCGGACCATTGTTTAACAATTTTGGACCAACTATCATTCCAACTACAATTAACAACACTATTAATACAAGTATTATTACTTTTCTTCCTTCGAATTCTTCTTCAATAAATTGTTCCTTTTTATTTTCTTTTTTCTCAATTTCTTTTTTTTCCATATCGCAATCTACCTTTCATATACACATTATATAAACATTTTACATTAAGCACAACCCGAGTGTAAATAAAAGTGTAAAACGTTTTGCTATTTCTTTATTTTTACACTGCCAAATCTTCTGTCCCTTTTGTTATAGTACTTTATTGCCTTATCAAACTCTTTTTCATCAAAATCCGGAAATAATGTTTTGGGAAAATAAAATTCTGCATACGACATTTCATACAACATAAAATTACTTATACGCATCTCACCGCTCGTTCTAATCACATAATCAATTGGTGGTAGGTTTTGATACAAATATTTCACAAATGTTTTTTCAGTTAAATCTTCGATATTTAAAATTCCTTTTTCAGTTTCTTTCACTATTTTTTTTGCTGCATCTACAATTTCAGATTGACCCCCATAATTTAAACATATATTTAAAATTCCACCAGTGTTATTAATTGTCTTTTTTTCCAAAATTCTCATTGATTTTATTACTTCTTTAGATAATGGTTCATTTCTGCCGGAAAAAATCACTTTTACATTATTTTTGTTAAAAAAAGCTATCTCACTTTTAAATTTAGTTGTAAATAAATTCATTAAAAAGTTTACTTCTTCATCACTTCTTTTGAAATTTTCGGTTGAAAAAGCAAACACGCTTAATACTTTAACACCTCTACTCAAAGCATGTTTTGCTAAAACTTTTAATGTTTTAAATCCAGCTTCATGCCCTGCACTCCTTTTCATTTCTCTTTTTGTTGCCCATCTGCCATTCCCATCCATTATTATTGCTACGTGTGTCGGAATTATCTCTTTCATTTTTTCTCACTCTCCTTTATTGATTATATACTATTAAATGATGTTGACTCCTAGTACAAGCAACATAAAATAAATATTTTTCTTCTAAGTCAAATTTATTACTTAGTGTTGTATAAATTATTGTTGCATCAAATTCCAATCCTTTTGCTAAATATACTGGAATCACAATTAATTTCCTTGAAAAATCTTTCCCATCATTTTTGGCAAGAACTATATAATTATATTCTTTTTTTAATAACTGATAAATACTGTTTGCTTCCACCTTTGTTTTAGTAATAATTGCAATGCTACTATTACCTTTCAAATCGTTTATATCTTTTATTAAATCTTCCTTCAAATTTATTTCGTTCTTCAATTTAACAGGTACTTTTGTGTCCCTTCTAATTGCACTTACATGTGAAAGTTTCAATATCTTGTTTGTATATTCAATGATTTCTGGGCTAGATCTATACGTTTTATTAAGTTCTATATAATCCACATCTTCAAAAACCGTTTTTAAATCCTCAAGTGTCTGGTATTTGTAATACGGATTAATTGTTTGATTAACATCTCCTAAGATTGTAAACGAAGCTTTTTTTAATATTTTTTTGAGTAATATATATTGTAGTTTAGTATAATCTTGTGCTTCATCAATTATTACTTGTTCTATAAAGAAATCTTGTTCAAATTCATTTAAAATACTTTTCATATATACAAATATACAAGCATCTTCATAACTAATTTTTTCTTCATTCAAACGCTTAATATAACTCAACGGAATTTCTTCTCCGTAGGCATCTAAAAATTCATTGCTTTTATAAAAATTTTTATAAATCTCCTTCAAATCAATTGTTTTATTTATTGATTCATATAGCCATTTAAATACACTTCTTTGTTTACTTTTATTTCCATTAAATTCATTTAAAGCAACTTTTTCAGCAATTTTTTCAAGCCTTTTATATAATGACATTTTTTTATATCTATTACTATACAAATCATTTAAATATTCTTTTTTTAAATATATTTCATGGTTAAATATGTCATTTACAAAGTAAATATCAGATGTGTAATTTTCAATATATTGATTGATCAAATCAATCATCTTATCAGATTGTTTTAATTTAATTAATTTTTTAAATGGATCAATATTGTCATAAAATCTTTCAACAAATTCCGTAAAAGTTTCAATTTTTTTGTATTCACTAATATAGGTATACAAAAATTTGTCAAAAGTAGTTTCTTTAGTATTTTCTTCCCCAAGTTCCGGAAGAACATTCGATATATATTTTGAAAAAACATTGTTTGGAGAAAATATTAACACCTTATTACTTGTTAAATTTTTTATCCTATATAATAAGAATGCAACTCTGTGAAGTGCCACTGAAGTTTTTCCTGATCCCGCGATTCCTTGAACCACAAGAACTTTGTCCAATACATTTCTTATTATCAAGTTTTGTTCTTTTTGTATTGTATTAACAATATTTTTCATCATTGCAGAATTTTTCTTAGAAAGTACTTCTTGCAACATCTCATCATTTATATTTAAATTGTTATCAAATATTCTCTTAAATTCACAATTTTCAATAGTAAATTGTCTTTTTTTAGTTATAACGCCCGAAAATTTACCTCCAGGTGCATTAAAAGAAGCCTTACCGAGTTCATAATCATAGAATAAATTAGAAATCGGAGCTCTCCAATCATAAATTAAATTTTTATTTTCATTTGCTTTTGTCAAATAAGTTAAGCCAATATATATGTTATTTGTATTTTCTTCATCAGTAAATACTATTCTTCCAAAATATGGACTTTCTTGTATCTTATATAATTTTTTATAATGTTTGGCTTTTCTTTCGAGTTCATTTATTTCCAAATCATTATTGCTCATAAGAGTTTTCATCTCAGCTAAATCAAGTTCTTGTCTTTGATTCCACATATATTCCTTAAATTCCCGCTGTTTTTCTTCATCATCATACATCTGTTGGCCCAATTCACTTATTTGTTCTCTTATTGTTTTAATAGTTTTGTCTAAATACTTTTCTTCTTCTCTAAGTTCATCCTTAGATAAATTCATTTTACCTCCCTAATATAATGAGTAAAAATATTAAGTAAAAGCGAACTAAATACTATTCGCATGAAATTGATATTATCAAATTTTATTTTGAATTACAATATCTATTTGTAAAAATAATAATAAAATGATATAATATTACTGAATTTGAGGAGTAAATATGTTAAAACAAAGTGATATATTAACAGAAGAAAATAAAATATTAAAAAATATTAGTGAAAAAGTTAAATTTCCTTTAGCAAAAAACGATATTAAAAAAATCCAAGATATGACTAAATATTTAAGGTTATCTCAAGATGAAGATTATGCAAAAAAGAATAATATTCGTGGTGGAATGGGACTAGCGTTTGTTCAGCTTGGAATTTTAAAAAGAATATTTGTAATATCATATAAATTGGAAGATGGCTCTTTTATTGAGTACACTGTAATTAATCCAAAATATATTTCTCATTCTGAAGAACTTATTTATGTTGAAGAAGGAGAAGGCTGTCTAAGTGTCAATCGTGAAATAAACGGCATTGTTCCTAGATTTGCAAGAATTACCGTAGAGTTTTATGACGAAAATGGTAATAAACATACAGAAAGAGTTCGCGAAGAAATCGCAGTTGCATTTCAACACGAAATTGATCACCTAAACGGTATTTTATTCCCAGATAAAATCAATCCAAATAACCCATATGAAGGTGAAGAAATAATGAGAGCAATTTAGTTCTTTATTTTTTTTATGAAATATTGTATACTTTATAATAGGAGGCCATATGAAAAAAAATAATATAATTCGAATAATTATATATGGTATCTTATTATTAATGTGTTTAATATTAAGTATCATAGGAATTGGATCAAAATATAAAGGATATGGGAAAAAAGATGATATTGAATATCTATCAAATTTAAAAATAGAATTTGACAATTATAATACTGACAATAGTATAAGTATGAATATTAAAAATAATAATGTAATTGTAAATTATAATGAGGAAATATATGAATTTAAATATGAAGACAGTATATTATATACCTCATATGATTCAAACTATTTATATTCAAGCAATGTTGCTCAATTAATGGAAAGTTTAGTATCTGCTTTACTGGGAAATAATTATCAGTCCACATATGATATATTTCAAAATATTGTGCTCCAAGATATGATTAAAGAATATGGATTTGAATTTATTTATGGTGATGAAAACACTATTTTGAAAATCAATACTTTATCTTCAATTAATGACATATTTTCTGGGTATAGTCCTATTTATGCTTTGGATTTAGACTCTGATAAATCAAAAATAATTAGTAATAGTACTTACACATTTAAAAAAGGAAATATCTCTGCCTTAATATCTCACAGCGGAGACTCTGTTTATATTATTTCAATTAAAGAAACTCCACTTCTAACAACAAACACTTATAATTCAATTGTAGCATTCCTTAATATAATATTCGATTCCTCAGTTTCCACTCATTTTCAAAGCATATATCCAAAAATATTAAAAAATAATTATGACACAGATGGTATAACAATAGAATACACTCCAGAAAAAAATGACAACGAAAAACAATTACTTGGCAATGGAAAATATGAATTTATAAGGCTTACAATTAATCAATCAAAAATAGTTATCAAATAAGATAACTATTTTATTTCTGCCAACTTCACACTAACTAGTTTGCTAACTCCACTTTCTTGCATTGTAACTCCATATAAAGTATCTACATATTCCATTGTTTTCTTTTTGTGAGTAATTATTAAAATTTGAGTTTTATCCTTATATATTTTCAAATATTCTCCAAATTTTTCTGCATTTGTTTCGTCTAAAGCAGATTCAACTTCATCCAATATAGCAAAAGGAACTTTTTTTAAATTCATTATTGAAAATAACAAACTAATCGCAGTTAATGTTCTTTCTCCTCCCGAAAGCAAAGATATCGGTTTTAAAGTTTTCCCAGATGGTATAGCGATAATATCAATCCCAGTATTCAATATATCTTGTGGGTTTGTAAGTATAAGTCTTGCCTCTCCACCACCAAATAATTTTATAAATACTTTGTTGAATTCTTTATTAATCATATCAAAAGTATCTTTAAAATTTTTTGACATAATAGTATCCATATCAGAAATAATACCTAACAAATTATTCCTACTCTCAAAAAGATCTTCTTTTTGGGTGGTCAAAAACGTATATCTCTTATTAATTCTTTCATATTCTTCAATACTAGAATAACTAACTTCACCTATTTCCTTTAATTTCTTTTTTAATTCATTAACTTTAATCCTGGCATCATTTTCATCTATATTTAGAGAAAATTCTAAAATTGCTTTTTCATAAGTTACAGCATATTCCTCATTTAATTTTAATAATAAATTATCAATTTGAAGATTATATTTTACCAACAATAGTTCTATTTCATTTAAAGAAGCGGCAAACTTATTTAATTCTTCGTGATTTTTTTTGCTCAATGATTCATCCTCAATAATTTGATCATTTAATTCGGATTTCTCTTTTTGTAAAGATTTCAATTCTTTCTCTTTCAATTCTTTCTCAAGTTCCAAATTATTTACTAAATTTAATATATCTTTTAAATTTTGTTCTAACTTTTCCCCTTTTAAAGAATCAATCTCTTCTTTTATTTTCATATGAGTCATAGTATATTCAGACAACAAATTATTTCTTATATTTAATTTTTCTTTTTCTGCCACCAAATTAAGATTGTATTTATAAACATTATTTTTAATAACCTCTATATTATAATCAATACTCTTTAACTCTTTTGTTTTTGATACTATATTATTATTTATTTTTATTAATAAAGCTTCTTGAGTTTCTAAATCAAGTTTATCTTTATTTCCTGAATATGTATTAATGCTACCACCCGTTAGAGACCCTCCAACATGAAATAATTCACCCGTTAAAGTAACAATTCTGTATCTATATTTCACTATTTTGCTAATATTAGAAGCTGCGTTTATATCAGTACAAACAATAATATTTCCTAATTGATTTGTGACTATATTGTAATATCTTCGATCATAATCAACCAAATCAGAAGCTATACCCAAATATCCTTTTTGATTTATTAATAATTCTTTTACCTCTGGTTCAATACTACGAGGTTTAATAACAGTTAGTGGAAAAAATGTTACTCTTCCTTTTTTATTATCTTTTAAATATGTTATTGATTGTTTAGCACTATCTTCATTTTCGGTAATTACAAAATTTGCAGAAGCTCCCAGGGCCACTTCCAACATTAAATTATATTCTTCTTCAATACTTAAAATATTTCCAATTGTATCAATAATTCCCGGGATCTTATTACTATTAAGTATTGCCTTAACACTATATGGAACTTTACTATTATTTTCAATATTATTTTTTAGAATAGAAATTTTTGATTTTGTTTCCAAATCATGAACTTTTAAACCATTTATTTCTTCATTTAATATATTTCTTTTCTTAGAATTATTAGAAAGTTCTAACGATATTTCAGTAATGCTTTTTTCTATTTTTTTGATTTCCTCATCAAATTCTTTAATATCCATTTCACATTTTGAAATATCAGTTTTTATATTCAACTCTTTCTCTTTTAAAATAATCAAGTTGTTTTTTACTTCATTACTATTTTTATCATATTTACTACGCTCTTTTATCAATTCTTTTTTAGTAGTTAATTTAGTTAATTCCTCAGTTAAATCCAATATTTTTGCTTGTAGTAAAGAAATCTTTTCTTCTATTTTTATTAAATTTAGTTTATTCTTTTCAATCTTAGCATCATTGCTTGAAGATAGAGAATTAAATGATGAAATATTATTTGAAATTTCTTCTTTTTTAAACGCATTCTCATCAATTAATGATTTATATTTTTTTATATCGTATGTTATTAAGCCACCCTCAATACTAACAAGTTCGCTTCTTAAAGTCTTAGCCTCAATTGCTTTGACCGACTGCTTTTGAAGTGGTAATAATGAGATCTCAAGTTCTTTTATTATCATTTCAATTCGTTCAATATTCTCTTGAGTTCTTTCTAACTTTCTTAGTGTTTCTTCTTTTCTTTTTCTGTATTTCAATACACCAGCTGCATCTTCAAAAATCGTTCGCCTTTCTTCTGGCTTATCCGATAAAATTTCATCTATTTTATTTTGAGGAATAATATTAAAAGATTCTTTAGAAGCAAGTGTATCTATTAATAAAGTTATTATGTCTTTTAATCTACATTTTTCATTATTTATATAATATTCATTATCGCCGCTTTTGTACACAATTCTTTTAATAGAAACTTCATCATAATCAATATTAATTGTATGATCACAATTATCAAAAACAAGTGTTACACTAGCACTAGAAGATGCTGCACGACTTTTAGAACCATTGAAAATAACATCAGTCATATTGTTAGTACCACGTAATGTTTTAACGGATTGCTCTCCTAGTACCCATTTTATAGCATCCACTATATTACTTTTTCCACTTCCGTTTGGTCCAACTATACCTGTAAAGTTTTTACCAAGTGAAATAACAGACTTATCAGCAAAACTTTTAAATCCATTGAGTCTTATTTCTTTTATATACATACTTCACCTACTTTACTTGTTAGTTGCTTTTGAAAGCGCATTTTTAGCAGCCATTTGTTCTGCTTCTTTTTTACTATTTCCTTCACCTATACCATATAAAATATTATCTATTAAAACCGATACTTTAAAATGTTTTTTATGTGCTGGCCCAGTTTCTGATATCACATCATAATGTACACTTTTTTGTTCGGTCTGGACATTTTCTTGTAATATTGATTTATAATCTTTCAAAAAATCCACATCTTTTTCAATATAAGGAACAATTAATGCATTAAATAATTTTTTCACTTTATTAATTCCTTCTTCTAAATAAATTACTGCAATTAAAGCTTCAAACACATCTGCAATCACAGTTTTATTGGCATATTTTATTCCATTTCCCATTTTTATATAAGAACTTAAATTTATATCTTTAGCATATTCATACAAAGCATTTTCGCACACATAAAGGCTTCTTCTTCTGCTCATTTCTCCTTCTTTATATGTTGTTTGGCGAAACAAGTACTCTGTACATACTACTTCTAACACAGCATCTCCCAAGTATTCAAGTCTTTCATAAGATTCAACTTTATTTTCATATGCATAACTTGAATGAGCAAGAGCGGTACTAATCAATGCACTATCAGCAAAATCAAACCCATATTCATTTAATAATTTCATTTTTCCTCCATAAGGTACTACAACTATTATAACAAATAAATATGAAAATCGTTATAAATATTTCAATTTTTTATAAAATATGGTAGACTAATAATATGAAAAAAATAATTGTTAAATTAATTGAGTGGTATCAGCGCATTCCCTTTTCTACACATCATTTATGCAGATTTTACCCAACATGTTCTGAATACACTAAACAATGTGTTATTAAATTTGGGGCTCTTAAAGGAGCGTTATTAGGAATCAAAAGAATACTCAAATGTAATCCCTTATTTAAAGGTGGTATTGATTTAGTACCAATGGAGGAAAAATGAAAAAAATAAAAATTTTATTATTTGTAGTTCTATTAATGATTACTGGTGGATGTTTTAATGGAGAGGAATTTGAAAACAATTATACTTACACAACAATATATCCAATAAAATATGCTACAGAAGCCATATATGGTGAATATACAAATGTAAATAGTATTTTTCCAAGTGGAACTGATATAAAAAGCAAAACCTTCACTAATAAACAGTTAAAAACATTCGCAGAAGGAAATATATTTATATATAACGGATTAGGCGATGAAGGTTCAATCGCAAGAGACTTGTTGAACATAAACGGAGAAATCAGAATAATAGATGCAATGAAAAAAATGAGTTACAATAATGGAATAGAAGAATTGTGGCTAGACCCATCAAATTATTTAATGTTATGTAGAAATATCAAAGAAAGTTTAATTGATTACACAGATAATATATATACAAAAGAAAAAATAGAAAATAATTATAAATTATTAAAAGAAAGTATATCAGAGTTAGATGTCGAACTATATAATATTGGGAAAAGCGGTGATTACAATATTTTAATTACTTCAAATAAAACTTTTTCATATTTAGAAAAGTATGGTATCAGTATTGTCCCTTTAGATCCAAATCTCGAAAGTAGTGATAAAAACTATGCCGAAGCAAGAAAACTTGTTGGAAATAATAAAATTAAATATGTTTATGTTTTTGAAAATGAAGAATTAGATAAATCCATCACAAATTTTATAGATAATTATAAACTCACAAAAATAGAGATTAATCCTATTTATTTACTTACTGATGAAGAACAAAACGAAGGAATAACTTTTATTTCAAAAATGAATGATGTAATTGATTTATACAAAAAAGAACTATATAAATAGTTCTTTTTTAATTAAACAATGAATTTTGATATTCTTTATTTAAATACTTATATGCTTTCTCTGTTACTTGTCTACCGCGCGATGTTCTTTTAACGAAGCCCTCTTGTAATAAAAATGGTTCAATAACGTCTTCAATAGTAGTTACTTCTTCTCCAATTGATGAAGAAATATTTTCAATTCCGACAGGTCCTCCGTTAAATTTTTCGATTATGCTAGTTAAATAATCGATATCAATCTTTTCCATTCCACTTTCATCAACAGCCAATTTTTTAAGTGAAGATAAAGCAATTTCTTTTGTTATTACTCCATCACCTTCAACTAAAGCAAAGTCACCGATTCTTTTCAGTAATCTGTTAGCTATTCTTGGTGTTTTCCTACTTCTTTTAGAAATTTCCAATGCTGCATCTTCATTTATTGAAATATTTAATACACGACTTGTTCTTTCTATTATTTGTTTTAATTCTAATGTTGTATAAAAATTCAATTTAGATACAATACCAAATCTATCTCTTAAAGGAGAAGAAAGATCTCCTGCTCTAGTAGTAGCACCAACTAACGTAAATGGTGGCAAATCAATATTAATATTTCTAGTTTGACCTTCGCTACCCACAATAATATCCAATTTAAAATCTTCCATAGCACTATATAAAATTTCTTCAATATATTTTGGAATTCTATGGATTTCATCAATAAATAACACATCACGAGGTTCTAAAGTCGATAAAACAGCAGCTATATCGCCACTTTTTTCAATCGTTGGCCCACTCACACTCCTCAAGTTACTTCCAAGTTCATTAGCAATAATATGAGCTAATGTTGTTTTACCTAATCCGGGAGGCCCATACAAAAGAACATGATCTAACGGCTCATTTCTAAGTAAAGCAGCTTTTATAAAAACAATTAAATTATCTTTTATTTCTTCTTGCCCAATATATTCATCCATTGAATCTGGTCTTATTGTTTTTTCAAAACTATCAGTTTCTAATTCATAATTTGATATAATTCTCTCTTCCATATTCACCTACTTTAATAATAATTTTAATGCTTCTTTTATTTGATTTTCTATTGGTAAAGAGTTGTCAATAGACTTTAACACTCTTTTAATATCGATCATTTTATATCCCAAACTCTCTAATGCTAAAACCAAATCTTCATTTTCGTCTTTTACATCATTTACTGCAACTAATTTTCCTTTTAAATCCAATATAATTTGTTTGGCCAGTTTTTCCCCAACTTTAGGAAACTTAGTTAAATATAAAATATTTTCTCTCTCAATGGCATCTACTATACCGGATATACTTCCTGTTGCTAACATTGGAAGCACAGTTTTAGGGCCTAATCCTTTAACTTGTGTGAGAGATAAAAACAATTTTCTTTCTTCTAATGATTTAAATCCATATAAAGATTGTTCATCTTCTCTAATATAATTAAAAATAAAAATTTTTGCTTTTTCTCCTGCAATAAAAGAAAATGGATTTGATGTAAAAATTTTATAACCAGCAAAACTAACATCCAAAACAATATAATTTGCTTCAATTCTTTCAATAGTACCAATTAAATAATCAAACATACTCGCTCCTATAGAACAATTGTACCATATACATTATACAAAAGCAATTGACAGTTAACTAAAAATATGTTATAATTTATTGGTTATAAAAAAAGGGGGTATAAAATGAATAATAATGATTTTGATTTAGAGGAAAAATATTCTGAGGATGAAACTAATGAAGATAATTCATATTCTGATTTTTTAAAAATTCAAAATAATACAACTGAATTATATTTTCAATCCTTTGAATCATTTCCAGTTCTTTCTGCAGAAGAAGAAAAAAAATGTTTTGAAGAATTAAGCGACAAAAGAAAAAATAATGAGGATGACTCAGAAGTAAGAGAAAAATTAATAAATTCAAATTTAAGATGGGTAGTAACTGTTGCAAAGCGTTATCAAGGAAATGGTTTATCTCTACTAGATTTAATTCAAGAAGGTAATATTGGACTTATGAAAGCAGTAGAATATTTTAAATTAGAAAAAAATTGTAAATTTTCTACATATTCGTATTATTGGATCAGACAAGCTATTACTAGAGCAATTGCTGACACTTCAAGAACCATTCGCATACCAGTACATTTGGATACGGAAATTAAAAAATACAAAGCAAAAAAAATAGATTTTGTTAGGGAATTTTCTCATGAACCAACAAAAAATGAAATGTGTAAGTATTTAAATCTTACTATTGAAGAAGTGGATAATTATGAATTACTATGTGATGATGTTATATCTTATAATACAATGGTAGGAGAAGAAGAACATACTGAATTAGTAGAATTATTAGAGGATAAAGAAGCAGCTGAAAGTGTAGAAAAAGCAGCAAAAGATTTATTAAATAAAGAAATTGTAGAAGAACTTTTTTTATGTCAAAATATAGATGATAGAGAAAAAGAGATTATAAAATTAAGATACAAATTTTATAACGATAAAGTATATTCACTAGAAGAAATCGGAAATATTTTTGGTGTCACAAGAGAAAGAATAAGACAAATTGAAAAAAGAACTATAAGAAAAATGCAATTTCATTGCAAACGTAATGAAAAATGCAAAGAAAGAGCACTTTATTAAAAAGAAAAAATAGTTAGAATCATATTTTGAAAATAAAAAATTATTATTGATGAAAGAAATAAAAATGGGCCAAAAGGCACAATACCATTTTTATTTTTTTTCATTATTATTAAAGCAAATATAAGCCCAAGTATTGAAGATAGTATTAAGACGAAAAGAGATAATGAGATTCCATTTGGAATTGGATAAGTGCCCAAAGTCAATCCTATAACCCCCATTATTTTGATGTCTCCCCCACCTAGGCTTTCTTTTTTAAACATTTTATCACCTAAAAATTTAAAAAGAAGCATAAATACAAACATAATTATACCTGTTAAAATTTTATAAAACAAAACAAAATACGAGAGTTTGAAAAAATATAATAATATTATTAAAATGATTGATATTACTATTACTCTATCACTTACATAATAATATAAAAAATCAGTTACCGCTGTTGTTAAAAATGTTCCGGAAAGAATAATAAAAATTGTATAATCTATAGTAAAACCATAGGTAATATATCCTAATAAAAACAATATAGCACTACTAATTTCTACTAATGGATAAATGAGACTTATTTCTTTTTTACAATATGCACATTTTCCTCTTAATAATATAAATGAAAAAACTGGTATATTCATGTACCACTTCAATTGTTCCTTACAATAAGGACAAAAGCTTCTCTTTTTAATAGTTGATATTTTATTCGGAATTCTATAACCCATACACGCAAAAAAGCTTCCAAATATAAGGCCAAATATTACTACTATAATCTTTATCAGAATATTCATATTCCCTCCTACAATATATTGCCATATAAACCAAACATTGGAACAATGACTGAAATAACAATACCACCTACTACTACTGCAAGAAATATAATTAAAAATGGTTCTAAAAATGTTTTTAATACATTGACTATGGATTTCTGCTCTTTTTGATAATAATCGCTTACTTTTTCCAACATGGTAGAGAGTTCACCAGTACCTTCTCCAGTAGTAATCATATAATATGCAAGTTCTGGAACAGCCCAATTATTTTCAAATGATTTACTCATTTTATCACCACGTAATAAATTTGAAATAGTATCAAACATAAGCATTTTATATATTTCATTGTTAGTTATTTTACTTAATATATCTATGCTATCAGTCAATAAAACATTGTTTTTATTAAGAACAGAAAAGGTTTTAGAAAACAAATTCATTTCTTTGTATATTATTACTTTTCCTATAACCGGGATATGCATAATAAAATATTGCACGCCTGCTCTGAACGCTTTTACATTCCTATATAAAACATTAAATGCTAAACAAACTATTAAAACAATAAATAATATTAACATGTACTGATTTTTCAAAAAAGCGGATAATTTCAATGAAAATGCAAGCGCACCATTTATCTCTGCACCCGCTTGAAGATATATATTTTCAAATTGCGGTATTATGTAAACTAGCATAAATGTTACCACTGTAATTGCAAATATAAAAATTATTGTGGGATATGACACTGCTTGTATCATGGCTTTTTTAGTATCTTCCATCTCACTATAGTAATTCGACATCTCATCCAAAGTTCCTTCGATATCTCCAATCATTTCAGCCGCCTTTATCATGTTAATAAGTAATGGTGGATATACTTTGCCTTGTTTTTTCATAGATTCAGATAAACTTTCTCCCATAGTAAGCTCATATATTAACGAATCATATAACTTTTTGTGTGATCTTTTCTTATCTTGTTTAGCAAGGATTTTTATGGCATCGGTTAATGGCACTCCACTTTTAACATATGTTGATACTTGAGCAAGCCAAAATATTAAATCTTTGTTATTCATACGTTTGTTGAATGTGGCATTCTGGCCATGAATAAAATCAATCCATTTATTAGTTTTTATTTCATATACTTCGTACCCCTCATCAAGCAAGTATGAGTGAGTATCAAGTTTAGAAAGTGCGGGAAAGTAGCCTTTTATTAATTTCCCGGCTTTGTTGCGCACTAAATATTCATATGTATGTTTTATCTCAGTTCTTTTAGCATCTTCTCCAGTAGTATTAATTTGTAGAATTTCTAATTCTCTTTCTCTTTTATTCCTATAATATTTTACAATGCCTATATTATCAATCTTCTTTTGTATATAATTCTTGATTTTTTCCGGAAAATCTTTTATAAATTGTTTAAACCTTTCATTTGAAACCTTTGTCTTTTTATAAATATAATAAAATAAGCTGGAAAATGATCTAATAATAAATGCTAGGATATCATAAAATAAAAACTTCATTATTAAAAAACTTCCTTTACTAAGACCTTCAAAAAATATTTTTAATTCCAAAAAAATATATTTAAATAATTTTTGCCAAATAAATTTAAATATTGTATTTATCCCATAATAAACGTATGAGCATAAAGATGCTATTAAAGTAAACAAAGTATCAATAATTGTAAAAACTCCCAATCCAAGAGATTTAATAAAATATGATATTTCTAAAAAAATAGATTTAAATATATTATTATGTTTATCTCTAGCCATATTAATACTCCCTTTATTATATTCTAAAGATATTTTATCAAATTTATTTACAAAAGTCTAACATTTCTTTTCACAATTACATTAAAACAAAATAAAATATATTAGGTGTATAAAAAAAGAATATAATTATATTCTTTTGTACACTATTAAGTAGAAAGGAATCAATTAAATAGATTAATATTTTTATAAAATTGATTATATGTGAATAAAATGAACGGTAATACTACTATTTTATCATTAATAAAGTCATTAAATATTAATAAACTACTTAGTGGTGCTAATAAAACCATTACATTTGTGAATAAAGCTATTCCCACCTACAAGCAAGTACGACCAATGTTTGGGAATTTTAAAAGTTTTGTTAATATTTACCATGAAATAAAAAATGGTAAAAAAGAAAATAATATAAGCGAGCGCCCCCTTCATTTAGATAATAACAATGCAAGAAAGTTTCAAAATATCACAAATAACAGTTTAACTTTCTTTCAATAATTTTATTTTGTTAATTATTGCTCGAGTTTTATAAATCTTTTGATATTTTTTCAATAATTGTTTATTTCTTTCAATATACATATCTTGGTTTACATGATTATATCCCAATAACAATTCTTTATTTGTTAGCATTTGATCTCCCGATATATAAATTATTAAATCATAATATTTTTCTTTATCCAATATCACTTCTTCTAATTTTATTTTGTAACCCAGTTGCATCATATTTTTTCTTAAATATTCATAATTATTATTTGAAACAATAATTATTTTTTTATATAAATTATCACAATATTTTAATATATTAATAATTGTATATGAACCAAGACCCGATAATACTAAAGTATCAATATTCAAATTTCTATCTATATTTTTTAAACCATCACTAATATAAAACGTTATGTATGCTGAAAGATTTAATTTATTAATTCTTTCTTGTGCAGATAAGATTATATTTTTCTTGTTATCTGAAGCATAACTTTTAATCCCTCTTCCTGCTAAACATTCTCCTAACAAAGCCATATCACAACCAATGTCTAAAACTATATCTTCTTTTTCAATATAAGAAGATATAGTTTTTATTCTCTTATTCAATTAAAAAATCCTTTAATTTTTTGGCTCTTGAAGGGTGCCTCAATTTTCTTAATGCTTTTGCTTCAATTTGTCTTATTCTTTCTCTTGTAACTCCAAATCTTTTTCCTACTTCTTCAAGTGTGTGTTGTTGCCCATCAAAAAGTCCAAATCTTAATTCTAATACTTCTTCTTCTCTTTTGGTTAAAGTTAATAACACTTCTTTAAGTTCATCTTTAAGTAATTCATAAGTAGTATATTCTTCTGGAGACATAGTTTTTTCATCTGGTAAAAAATCTCCTAAATGTGAGTCATCCTCTTCACCAATTGGAGTTTCAAGAGATACTGG
>CAZGGW010000005.1:0-48833 GCA_964525365.1 uncultured Muribaculaceae bacterium | reverse complement strand
GTTATTGTTATTATTAGTCTTTCTTTTTTATTACTCACAACAAAATACCTCCGTATCCTATATGTCTATATTACCAATTTTTTAAACTTTTTGTCAAGTATAATTAATATGCTATTTTGCCATAATAATTGTATGAATATTAATGGTTTAATAAATGAATTAAACATACTAAAAGAAAAAGCTCCAGATTTAATAATTAGAAAAATTAAATTTGGTATTTCTAAATATGTTTATGTGGTTGCATTTCAAACATTAACTAGTGAAGATAAAGTTAATGATTTTATTTTGAAATATTTTTCTAATAAGAGCACTACTACAAACACCGTTAATTTCAAGAAAAGTATAGAAGAATATATTCCTTCTATTAATAAAGTTGAAATAAAAAAATATGAAGATGTTTTCTTTTATTTATTTAATGGTTTTACTGTTGTTCTTTTATCAAATGAAGCATTTGCATTTGAAACAAAAGCTTTACTTGATAGAAGTATTAGTGAACCAACAAGCGAACCAACAGTAAAGGGTCCAAAAGATGCTTTTAATGAAAATATAAATATAAATATTGGACTTATAAGAAAAAGAATTAAAAGTAAAGATTTATCTTTAGATACTATGTATATTGGTAAACTTACTGACACAAGAGTTAATATTATGTATTTAGATAATATTGCTGAAACTGGTTTAATAAATAGAATTAAAAGTGAACTTCAAGATATAAAAACTGATGGTATATTAGATTCATATTATTTAAAAGAATTATTTAAAAAAAAGAATAATACTCTATTCCCAATTATTAAAAATAGTGAGAAGCCAGATGAAATATGTAAAGCATTGCTTGAAGGAAGAATTTGTTTGTTAGTAGAAAATAGTCCTAATGTTTTAATTATTCCAACTTTTTTTATTGATTTATTTAAAAATAGTGAGGACTATTATCAACAACCATTTTTTGCTACTTTTACTAGGATAATTAGAATGTTAGCATTTTTCATATCTATAATACTTCCATCTTTTTATTTAGCTATTACTACATTTGATCAGCAGCTCTTACCCGCTAGTTTACTTGTTAATTTTGCTGCTCAAAGGGAAAGCGTTCCTTTCCCAGCTTTTATTGAAGCGGCTATTTTGATAATTATATTTGAAATCATTTATGAAGGCGACTCAAGAACCCCAACATCAAGAGGCACATCTCTTTCTATTTTGGGGGCTCTAGTATTAGGCGATGCTGCGGTTAACGCAGGACTTGTCTCTCCAATTATGGTTATTGTCGTTGCCTTGACATCTATTTGTTCACTACTATTTACATATTTAAACCTGCAAGGGGTAATAAGGTTTTGGAGATATTTATTAATGATAATGGTATCTTTTTTTGGAATTATTGGATTAACGATAGGTATAACTTTAATGATATGCAATTTATCGACGATTAAATCTTTTGGAAAACCATATCTTCTTCCTTTTGCTCCTTTTAATAGAATTGGTAATCAAGATGCCATTTACAGAAAATCTTTAAAAACTTCTATATTTAGAAAGAAATATTTAACCAAAAAGAATATTATTAAAGGTGATTTATGAAAAAGATAACTTTAATACTTATAATATTTTTTTTAACAGCATGTTCTACTGATTATAAAGAATTAAATGAGATAGCAATCGTAGAAGCAATCGGTATTGAAAAACAAGATGGGAAAATATTGGTAACTGCACAAGTAATAAATATTAATGCCTTAAAGCAAAATACAAGCACCGAAGAATCAAAAATTTATGTTTATACCGGACTTGGAAATACAATATTTGAAGCTATGAGAAGTATGTCAAATGAAAGTCCTAAAAGATTATACTATCCGCACACCAAAATAATTATTTTAGATCATACATTATTTGAAAACATTGATCAATTTGTTGATGTTATTGTTAGGGACACCGAAAGCATGATTAACCAAAATATTGTGACGACAACTAACGATTCACCAAGTGATATCTTAAAAACGATTACTCCTCTATCTTCTTCAAGTGCTGAAGATATAGAAAACATTTTAAAAATAAGTGAAAAAAATACTGGTACCTCATACAATATCCGTTTAGAAGATTTTTTAAAAGGCTTAGTGTCATATGGTACTGCTCCCATACTTACTAATATTTCCTTAAACGATAATATAAAAAATAAAGATAACGAGTCTGTTCTTAAAAATAGTAATATCAGTTACTTGATCCAAACTAATAATTTAGTTTTTTATAAAGATGATGGGAGTTATGTACAATTATCTAAGGATGAAAGCTTGGGATATAATTTTATAAAAAACAATATTTCTTATCCTCTTATTAATTTAAATTGTGGTAATGATAAAAATTTTAGCATGGAGGTATTTTCATCTAATACTTCTCTTAAAGAAAATCTAAAAAAGAATGAAATAGTTATTGATTCTAAAATAACATTAACGATTGGGGAATTTGATTGTGATATGGATATTACTAGTAATAGTACTTATAATTATATAAAAACTGTTTCAGAAAATAAAATAAAAGAAATTGTTGAATCAACTATTGATTTGGCATTAAAAGAAAGGACAGATTTTATTGGTATAGGAAACTTTATTTATAAAAACAATCCAACTTACTTTGATTTTAAAAACAAGAATTGGAATAAAGAAGGATTAAACAATATAAAATCAAATGTTAAAGTAGATGTTCGAGTTATTAAGCAAGGAAATTTAAAGGAGAAAATAACAAGGAAATGAAAAACGATAAAGTAAATTCAAATAGTATTGCTTCTTTAATTTTTGCTTTCACAAAAGCTTCGTTTTTAGGTAGCGGATTTATATTTGTTTTTTCTGAAATAAGCAAAAGTCATTTTTTAGGCATGATTATTGGGCTTGTACTTAGTTTTCTATTTGCATTCATTTTTTTTAAGGTTTTAGATATATATCCAGAAAAAAATTTATATGAGAAATTAGAAGTTATTTTTCCTAAATGGATTTCTACTATTATATTATTAATTTTAATAATAATAATTTTCATAGTAGGAAGTTTCTTATTTTTTAGATTAATTTCATTTTTGTCAACTCACTATTTAACCAAGGCAAGTAATATCGTATTAGCATTACTTCTCAATACAATAATTTTATATTTAAGTATAAATAATTTTGAAGTAGTAACAAGATTTGCAAGTATTTCTTTTGTTATATGTGCTGCCATATATATTTTCAATATAACAAGTTTACTTCAATATTTTGATATAAATAATATAAAACCTTTTTTAGTTACGGATGCTACTAGTGTTGTTAAAACATCCTTAGTAACAGCATTTCTATTCAGTGGTCCACTATTTCTTCTTACTTTTTTTAGAAAAAACGATATAAAAAACAATAATGTATTAAAGAAAAAAGTTTTTTTGTTTTATGGATTATCTGCGATTGTTCTTTTTTCAATAGCAATTATGATCACTGGATGTTTAGGCATTGAACTAGTTAGTATTTTTACTTACCCAGAATATATTGTTTTAAAAAAAATTAATATTTTAAATTTTATATCTAGCGTGGAAAATATTAGTGTATTATTATGGTTTTTTTACATAATTATTACTACATCATTTGGATTGATTGTTATAAAAAAAATTATCTCTAAAAAACTAAAAATAAAAAAGAATAAAAACGAAAAAATCATAGTTCTAATAATGATAATAATCTCAATCGTAATACAAACCATTTTATTTAATAATGATTATTCTTTAGATACCCCAGAATTAGTATATATTCCCGCTTTAATTTACGCACTATTTATTTTTATATCTTTGATAATTTTAATTACATATAAATTAAAAAAACATAAAGTTTAATCAAGCTTTATGTTTTTTATTATTGATGCGATTATATTTGGATCTCTCACAATTATAATACACTTTTTACCATTGTCATCCATTTCTTTTAAGACTATTACTTTTTCTTTAAATTTAGTACCATTATCTTCAACTTCTACAGCAATATAATATGTTTCTTTCAAATATACTGCCTGTCTAAATATAAAGTATTCCTTATCATTTTCAAGAGTAACTATTTGATTTGTTCTATTTATCATTTATTCCTCCTTAATTCCCAAAACCTTGTGAAGAAGAATTCGCATTTAATCCCGCAATCCACGCATCCAAATCATTTTGTATTTGCTCTTCTTCGGATGGAGTAGAAGCAACTGGTTTTTCAGGAGTAGGTGTTGAAGGTGTTGTGACATCATTACCATTATCAACATTAATAGGTCCATCTGGAATCGTTACTTTCGATGTATCACCTCTACCTGAAATTAGAGTTGAATCTACAGCACCAGGTTTTTCTCCTATTTTATTACCCTCCTCATCATATTTTTCTGCGTCTCCGTGGTTATCAATGTAATCTTCTGTGCCATCTGGGTTTTGTTGATAAAAGCTTTCGCCTTCTTCTAAAACGACCGTTCCTTCATCAACAACAGGATTTGTAGGACTTCCCGGAGTAATAGGCTTTGTAGGATCCACTATTGGTGCTTCTGGAATTTTATCTTTTTCATCGGTTTTATCTTTTTCATCAGTTTCGTCTTCTTCTGCCGCTGCTTCTACCTCAGTTTCTTCCTCGACTGGTGTTTCTTCCACAGCACTGAAGTCATATTCGTTATTTTCTTGAAAATCTTGACTGACCACATCTTCTATAGGTTGCTCTACTTCAGATGGAATTTCATCACTTTGTGATTTCTTTGCACTTATTAATCCACCAATCAGATAAATTAAAGCAATTGTTCCAACAATAATTCTTGAAGCATTTCTCTTGAAAAAGTCAGAAACTTTATTTATTAAATCTTTTATTGATTTTCTCCAACCCCTAATAGGAATTGGTTTTTCTTCCTCTTCATTCTCTTTAGGAACTGCAATAGGATCAGCTACCACAGCCAATTCTTGAGGCTCTCGCAATGCTAGTCCATGTTCACCCTCTTCAAATTTATTTTCAAGATTTCTATCAACTTCTTTTCTTACACGCGGAGGTTGATTAGAAAGAATTTCATCATATACTTCTTGTTGTTCTGGATTTAATTGACTTCTAAAATCACGAGTCTTTCCGCCAAGTATCTTATCAAAAGATGATAGAATTGAAGATTTTTCACTTTCTGGAATCAATTCTGACACCAAATATAAACTATATAGCTTTCTTTTGTCTTCTTCTTTCTCAATTGTATCAACTTTTTGATTAGTAAGCATTTCATGAGAACTGGCGAACTTCTCTTTTTTTCCTCTGGCGTATTCCAATCTAGGTTCTAATAATTCACTAGTAATTTTGCTTAATCTATCATTTTCTTTTTCCAAAGTTTCAATTTTAGTTTGATACCTATCAATACCTCTTGATTTTTGCTTTTGCAATTTTTCCTGGACAATTCTTTCATCTTCTGTTAAATTTCCAGTCTCAAGAGTTTTATTTATTGTTCTTAAATTTTCTTCATTTGAAGCTATATTAGCCTGAGCCAAAATTATACTTCTTTTATTTCTTTTGATTTTTTTAATAGTATCATTATATTCTTTTTCTTTTTGTTTATATATTTCTTCGGATCTCGTTTTTCTTTGATTAGAAGCTTCTAATCTTGAACTCTTCATTGGATAATTTGTATCATCATTTATTTTTTTCTCCAATTGATCAACTTCATCATTTAAGGAAGCTTTTGATTTTATAGTTTCTTTTTCCTCATCAGTTAATACCAGCGCACCTTCTTGAAGTACCGAATATAATAACCCGAGTCTTGTTTTCAATTGTTCGCTTGTTATTTTATCTGATTCAAATTGTGTTATTAAATCATTAATAGCAACTTTAGGATTTAACACAAATCTTTGTTGCAACAACATTAATTTATGATTTTTATCTTCTAATTCTTTTTGTTCGTTTATTTTATCTTCTATAGTTTTTCCAATATTTTCAGAATAATATCTTTCTATATTTTTATCTATAGTAGTTATCTGAGTGTCTATTTCCCTTTGTTCTTCTTTTAAACGCTGAAGTGTTGAATTGCTAGCGGTTACTATAACTTGGGAGTCACTGTTTCCTTTAATTAGATGTTCTAAACTCATTCTCAAACGCTTTAATACGCCTTCCCTATGTTGAATTTGTTTTGCTAAAAAATCCACTTCGGTAGGATTAGTTGTAGCATTTTGTCTCTGTGTTAGGTCATATACTTCATCATCAATTTTTTTAATTTGATCAGAAATATTTGATGACATTGAATCGCTATGAATCTTATCTCTCTCTTGGTTTCGTAAAGTTCTTTCAACTTCTTCTATCTCGCTTTGAATTTGATCTCTTTCAACCGAAAGCCTATTTTTTTCTACCGATTGATTGTTAGGATCGTATCCAATATACATTGCCAAATTTTCAAGTTCAGAATTCACTTGAAAAAGTTTATCTTGATTTTCGCTAATCATCTGTGTAATATTAGTTACTCTTTCATTTCTTTTTACCACGTCTTCTTCAATAAATTCTGATGAAAACTTTTCACTAATATTTTTTAATTCTTTTATAATCTCATCTTTATTCATATTACTTCTCCTTATTTCTATAATACAATTTTATTAAATACTGTAACTCACCAGATGCGTTTATAACTGAAAGCGAATGAACTTCATAACCTTTTTCTTTTAATTTGATAAATAATTCTTCTTCAGTCAAATATTCTTCTGTTAAATTCTTCCAAGTATTACTTTGCTCAGTTAAAATTTGTTTTAGTTTCACCTTTATTTTACTCTCTATACTTCTAGTGCCACCTTTTAAATCTGATGGCTTTGAAAGACTCCATTCAGTCCAATCTGTGTACCTTTTTGTATCAGTTTTTGTTGCTCCGGATTCAGGAGATGTTGAATAATAATTATTTGTCTCTGTGGTTACGGTTCTATACCACTTATAAGCAGTTGTTATAGTATCATCATCTTTGATTGCACCATCAGCTGGTGAAGAAATATAATACACTTTTTCATTGGAAGCACTACTAGAGCCACTTGGATAATACAATCTGCTTTCATTTTCTGAATTATACCAATAGTACACATTTTGTGAAAACATCTGACAAGTATCAGTTTTAGATGTATCACACTTAGTTTTTGACCATGTACTCCAAGTATAACTTCCACATGAAGAATTATCTTCCTTTAATTCTCCGTTAGAACATTTATAACAAGTTGCATTAGCACTTACTTTATTATTGAACTTTCCAGTACATGAATAGAAATCCTCTGCTTGATAACCATACAATGGATTATCAATCAACTGTTGACTACAAGGTTGTAGTGATATGATACCAGAAGTTGTATCACTTGCACTTTTAGTACAATAATAATAATGGGTTGGCGAAGTTGTCGTCGGCTTTGAAGTTTCTGTCCACACTGTTTTAGTTCTATAAGCTTTAAATGTATCGGCTAATTCTTTATTTGGATATTCACTAGTATATTCAAAGTTTTCTGCTGATACCGCTTTTCTAATTCCATCAACAGTATAATATTTTCTACCAGTTACTTTATACCATTTTGCTGCAGTTTTATTGGCACTATCTTTATTAGTATACTTTGAACTAGGTGCACTTTTGTAATACTCTTTTACTGCAGAAGAACTAGTCTTCTCTCCACCACTTGTATAATAATATTTTGTAATTGTATTCCAAATATACTCTAAATCTCTATAACGATAATATGTAATTAGCTCAATAGTTTTATATTTTTCATAAGGAATTTCATCTTTCCAATACTCTTCTTGCTCACCTAATTTGGCATCTGATAAATCTAAATATTGTGCTAAAAATGCAAATTTAACATCCGATTCATCTTTTGTTAAATCTGATTCCTTTCCCTCTTTCCATTGGCCATATAATGCTTCAGTATCTTCATCTCCGCACAATTTTACCGGTGTCCAATGTAAACTTCCACTTTCAAGCATGCACACCTTTACGTATGTTTTTTCACTATCGCATCCTTCAAAATTAGTTTCAAATAATATTCCCTTTTCTAATAAAGTTTTAAGGGTGACCGTATCACATGTTCCTTTATTACTAGGCATCAAATGTTTATTATTGTCATAATATTCTTTAGCACCTTCTAATAATTGAGTCGTATTTTTATAGTCATTCTTACCTATTTGACATCCTTTTATCATCATCAAAATTATGATAATTCCAATTATCAATAAAAATACAATACCCAATCTTTTTAACAAAAGAAGTCTCTTTTCTTCTTTATCTGTTTCTTCGTATTCTTCTTGTTCTTCTAAGTCATTTTCTTCATCTATCTCTGCCATAATAACCTCCTACCTTTAATATACAATATCATGATATCATAATTTTTAACAAAAAGAAACATTTTTTATGTTTCAAACTTTCATCAAATACTTCAATTTTTTTATTACTTTTTTTTCTATTCTAGAAATATAAGATTGACTAATTCCTAAAATTTCTGCCACTTCTTTTTGCGTATATTCTTTAGTATTATTTAATCCATACCTCATTAATATAATTTCTTTATCTCTATCAGATAACTTTGAAATTTCATCATTCAATATTTTTTTATCTAATATTTGTTCATATTCTTTTTCAACTGCATCTGCTTCTGTTCCCAACACATCTTCCAATCTGAGTTCATTTCCTTCAGCATCGTAATTTATTGAGTCTTCAAAACTTACTTCTATTTTTTTTCTTTTGTTCTTCCTTAAAATCATAAGTATTTCATTATCAATACAACGTGATGCATAAGTGGCAAGCTTTATGTTTTTACCAAGTTTATAAGTATTAACTCCTTTTATCAACCCAATGGTTCCTATACTCACGAGATCTTCTAAATCAAAAGAAGTGTTTTCATATTTTTTAGCAAGAAAAACCACTAGTCTTAAATTATGTTCTATTAATTTATTTCTAGCATTCAAGTCGCCATTATTAGAAAGTATAACATTATTTTCTTCTTCTTCTATAGATAATGGTGGCGGTAAAATATCACTACTTCCAACATAAAAAACATCTTCACTTTTAAATAGTTTACTTATTATTTCCTTAATCATCTTCCCTCCGATATTAAACTGCCAAATATACAATCAATATTGTTCTGAAACTTTGTTTCCGTGATTGCGATCAAAACATCATTTTTTAATCCAACTTTTTCAATATATATTCTTTTCGGCTTAAAGCATTTTATTATTCCTGTTTTTTCAATACCATTAAACGGAATGTAATACCATTTTTCATTAGTAAGGTTTTTCAATACCCTCTTTGAATTCACAATCACAACAGGTCTATTTTTATATGGATCTTTTAACATATTACCGGTATCTAAATATCCTTTTAATTGCATAACACTACCATTTTCAAAATAAATATCCACAGCATAAATATTCGAAAAATAATTTCTAATTCTTTTGCATTGATAAGTATAAAAATATAAAATTACTGGGCAAATCATAAATAAAAATAATGTGGGAATATTAAACTTTATTTTTAAATAATATATAAATCCTCCTAATAGTATGTTTATTAAAAAATAATATACCATATTTTCTAGTATTCTTTTTGGTCCAAAAGTAATAAAAATGATTAGAAAGCAAAATAATAATTTTACACAAAATAATATGATACCGTTCATATCAATAAATAAAACAATCAAACTTAGTTCTCCTATCAAAGAACCTAGTATTAATTTAATTTTCTTTACTTTTTGTTTAAAAATTTTTGAAAACGTTAACAATATTAAATAATCAAAAACAAAATTTACTACTAATAATAAATCTAAATATACAATCATTTTTCCCTCTCATAAATGATTATAAAAAAAACGACTCAAATAATTTGTCGTTTTATAGATTACTTTCATCTTTTTTTGATAAAGATAAGTGTTGGAGAGAATCTTTTATTCCAACATTTTCTTCTTGATTCTTAGTAAATATTGCTAAATCTCTCATTTTTTTATATTGAAGTGTTTTTTTATTTGTCTTATCTTTTTTAAAAACACTATTTTCAACCAGCGAATAAATTGAACTTTCTAAATTTTCTATTCCATACATAAAATAATTTTCCCATGAAATTCTAAATGATTCCATATAACGTACTAAAGATAAGTTATCTGTAAAACCTGGCCACGCACTTATTGCTCTTATTACTTGACGATCCTTAATACATAAAGAATATAATTTTCTAGCACATTCTCTATGACTCATATATTCTAAATCTGGATTATAAAGTACCGGTGTACTTTTTAATTGATTCTTATTTTGATAAACCAACACAAGAGGATTATATTTGTTACAAATTTTTTCCTTATATTCATTTTTTAATTCATCACTAGTATCAAAATTAACTATTGTAAACTCATCTGCGATTTTTAGCGAATCAAATGTTTCAATTTTATTAAATCTAGAAAAAGTCACGACATATTTACCTGCCGATTTTTTCACTTCGTTGTCACCAAATAATAGTGGATGCTTTTCACTCGGATCCGCTTTTCTTTTATTATATATCTGTTGTCTTGCTAAAAAGTCCATTACTTCATCTTCTGTATCAAAAACTCTAATGTGATCTCTAAGATTTTCAACTAAAGTATATTTTGGCATATTTAAAACCCCCTTTTTAAATATAAACATATTATATCATTTTTAGGGTAAAAAGTAAATAAAAATCCTAGAAACTAGGATTTTTACTTTTATAAACCAAATGAATTTTTATCTATTAAAATACCAGGGCTCATTGTTGAAGAAATACTTATTCCTTTAATAAATGTACCTTTTACTCCTGAAGGTTTATTTTTAGAAATTGAAGATACTAAAGCATCTAAATTTTCTAACAAATCATTCTCTTTGAATGAAACCTTTCCGATAATAGTATGTACATTTCCAAAGGTATCGTTTCTATATTCAACTTGTCCTTTTTTAATATTTGATACAGCAGTTTCAATATTATTGGTTACAGTTCCTAATTTTGGATTAGGCATTAGTCCCTTAGGTCCTAAAACTTTACCAATTTTACCAAGAGCTATCATCATATCTGGTGTTGCAACTATCGAATCATATTCAAACCAGTTTTCTTTTTGAATTTTTTCAATTATGTCTTCTGCTCCATAGTAATCAGCTCCTGCATTTTTTGCTGTTTCAATATCTTTTGTTATTACTAAAACTTTTTTCGATTTTCCAGTACCATGAGGTAAAACCAACGAAGATCTAACATTCATGTCTGACTTTTTAGTATCAATATTAAGTTTTAAAACAACTTCAACTGTTTCATCAAACTTTCTGGTTTTTAATCCCTTTAAAAGTTTAACGGCTTCTTCTTTAGTATATAATTTATCTTTATCTACTTCTTTAGAAGCTTCCACATACATTTTTCCATGTTTTCTCATATTTTCCTCCTTTGTGTGGTTATTAGGATTCGCATTATTCTTTTATTTTATTGTTATTTTTCTTCTTCTGATTCATTAGATTGTTCAACAGATTCTACTTCTGGAGTTTCTTCTGATTCAGCAGCAGCTTTAGCACTTTCTTCCATAGCTTCAAGTTCAGCATCAAGTATAGCCATTTCTTCTTCAGCTTTTTGAGCCTCTGCAGCTTGTTCTGCTAATTCTTGATCATTTACACCTTTGATTGCAATACCCATATTTCTTGCTGTTCCTGCGACTATATTCATAGCGCTTTCTATATCATTAGCATTTAAATCAGGCAACTTAATTTGTGCTATATTTTTTAAATCATCTTTTGTTATTGTTGCAACTATTTGGTTAGCGCCTTTTGCACTACCCTTAGTGATTCCTGCAGCCTTAAGTATTAAACTTGCAGCTGGCGGAGTCTTAAGCACAAAACTAAATGATCTATCTTCATAAACACTAAGTTCAACTGGAATTATATCTCCCATTTTATCTCTTGTAGCTTCATTGTACTTAGTACAAAATTCACCCAAATTGATACCCAATGGTCCACAAATCGTTCCAACCGGTGGAGCAGATGTTGCTTTTCCAGCTTCTAGTTGTAATGTTACTACTTTAGTTATATTTTTAGCCATAAAACACCTCCTATTAATTTTTTTAAAACTCGAATCCTTATATATTTATAATAAATATAAATAACTAATAAATGATAACACAAAATGATTTATTTTTCAATTAAAATTTTATAAAATTACATTCTCTCAAATAAAGCTTCTATGTTTTCTAATTTCATTTCTTTTTGTACTTCAATGTATTTCCATGTATCCTCAGTAACATTCAAATAATTTCTTATCTTAAAAGCTGTCTGTGGCATAATAAAGTTTATATAATTACTTATATTTGCGATTATAACACAGCAAGTATATATAACATTATTAAATTCATTTATATCTTCCTCATGCAACTTCCATGGTCCCTTGCTATCATAATATTTATTTGCTTCATCAAGTAACTCTATTATATGTAAACACACTTCTCTAAATTCCAATTTTTCCATTAAATTATATATCTTATCATATGAATTTATTAATATTTTTTTAATTTCTTCATCCATTATTCCGTTCGGAATATTAGTAAGTCCTTTGTATTTTAATGTCCTATTTACAAAATTACCTAATTTATTTGTTATTTCATTGTGTGTAGATTTATATTCTTCTTCTGTATAATTAGCATCTTTCTTTTCGGGACCACATTTTATTAAGTGAAATCTTAATGTATCAACATTACTTTTAGAAATACTTTCTTCAATTGTAGGCCCAATTCCCTTACTTTTTGAAAATTTCTGATTATAATAATTTAAATATTCAGTCGATACTATCATATCAGGAAGCCTATAATTTTCATCTATGGCAAGTAATAATCCTGGGTATATTAAAGTATGGAATACTATATTATCTTTACCATGAGCCATATATATATAATTGTTATCACTGTTTTTAAGCCATGCATCACTATCAAGCCCGTGTTCTTCACAATACTGCATAGTAATTGTTATATAGCCAAGTACCGCCTCTATCCAAACATACATTCTTTTATTTTCGTAACCTTTAATTGGGATATTTACTCCCCATTCTATATCTCTAGTCACTGCCCTATCGCGAAGTCCTTCTTTTAAATATTTATTTGTTTCATTTTGAGCATTAATTCTCCAATTACCCTCATTTTTTGAAACGTATTCTTGGATTTTGTCTTGTAATTTAGACAAAGACAAATATAAGTTTTTATTGTTTTTAAAAACTACTTTAGTGTGACATTCTGTACATTCTGCTTCTTTAAAATCTTCTATATTGAATATTCTCCCACAATCACACTCATCACCATTTGTATATGCACCACAATCCGGACATATAAGCATAATTTCACGATCAGATAAAAACTTATTACAATGAGGACAATATATATCTTCTTCTTCTTTTTCATATATGTATCCATTATCATATATTTTTTTAAATATTTCTTCAACCTTGTTTTTATGATATTCGCTTGTAGTTTTTGTATACATATCATAAGAAAAATTCATTTCTTTAAAAACATTATCAAATTCTTTATGATAAGTTTCACAAATTTCATTAGGAGCGATTCCTTCTTTTTTAGCTCTCTGAGTAATAGGCGTCCCATGACAATCAGAACCTGAAACATATATTACGTTATCCTTTAATTGTCTATGAAATCTTGCAATTATATCACCGCCTATAAGACCCGCGATATGTCCCAAATGTAAGGAACTATTCGCATAAGGCCATGCTCCTCCAACTAATATATTCTTACCCATGAGTCCTCCTTACTAGTTCTTTGTTATTTGTGTCATTTCTACTTCTACTGGTGTTTCTTGACCAAATAAATCTATTAAAACGTTTAATTTTTGATTTTCTTTATCAAGAGTTTCAATTTTTCCATACATTCCTTTGAATGGTCCATCAATAATAGTAATTGAATCTCCTACTTTTACATCTGTATTAACTTCACTTCGAACATTGTTTTCATTTACCAAAATTCTATCTATTTCTTCAGGTAGTAAAGGAATTGGTTTTGCACCTTTTCCAGAAGATCCGATAAAACCGGTTACCCCAGGGGTATTACGAACTACATACCATGCCTCATCTGACATAATCATTTCAACAAGAACATAGCCTGGGAACATATTTTTAACTTTTTCTTTTTTTACTCCATCTTTAATTTCAATTTCTGTTTGTTGTGGAACAATAACCCTAAAAATATTATTTTCCATACCCATTGATTCTGTACGCATCAGAAGATTTTCTTTTACTTTATCTTCATGACCAGAATATGTATTAACAACATACCACAATTTTTTCTCTTCCATAATTACATTATCCCTTTCAAAAACGCAAATAATAAATCCAAAACATAAAAGAATAAAGCAAAAAACACTATTAATGTTAAGGTAACAACTGAATATTTCAATAATTCTTTTCCCTTTGGCCAACGCGTTCTTTTTACTTCCTTTTTGACTCCCTTAAAAAAATCTTTAATTTTTTTCATATTTCCTCCAAAAAAAAACACTGTTTGTGTATAAATAATATAACATATTATTAAATACTATGCAAGTGTTTTATTACTTTAATTCCAAAACTTTTATGTAATCATATTGACTATTAAAAATTTTGTTTTTTAAAAAATCATATTTTTCAATATCCAGTACCTGCAATTTGTTGTTTGATGTATAAGATATATATTCGTGCTTTAAAAAATCATATTCGTTCTCAGAAATATTATTGTAATATACTTCCGAAAGATATTCTCTACGTTTTAGTATTATTTGCCTTAATAATTCCACTAAGTAACTTTTTTTAAATTTTGATATACTTAGATCACGTGGTTTTATAACAACAAATTCATTTTTTTCAAATTCTGAATCAAATATTTTTCTTGCTTCTTGCTCATTAGAAAATTTTGAAGTATCAACAGAAAATTCCGATAATATTATTGCGTTCTTTGCGTTTAAAAATTTTTCAATATCTTCAACAGATAAAAAATCATTCATATCAAAGAAATCGTGCTCTTTCATCATAAAAGAATAACAATGATATATATTATCTTGATCAGTTAATTCTATACCACTAAATAAATATTTTTCGTTTTCTTGTTTTAACAATTCTTTATCAAATAATTCAGCTAAAACTTTAACATCAAATGTTCTTGTTTCCTCTTCTAATTGCAAAAATGTTCTTTTCATATTTTTCCCTTTCACGATTACATACTTTATCACAGCCAATTAAAATTGTAAAGGTTTTATTGTAAGTGTTCGGTAACCGAAAGTATCTTATATCCTTTGTTTGTAAGATAATTTGATAATAATCCAAGTTCGGATTTTGTGTCATTGTTACATTTCAAAATCATTATGTTACCAGGTGTAATATTATCTTTTGCATTAAGCAATATATTTGATTCAAACATCATATTTGTTTTAATACTATTTATTTTATTATTTGAACATTCTTCTATTAAATCATAATCATTATAAACGCAAAATGTTTCTATATTTTTATCAATACTTTTTAATTCTTTTAAATACTCTTTTAAATTATTATTATCACTATATAAAATATTATATCCTTTATCATAATATTCTTTTAATAAATCTTTTTTCACTTTTAAAAGATTTAAGTTCACAACTAAATCTAATTTTATATTTTTTGTTTCTGCGGCCAATAATATATCTTCCAAATAATAAATATTATCTACTAAAAGTAGTATACTCACTGCATTTAAATATTTATTTCCGCTTATTATATATTCATCTAAATTTGCTTTCTTATTTACTATACACTCTTTTCTTTCTAACACTATCATTTCTTCATCAAATCCAATACCTTTCATATTGGAATAACTCTTTTTTTTATTTACAGATATTCCGCTTAAACCTAATATAACACCATCTTGGCTTATAGACCCTTCAATACAATTTGTTTCTACTTCTTTAGCATATGTATTTATTGATACCATTATTTGATCTTTATCATTATAATATTGTACTATTTTGTTTGTATAGTAAAAACTAAATAAGGTAAGCAAAATAACTCCACAAATTTTAAAAAAATTATTCATAATAATATATATGATAATAAAAAAAAATTAAACATTTTATTTAGTGTTTAATTATTCTTTCTAATCCCCCCATATATTTACGAAGCACTTCTGGAATTGTTATACTTCCATCTTCATTATAATTATTTTCAACAACTGCGATGAGTCCTCGCGGAGTTGCCACTACCGTATTATTTAAAGTATGAGGAAAATATTTTTCTTTACTAGTAGATATTCTAAATCCAAGCCTTCTTGATTGAGCAGAAGTCAAATTTGAACAACTACCTACTTCAAAATATTTCTCTTGTCTTGGGCTCCATGCTTCTATATCACAACTTTTTGCTTTTAAATCAGCCAAGTCGCCACTGCAACATTCTAACTCTCTAACCGGAACGTTTAAACTTTCAAAAAACTCAATTGTATAATTTTTCATCTTATTATACCAAAGGCCAGATTCTTCTGGTTTACATACCACAATCATTTCTTCTTTTTCAAATTGATGTACTCTATATATACCTCTTTCTTCTATACCATGAGCTCCTACTTCTTTTCTAAAACATGGTGAATATGAAGTATAAGTGATTGGCAATGTTTCTTCTTTTAATATAGTATTTTTAAATTTTCCTATTAATGAATGCTCGCTTGTTCCTATCAAAAATAAGTCTTCTCCATCTATTTTGTACATCATATCATTCATTTCTTCAAAACTCATAACCCCACTTACTACATCACTTCTAATCATAAATGGTGGTAAAACATATGTAAATCCTCTGTCGATCATGAAATCTCTTGCATAGTTTATTAATGCACTATGAAGTCTAGCAACATCACCAAGTAAATAATAAAAGCCATTCCCAGATGTAAATCCAGCAGAATCTTTATCAAGACCATCTAAACATTCCATTATATCGGCATGGTATGGTATTTCATAATTTCTACTTTTTATTTCACCATATTTTTTTATTTCCACATTTTCACTATCATTCTTCCCAAGAGGAACACTAGAATCTATTATATTGGGTATTTTATACATAATCTCTTGAATTTGTTTTATTAATTCTTCTTCCTTAATAGAAAGAAGTTCTATTTTTTTATTCAATTGTGATACATTATCTTTCACAACTGATATTTCTTCTGATTTATTATTTTTTACTAAAATACCTATTGAGTCGCTTAATTGATTTTTTTTATATCTAAGTTCTTCTACTTCTTGCTTAACATTACGATATTCTTTATCTAAATCATAAACCTTATCAACAAGGATTAATTTATTATCTTGAAATTTCTTTTTTATATTCTCTTTTACTAATTCTTTATTATCTCTTATTAAATTTATATCTATCACTTTTTCCTCCTAAAAATTAAACATTAATAATTCTGGCTTTATAGCAAGCAATAAACCAAGCGCTATTAATATGATTCCACCAATCAAATGAGAATATTTAGTATATTTATTTGATATTCCAACTATTTTTAAACTTCTCATTGCAATTATAAATATTATCAAGTCATCTAACATGTAGAAAAATATATAAATAAATATATATAATCCATATTTAAATGTGCTTAATTCATTTAAACTTAATATTTCCGTAAACATAACAGGTAACCCCAAAGAACATGCTAGTTCAATCATATTCACCGAAACGGCTAAAACAATTATTCCTAAAATGGATAATATAAATTTTTTATTTGTAGCAATATCTCTTATTTTATCCATTATTTTATTTCTTTTTTTATTATCAACGATTTCGCATCCCGTTTCTTTTGTTTTTATAAATCTTACTATATTAAGAATTCCAAATATCACTGCAAAAGATCCTATAAATATTCTAAGAAAAGGTATTTTATTTAAAATTGATGAAAAATTCAACCAAGAAACCATAAATATTGCGTATACTAATGCAGACGCAACTAGAAAGATAGTTCCAAGTATCCACATTTTTTTCCTATCTTTCATATTAAATAACATAGCAATTAAAAATATTAATATCCATAAAGCACAAGGATTAAAACCATCAACGGTTCCCAAAATAATGGAAACAAGAATTAACGATACTTGAGATACGTTAACATTACCTAATAGTGGTATAGAAATCACTTTCTCTTTTTTAGAGACATCATCTTCAGTCGGTTCAATAACTTCACCTTTTAAGTAAGATCCAACATAATCAATATATTCATTGTTTTCATAATAATCAATAGCACTTGAAATTGATTCATCGGTCATCCCGGATAAATATCCTTCTATTACTTTACTACCTATTACTAAGCAAGGGACTCCTTTCGATTCATTGTTTAAAAGACGTTGTACTTCATCAAAAAGCATAGCATTCTCTGAGTTATACCATACTTCATATGTAATCAAATGAAATTCGTCGTTTTCATAACTTTCAAACCAGTTCTCTTCTTGTTGACAATGAGGACAACCATCTCCATAAAATAGGTATCCTGTTATTTCTTTAGCATTAATTATTACAGGAAAACATAAGAATATTACAAACAATATAAATATTTTTTTCATGATTTCAACTCCTTAATTACATCAATTATTTCTTTTTTTGACTTTTCGCCTACCAGTCTTTTTATTTCATTACCAGACTCATCAATAAATATAAGTACGGGTAATATGTTACCCACATTATATTTTAATACTATATCGGTATTATCGTCATAATCATAGTCAATCGTTTCAATTTTACTTTCTTTCTTAACTTCATTGATTGTGTTGTTCATAAGTATACACGATACGCACCATATTGCAGTTATTTTAATTATTTTCATACAAAACACCTATGTATATTTTAACACACAGGTATTGTTTTTTAAATAGAAAATTATTTAAAAAGAGCGACTAGCTCTTTATAAACATTCTACATATGTATCATTTAAGCATCTTATTGCACACATACAGTCAACGCCCATTGTAAATATTGAATCAGTACTTACATAAGGATAAAGACTTGTAGTATCAGTATTTGCTGCGAGTACTCTAAATGTTGCACAGCATCCATCTACTTTTTCTACTCGAAACACACTACTTGTTTCGCCAGTTTCTGTTCTAGTAGTTGGCATACTCCACGGTGTTCCATTTCCACAACACGTATAAAGCATTATCGGTCTAGTATTACAGATAATACAATTAGTTCCCCCTCCAAGCGCGGGCCTATCACATGAGTTTAAACAATTCTCAGGACACGCATTTGATTGAAGAATGTTAATAACTTGTAAAATTTCTGCAACGCAATTATTATTGCAATTTTCATTTGTTTGATTATTACACATATAATCCACTCCTTTATTTCTTTTCACTTATAAGATATGCACATCTTATTTTAGTGTGATTTTTATTGCCTAATTATTATTGCTTATTAAAAATTATAATGTTATACTTTTTTATGAAGGAGTAAAAATGAATAAAAAACTTTTGGGAATTTTGGTGGCTGTAATAACAATATTAGGTGCTTTAGGCATTTATTATTTATATAAGGATGATTTTAATAATACTGATCATAAAAAGTTTTCGGATGAATATACATTCGTTGATGAAAATAACATCTTTGTGTATACAAGCGCGGAAAAAATTATTGATATTTTACAAAAAGGAACTGGTATAATATACTTAGGATTTCCCGAATGTCCTTGGTGTCAACAATATGTCAAAATATTAAATGAAACAGCTATGAATAATGGAATTAATACTATTTATTACTACAATATTTTAGAAGATCGACAAAAAAACACTAAAATTTATCAACAAATATTATCTATATTAAAAGATTATTTACTATATGATGATGAAAATAATCCTAGAATTTATGTTCCGGATGTCACATTTGTAAAAAATGGTGTAATAGTAGCGCATAACAATGACACTTCAGTAGTAACAAAAGAAGATGGGGATGCAGAAAACTATTGGACTGAAGAAAAAAAATCAATTTTAGTTAATGAACTTACAAATTATATCAAAGAAATTCAAAAAGAAACTTGTACTACTTGTAATAAGTAGTACTTTTTTTGTTTATTTTTTTACACTTTTAGTATATAATTAGTATGGGTGATTATATGAGATATCAATATTTAATTATTTTAGGAATTCTTTTGTTAATTTCTTTAATATTTGTTAAATTAAAAAGAAAAAATTTCTCATTAGAAATAAACAAGTTAATTCAATATTTAGGCGGAAAAGAAAATATTATTGATGTCGAAATAAATCTTTCAAGGCTTAAAGTAACTTTAAAAGATGTATCTGTAGTTGATAAAGATGGCATACAAAAGCTTGGGGCAAAAGGAATAGTAGAAATTGACAATCAATTGAAAATAATTTTTGGACCCAATTCAAAACAATTAAAAAAATATATAATTGACTTAAAATAAAAAATGATAAAAAAAATCATTTTTTTTCATATTTCGACAAATTTCGACATATACCCTGTGTTAAGATATAACTGGTGATTAAAAATGTTGGAATTTGAAAGTATAATAAATAGTATAGTTTATATTTTGTTTCCTATGTTACTATATTATATTTACATCGCATATAAAAAAAATACAAAGGAAAAGCAAGAAACTATTATTTTAGAAATAATATTGCTTTTATCTTTAATGTTAAATGTTGTATTTTACAAAAAAACAACATACAATATTTTAATAATCTTTATTCCATTATTGGTTTCATATAAAAATAATAGAACATTATTAAATATTATTACGAGTATAATACTAATTGATTTTTATTTTAACCTTAACCCCGCTTCATTAGAAATTTTAATTATAACAAACATATTGTTATATATTGTTTATATAATATGTAAGAATAAAAACAATAACAATCTTTTATATTATCAATGTACTATAATTACTATTTTTTATATTATATATTTTGTCTTTTACAAAGACATTATGGATAATTATTATATACTATTAATAAACTTAGTTATCTTTTATGTATCAATATTTATAGTGTTTTTTATAAGCAAAAAAACCGCTAATATTATGCGATTTTATATGTATACAAAAGAAATAGAAAAAGAAAAATTAATAAAACTATCATTATTTAAAATTACTCACGAGATAAAGAATCCACTCGCAGTTATTAAAGGGTATGTTGATATGTTTGATCCAAATAATATATCAAAAAGTGAAAGATATATTAAAGTTATAAATGATGAAACAAATAGAACGCTAAATATATTAAATGATTTATCTTCTTTGTCAACAATAAAAATCAAAAAAGACATTATGGATTTATGGCTATTATTTGACGATGTTAAACAGCTAATTATTCCTTTTTGCGAAACAAAAAAAGTAAAATATGCATTTCAATTGGAAGGCGACTATTGCGAAATAACCGCAGATTATGGAAGGCTACAACAAGTAATAGTAAATATGTTAAAAAATGCAGTAGAATCATGTGAAAAAAATGGGGAAATAGTTTGTATAGCTTATCCGTATGGTAATAAAATTTTTATAATAATAAAAGATAATGGCGTAGGAATGACTGAAGAAGAAATCAATAATTTATTTATACCATTTAATACTAGTAAACCTACCGGAACAGGCTTAGGAGTCTGTTTATCTAAAGAAATAATTGATACACACAACGGCAAAATAACCTACTATTCAAAAAAAGGAAAAGGCACCACAGTAAAAATCACAATTCCAATGAACTAATAATATGGATAAACTTTAGGAATATAATAATTTGGATATTGGTAATTTGGATATTGATAATACATTGGACGTGGTCTATATGGATTGAACGCCGCTACCGCTACTCCACCGGTTAAAGCACCAAATAAAAATGGAGCGGCAAGTGGAATAAATCTATTTGATTGATAATTATACATAAACACTCCTTTCATTATATTTTATGAAAGAAAATAAAAATTTATATTGATTTTAACCTATATAAATTGAAAGATGGCTTATTTAAAAATCTAAATCTATATTCATTAGTTCCAAGTCCTGATGAAATAAAAATATTAGTTTCATTTTTAATATAATGATATCCATAATAATTTTTACTTCCCTTTGGCAAAAATAGTGGACCATAAAATGGTAAAACCACACTTCCGCCCAAAGAATTCCCCGCTAATATCAAATTAGGTGCGATATCATTTTTTAACAATTCAATGGAATTATCACCTTTATTAGTAATCATAATTTTATAGTAATCATTAGGGTTTTCAAAATCATAAATACTTTGCAAATCACCACTAATATCTGTTACACCACATATAATT
The DNA here is from genome assembly GCA_964525365.1 of uncultured Muribaculaceae bacterium. Lineage (GTDB taxonomy): Bacteria > Bacillota_I > Bacilli_A > RF39 > UBA660 > CAZGGW01. Next base: position 26,606 of record CAZGGW010000005.1, on the reverse strand, counting down.
ATTGGCATTTCACTATCATAAAATATATCTTCGCATTTATTTTCAAGCACGGTAAAATCAGAATCACGCATCAATTCAACAAATTCATCATCATATGTTCCTTTTATACTATAATTCCCAAGAGTACTACTCATTTTTTTTAATTCAATAATTATTTTTTCTTTTTCTTCTTCTTTTAAATTATATGAAGGAAATATAAGATTTCCAGTAAATACAATAACATCGGGCTTTAAACTATTTATTTTTTTAACTAATGCTTCAAGTTCCTTTTCATTGAAAGTTGAACCATAAAATACATCCGAAAAGTGTACTATTTTTAATCCACTATATTGACTTGGCAATAATGTACTTTCAATTTTTGTTTCTTTTACTATTAGTCCTTTTATACCAATATATCTAGAATAAAAAATTAATAATAAAATTAATAATATTATACTAAATCCAATAGTAGATATTATGTTTGTCTTTTTTTCTTTTTCCATAAAAACCTCTCTTTACGATATTAAAAGTATTAAGGAACACGCAACTAAATTATGAATAAAATGCATAAAAATTGACGACCAAATAGAATCAGTTTTTTTATACATTAATGCAAAACAATATCCTAATGCACCATACGGAATTATATAAATAAATTCTGTTATACTATTTACATTTACCAAAATATGACAGAATCCAAACAGTAAAGCACTTATAATTGGAAAATATTTTCCGCCAATTATGTGTTTTAAGCTTAATCTATATACTAGTTCCTCTACAAAAGGAGCAAATATTAAAGAACTAATAATTACATATAATGGTTCACTAAGTAATAATTCTCTATTAATTTGCTCATTAGCTGCGATTTGTCCATTCATTATTATTACATTTATTATTATATTGGAAATCATCATAATACCAATTCCGATTAGCCAATAACGAAAACTATATTTAATATTGCTTTTAAAATTACTTTTAAATTTCTTAAAATCTTCTATTAAAGTTTTACGAAATATTATAAATAGTAAGCAAGCATACAGCATATTACACACAATACTTAATAAAACTTTATTTTGGATAATACTGTGAAAAATTATATAAAACATATTCGGGATAAAATATACACTAAAAAACACAAAAACATACAACAATATATTTTTTTTGTTTTTCATACTTCACCTCCGATTTGTTAAACTATTACATAATAAAAAAGCAAATATGCTCTTTTACAATTACTTTTTTGATATTTTCTTTATATTCGCTTTTTCAGGATTTTCTAATTTTTTAATAACCTCTTTGGCAACTTTTACTGTTTGATTTTTTATTTCTTCCGTTGTCTTTTCCAACGCAGGTATTCCTTTTTTCTTAGCATATTCCCATAATTCTTCTGCTTTTTTCTGAAGTATTTCGCCTTGTTTTTTCGCGATTTTTAATACTTTTTCGCGATCTAAATCTTCAAGCTCGCTTTTTATTTCTGCGACTTTTTTTATTATTTCTTTTTTTACAGAATCAACATCAATTTCTTTTGCTTTTTTAATAAGCTCATCTAACTTCGCTTTTAATTCTTTGCGTATTTCAGAACCTTTTTTAGGAGCAAACATCATTCCAATTCCAACTCCAACTGCTGCCCCCAACAAAAATTTTCCACATCTTTTATTCTTCTTCATCTTCTTCCTCCTCTTTCTTTTTACTCTTAAATAAACCAAGTATTTTGTTTGAAATAAAACCAACCATACTATCTCCAAGCAAAGATATTTTGTCAGTTACAAAATCAATAATATTAAATGCAGAATCTAAAGAATCAATTTTATCACTAACATCATCTACTATTTCATCTACTTTATTAAGCGTACCAATTAATTTTATGCCAATTACTATACAAACTATGACTAATACAATTAATAAAAAGTAAATAATGATTGGTAATGTAATACTTAATGCTTCCATATACTACTCTCCTTCCTTTTCTTCATACATAGAATCAATTAAATTAAATAAATCGTGTTCTAATGTATTATCTATATTTTTTTCTTCTTTTATTTTTTCTTTGTCTTCCACTGGTTCTTCTATTACTGGCTTTTCGCTTATTGGCTCTTCATCAACCATTTTATCTTTTATTGCTTCTTCAACATCTCCAATAGGAGACTCAATATTTTGCTCAATTTGTGAAAGTAAATCCTCAATATTTTTAGAAGGCTTGGACACAAATTCTTCTTCATTGATTTCATCTGTTTTTACAGGTTCCGTATTAATTTCGGTCAGTGTATTTTCAAGTTCATCTTCTAAACTTCCATATGCCTTTCTTCTAACATAATCATACGTGAGTTCCTTATTATTATAACTTTTTACTATTGATTCTTTTTTTTCTACCACTTCTTCTTTTTTATAATTTTTATCTAAAATACCATATATAGGACTAATCACAGGACTAGGTTTAAATGCCTTTTTTTCTTCTACAACTTTTGATTTTGGTTCTTCATAAGAACGTTTCTTTTCTAATTCTAAAATATTAGGTTTTGATTGAGGCTTGATTTCCTCTTCTTCTTCATCATCAAATACAGGAAAATTAAATGTTCTTTCCGGTTTAAAAAGTTCCCTTTCAGAGAAAGTGTTATTCAAATCTTTTTTTTCTTCTATGGTTTTTTGTTCAACCTTGATTTCCTGAATTTTAGGCATCTCTTTTGTATCAGGTTCTTCTATTACTTCTTCATCATAGAATATATCTTTAATTTTTTTAAACAATCCCATTTTTAGCACCTCTTTCTTATCTTACTCATTTTTTGATTCTTTTATAACAATATCGGTATCAGGTAAATTTTCTATTGAACCCGTATATTCATCGTACTCTTCTATTATCTGTAAAAAATCTTCCGATTCTGTTACTACTTTAGGAGTATCCAATTTATATTGAGTTTCTACTGTCTCAAACACACTTTCTCCCACTAAATTTTTTATTATCAAGTCATTAAACTTAATCGAAGATAATATATTAGAAATATTAACAAGAGTAGTCTTGACATCCTGCTCTTTTACTTGTACCTCTATTATAGCATAATTATATACCATTTTTATAAAAAAGTAATCATTATTTTGTGTTATTTTTACATATCCATATTTATTATTATATTGAATGGGAATATAATCATATATAGTTTGCTCATTTAAATCAATTTTATCATAGTTTAAAGAGGTTTTATAATAGTAGCTTACAATATCAATATAAAGATAATAATTGTACTCATTATTTAATAAAACTTGGTTATATTTTTCGTTTTTAATTAAAGAAAATCCCCGCGGTAAATGATACCTATATCCTATATTATTAACATTGTAGTCATCTATTTCATTAGTAATTGCTAAGTTTACTAAATCCATATTACTAATAGAATTAATATTTTCAATTGTACATCCGGTTAAAAACATCAATAAAATAAATAAAAATATTTTTTTGTGCATAGTTTCTCCCACTAATTATTATATATAAAAATAAATAAAAAAGAAAGTTACATTTTTTAAAGTAAATTAAGTGTAAATTACTTTACAACAATTACGTGATTTATTGTCTTATCTTTTTTTAAAAATTTAAATTCATATTCAGTTTTATATCTGCTTTTATAGTTTCTACTAACTTTTTTTATTGTATATCCATATTGTTGAAAAGAGTCAAGAGAATAATCAAATAATTCAATATTATCAGTTTTCATCTCAATACATTTTTTATTATGAAAAATACAATCATACTTAATTAAGAAATTTTCATGAGTTAGTCTTCTTTTTTCATGCCTTGCCTTTGACCACGGATCAGAAAAATTCAAATATATTTTATGAACTTCATTCTTAAAAATTTTGTCTATATTAGTTGCATCTGCGCATATGAACTTTAAATTAGGTAAATAAATATTTAACTTTCTAATGGCGATAAGTAAAACAGTTGCGTACTTTTCTATTCCAATATAATTGATATTTGGATTATTTAAAGCTTTTGAAATTATAAAATTTCCTTTTCCCATTCCTATTTCGATTTCAATTGGATTAGAATTATTAAATATACTTTTCCAATTGCCGCAAAAGCTAAATGGCTCAATTACAACCATTTTAGAATCATAAATTAATTGTTCAGCATTTTTTATATTTCTTAATCTCATATAAAAATTATACACCATTAAGTGGTAGATGTCATATAATATTTTAGGTGAAATAAATGAAAAAAAATAGAAACATGTATTATCAAAATTATCAGTCTGGCGGGTTTGTAGATCCTAATATCCCGCAAAATTACGGACAAAATTATAATTACTCTGCTTATGGACCAAATGTAATGCCAAATCAATTTGGTAACGATACTAATTATCAGTACGAAGAAGACTTGGAAACACGTATTTCAAAAATAGAAAGACAAATAAGAAGAATAGAAACAAGAATAAATAACTTAGAATCAAATATTAATATTGATGAAACAATTACAGACACAAATAATTATGTAATTTAAAAACATCATTGAAGTGTTTCAATGATGTTTTTCATAAGCATTATAATTGTCATTGGCCCTACTCCGCCCGGAACAGGAGTAATATAGGATACTTTATCCTTAACATTATCAAAGTCAACATCTCCGCAAATTTTATCATTAACTTTACTAATTCCAATATCAATTATTACAGCGTCCTCTTTTACCATATCTTTTTTTATTAAATGTGCTACTCCAGTAGCTACACATAATATATCAGCTTTAGAAGTAAATTCTTTCAAATCTTTTGTTTTGGTATGACATACAGTTACTGTAGCATCAGCATTTAAAAACATATGCATAAGTGGTTTACCAACCAAATTGCTTCTACCAACTACCACAACATTTTTACCTTTTATTTCAATATCGTAATACTCCAGCAATTCAAAAATACCTCGCGCAGTACATGGAAAAATACAATTTTTATTTTGACTAAGAAGTCCAATATTAATGTCTGTTAAACCATCAATATCCTTTTTAAAATCAATAACATTTAATATATTACTTTCATTAATTTCTTTTGGCAAAGGTAATTGAACAATTATTCCATTTATCGTAGAATCATTGTTTAACTTTTTAATTTCATTAATTAAATCTTTTTCTTTTATAGTATCATACTTTTGAAGTTGTACATTAATACCAATTTCTTGAGCCACTTTCATTTTATTTCTAATATAAATGTTACTCGATTCATTATTTCCAACTTGAATTATAACAAGTGTGGGTACTACATCAATTTTAGATAATGTTTTTTTTAAATCTTCTTTTATGTTACAACTCAGTAATTTTCCATCTAATATTTTCATTTTAATTTCCTTTTGAATCAGATTTTTTACGAAGTTCAGTATTCAAAATCTTTTTTCTCATTCTTATACTTTTTGGTGTTATTTCCACGAACTCATCAGACTTTATGTAATCTAAGCATTTCTCTAAGGTAAAAGCTCTCGGCTTTTTTAGTACTACGGTATGATCTTTACTAGAACTTCTAGTGTTAGTTAAATTTTTTGATTTTATTGGATTAACTGCTAAATCATTTTCTTTATTATTTTCTCCAATAATCATTCCCTCATATATATCTTCACCAGGTCCTATAAACATAGCACCTCTATCTTCTAAACTGCCTAAAGCATAAGCTGATGATTTTCCATTTTCCATTGAAACAAGAACACCAAGTTTTCTCTCTCCTATTACTATTTCATTGTATGGTTTATATTCTTTAAATATATGTGAAATTATACCATATCCTCTAGTTAATATTATAAATTCGCTTACAAACCCAATTAATCCTCTTGACGGTACTAAATAATTTAACTTAGTTTGAGTTTCATAATTGTTCATATCTATTAGTGTGCCCCCACGAGACGCTATTGCTTCTATTATAGTTCCTACATTTTCATTAGGAACTTCTAAATTAACTTCTTCATATGGTTCACATTTTATTCCATTTATTTCTTTTATTATTACTTCAGGTTTTGATACTTGAATTTCAAATCCTTCTCTTCTCATATTTTCAATAAGAATCGATAAATGAAGTTCACCTCGTCCTGACACAATCCAACTTTCTGCATCATTATTTTGAACTTTTAAAGACACATCCCTTTGTAGTTCTTTATATAATCTCTCTTCTATTTTTCTAGCAGTTAAAAGAGTACCTTCTTTTCCTGCGAATGGAGAAGTATTTATCCCAAAAGACATTTGTAAAGTTGGCTCTTCTATTTTTAAAATTGGTAAAGCTTCTTCAAGTCCTATATTGCATACGGTCTCACCCACCGAAATATCCGGAAGTCCCGCTATTGCGACTATTTCTCCCGCAAACGCCTCTTTTACTTCAACTTTTTTAAGTCCCAAAAATCCAAATATTTTTTGTATTCTAAATTCTTTTGTACTTCCATCTAATCTAACTATTGAAACCATTTGGCCTTCACTCATTTTTCCTCGTTGTACTCTTCCAATACCAATTCTTCCCACATAATCATTATAATCTATTAAAGCTGGTTGAAATTGTAGAGGAGATTCTGTATCTTGGCTAGGAGATGGAACGTATTTTAAAATAGTATCTAAAATCGGTTCCATTGTACTTTCTTGTGTATCAATATTAGGACTATAAGAAGATGTTCCTTCAAGTGCTGAAGCATATAAAACAGGAAAATCTATTTGCTCATCGCTAGCACCTAAATCAATAAACAGTTCAATTACTTGATCAATAACACTTTCAATCCTAGCATTTTCCCTATCCACCTTATTAATTACAACAATTGGTCTGGTACCTGCTTCCAATGCTTTTTTTAGTACAAATCTAGTTTGAGGCATTGTACCCTCATATGCATCTACTACTAAAATAACACCATCAACCATGTGCATTATTCTTTCAACTTCACCGCCAAAATCAGCGTGTCCTGGTGTATCAAGTATATTGATTTTTGCACCTTTATAATTAATAGCCGTTGTTTTAGCAAGAATTGTTATTCCTCTTTCTCTTTCAATGTCGTTAGAATCCATTGCTCTTTCATTAACTTGTTCATTCTCTCTAAATGTACCTGAATACTTCAAAAGTCCATCTACAAGAGTGGTTTTTCCGTGATCTACATGCGCAATTATTGCAACATTTCTTATTTCCATATTGTCATCCCCTTTTCATAAAACCTAGCATATTATAACACTCAATTATCACAATGTCTATAAAAATAGTTGTATTGAGTATAATATTTTTTTCATATAGAATATTTTATATTAGAGGTTGAAAATGATAGAATTTATAATAAAATATTGGATACAAATTTTTTTTGGAATAATAATTAGCTTCGTAACACTTGCAATAACAAAAATCAAAAGTACTGGTACAGATCACGAATTAATGAAAGAAAGCATTAAGGTAATACTAAAATCTCGAATAAGTGAGATTTATGAAAAATGCAAACGCAAACAATGCATTTCAATATACGAAAAAGAGTCGTTAATAGATTTATACAATTCTTATAAAAATTTAAAAGGAAATAGTTTCGTTGATGATTTAGTAAAAGATATTAATGAACTAGAAACTAAAAAAAATTGCTAAAGTTTTTTAGCTTTTTTTAATTCTTCTATTTCTGATCTAGCAACTCTATCTTTAAATTCTTGCTTTGGCGGAATTTCCTCATAATCAGGGTCTATTATCTTTAAAATTCTATTTTGTATTTTTTGCATTTGATTAAGTTGATGGTGTAGTTGTTCTATTATAAGTTCACTCTTTAAATCAATCATATAGTCATTTTGATTCCTTAGACTATCTTTTTTTGATTGTCTATTTTGGCTCATCATAATAATAGGGGCTTGTAACGCTGCGACACAAGATAAAACTAAGTTAAGTAAAATAAACGGATAAGGATCAACCGCTTTGTACAACATGCATACGTTAATTAGCATCCATATAATTAAAAACAAAACAAAGAAAATAATAAATCTCCAACTTCCTGCTACAGCAGTTAACTTATCTGCAAGTTTGTCTCCAAAACTCAAATCCTTTTCTTCTGCCTTTTCAACATTTATCGAAACCGGACTATCAAATAGTATCTCCATCATTTCTTCTTCACTTTTCGTGTCCAGTTCCTGTTTTAATAGCATTTTAACAATTTCTTTTTTATTAGCATCCATAAATATTCTCCTTCTTATTTCTTTAAAAATTTAGGTCTAAATTTTATCATATATTTTGACAAATTATCTTCTATTTCAACCAAGGCATTAGGATCAATATTAGATATATATATTACTTCTTTTACTGTATCAATACAAACATGACCCCAAAAGTATCCTCTTTTTACTTCAAAATCATTTAACATATCTGGCGTTATAGATGTGTAAAAATATGGAGAAAAAAACCTATCATGCACTACAATCATTCTTTGATTTGTAAATATCACAATATTAGTAGAGACAAAACTAATTACACTATTTCCTTTTTGACCAGCAAACATATAAAAAATCTTTTCATCTGGATTTATATGCTCTTCTAATACTTTAGCATGATGTTTTAATCTAAACGCAATAGTTTGGGGATATTTCTTTTTAAATTTTTTTATTTCTTCATAAACATTCATATATTACTTCTCCTATAATAAATTATAATATATTTTTTAATCAAAGAAAAGAAAAATAAAAAAAAATAACCTATTCTGATAAAACAAGATTATTTCTAGTTTAGGAAAAATAATTATAGCCAATCTAGCCCAATTTTAATAAAAAAATTGGTTTAGATTATATCTAAGTATTATCAGTACTTAGTATAATTACTTATCTTTTGAGTTTACTTTCTCAACGATATCATTTAGTCCTTAGCAGATAAGATTTTTATATCTTAAATTAATAAGTTAAATTATTTTTATAAATATATTTTTTAAAGATATATAAATAAGAAATAATAATATAAAATTTTTTCGCAAATATAATCATTTTCGTAAAGAAATAATTAAATAATAATTAAATTATGAAATTATTCAATATTTTAATGACTATTATATTTAGGACTACCTTAATGATAATTGAATTTTTGACAAATGTCAACACTTTTTTACTTTTTTTGCAAATCAATCATTTTTTCTTTAATCCACTCATCCATTTGTTCTTTTAAAAGTGTGAAACCTTGACCGCTTTCTTCAATACCGTTTTCTTCTGCTTTGGCTTTATAATTAATTTTTTTTATAGATAGAACTGCATGCCTTGTGCTTTCATCTATATTCAGTACTTTTACATTTATTATATCTCCGATTCTGAATTTCGTTTTTAAGTCTGGTATAAATTTATTAGAAACCTCAGATATATGTACCATACCTATATAATCATCTTCAAGACTAACAAATACCCCATATTTTGTTAAACCTATGACTTCTCCTTTTACAATATCATTTATTTTAAAACTTTCCATGACTTCATTTTACTAAAATTATTATAAAAAGTCTATAACTACTTTGAAATCCATTCGATGCTGGGAATATCTAATTTTTCTTTAAAATATAAATATAGTTTCTTTAAGAATTGCCTATATTTTTCACTTTTATCTATAATCTTATCCATTTTGTCTTTTGAATTATTAATAACATTTTTAAATTCATTAAAATAATACGTAGGAAATAAAAGCCTAGCATAAAACACTTTAATAGAAGTTGAAGAAAAAACATTATTCTCAAATATTTCTATTACATCCTCCGCATTCATTTTATCATTCAAAAATTTTTCTTTTACGTATTCAGACATATCCCTCAATTCATAATCATAAATATAATTTAAAGGGTTATAAAAATTTCCTGATAACAAGGGATAATTAATTTTTTTATGAGAAATATATAATGGAAAGTTTTCCAAATCTTTTATTTCTTTTATAATATTTATTGCATTTTCAGCATATCCAATAAAATAATTAAAACTTTCAGTTAATATTTTGTATTCTTTGTTGTATTCGAGTACTTGACTCTCATATTCATCTACTGTATTACACCATTTTTTATATAGACTTTTACCAAATAATTTATCATCACGAGATATTAAAGATCTATTAAATTTTATTATATCCACCTCATCCATTTCTTCACTTTCTAACGTATTAACTCTTAATAATATATATTTATTGTCATTATAATTAGTATAATAAGAATTGTCTTTATTCAACATAAAAGAGTGTACCGGTATTTTCTTTTTATTCAAATATTTAGATATTTGAATTAATTCATCTATATCTTCTTTTGATCTATCACATAATAAAAAATAATATTTATTATTATCATAAAAGAAATAGTATATATCTCCGGTATTATATATTTTTGTTACAATTATTTCATAATAACGATTAATTAGATTCTTCATACTTTCCTCAATAAAAGTATATTAAAAAGCTAGTCTTTTAATTCTAGCTTTTTATCATCATTTTCACTATTTCCGCCCGAGTTTTCTTCTTTTGCTTTTTTATATCCTTCAGCGTATGCCTCTTTTATTCCCTGAGAAGCAGTTTTTTTTACCTTTTCTAACAAATTCTCCGCAGCAGTTACTCTTTCATTTAAAATCTTTATTTCCTCTAAAGAATCATTGGCTGTTTTTACCAGCAAATTTATTTTATCTATTCTCGCTTTACATTCGTTGGAAATATTTGCCTCAGACACTTTACATCCTTCCTGGAATATTTATTGAATTTACCGTTTCATCTACCGGAGCATTATTTAAGGCTTCATCTATTGCAGCACCTTCTGCTGCTTTATTCTGATTTTGCTTTTGAAAAACAACTGCAACTGCTTTTTCTAACTTTTCGGCTTCATTTGGCAAATTTTCTACTATTTCTTCTATTTGAGCATCTATTTTGTGCCTCTCTATCATTAAATCGCATAAAGTTTTTATTTTTTCTTTTATCCCAGAAAATGGGGTTTTCTCTGGTTTTTTAAAATTTTCAAAATCATTCGGATTAGATAAAATTTGTTGTTCCTCTACCGCAACCTTTTTGACTTCTTCGGGAATCGCATTAACGACTTCATCTACAGCAGATTCGACAGATATTTTTTCTCCGGATTTGGGTGTATATATCTTGACCTCGTTATCATCACCGACCATAGGATCTAATTGAGAACTTACTTTTTGAGTCGTATCTTTCCCAAGTACTATGTTTGCAGCTGAAACCAAAGGATTTCCTCTATGCTCTTCACTAATTAATGGTGCATTATTAGGAACATATCTTTTAACATCATCCTCATCTTTTTGCTCTGTTTCTAATTTACCTTTCATAACCAATGGTACTCTCATTTTTTCTTCAGTACTTTTTGGAAATGCAGCAACCCTATACCCCAGAGCCTTTAACGTGGCGTTTTTATATTTATCGCCATTTGTTATTATTGTATATCTACTCATTTATCTCACTTCTCCTTGAACTATTTGTTTCATGGCTTCTTTCACTTGATTCCAAACGCCTTCATCTTCAATACCCAAAAGTTTATAAACACCGGGAGTTTCTTCTACAACTTCTGATATATATATTTTACTCATTCCTTCACCAACAGTTTCTCCTTTTGACAAAATCAAAAAGTCTTTATTTAGTTCTTGAATGTTGAAAGCTCTTACCATAGTAACTTCTTCCATAGTTCCATCCATATTTTGAATGGTAATTTTTTCTGTGTTCTCCATACTTTCCTCCCTATTCTATATACAAATTATAGCACACGATTAATGCATTATCAAACATTTTCTTTTTCTAAAATAAAATATTTGCATCCGTATGCACAATTCTCTTTTAAATATTTTTCTAACAAAGAATAATCGTTTATCATTTTAAAATTTTTATTGTTTTTTTTGTTAAATCCTTTAAGTCGTAATTTACCATATGCATAATCTCCAACTATATAATCATAATCATAGAAATACTCTGTAAATTTACTTTCAAATTCTTCTCTATTAAACGCTTCTTTTGTATCTGTTTTTACTTCATAAATATAGTCCAATATTTTTATTTTCATTTTTTACTCCATAAATATTCTATCACAACTTTTTATTTTTCTCAACTTTGGTTATATAAATGTTTTTCCGAAACCATACCACCATATATAGAAGGAACATTTCCCTGAACTAATTTTATTAATACCGGTATTTCATTATTAACAGTGATAGTTTCCGAAGTAAATGGAAGCATTACTAACATTTCTATATCAACGCTTAAATACATTTTGATGAGTGCATTATTTATCCCATAATCCATAACTTCTGTTCTTATGCCAGTGATAACATTTCCAATAACATCTATCTTAATTGGTATTTTGGGGCCTATCATTGAAACTATTGGTAAACCCGAAATGACTCCATATGGAACTTGATAAAACAAATCATTATTATGAAAATATAAAATTTCTTCTATATCTTGATTGTTTTTTAAGTTGTATAATCTTTGATTTATTAATTCACTTAATTCCCATAAACTATTATTAAGTAAATTACTATTAAAATCTATTGTAACTATATCACCAGAAGAATTTTTTGTCATAATAATATAATCTTCAATATTATATTCCTTAATTTTACTATCGGATATTGAATCATTTATCAACAAACTTACTATTCGTTTTAATTCATTGGTTGAATATTTACTAACAATAGGTACAACTTTTTTGTTTAAATATACTAAAAACATTATTGTAATAAAAACAATACACAATATAATACATGTTATTTTTGTCTTTAAAGACAAAAAAGATTTATTCCTTGATAATCTTATTCGTTTTCTTATAATAATCACCTATTATAATATATAAAAATTATCTTAAAATAAATACTTAATTATTATATATGCAGTTACTATTGCTAGTAAAATTAAAAATATTACACTGATTTTTACTAATACATTATTTTTCTTTACTGTTTTTTCAAGTTCTTCAAACCCATCAAAATCTTCTTTAGCAAAACTCATAGAATTTGTATAAAAAGATTTATCCATTTCCTTAACCAAAGTATTGTCTTGCTTTTGAATTTCGTCTTTTATTGCTTCAGGAGAAACATCATCCGGGCTTTCTTCTTTCATAGGTCCAACCTTTTCTTCAGTTTCATTACCTTTTAATTCACTTAATAAATCTAAAGTTTTTTGATTATGAGCAACCGTATTAATTAAATCGATTAACGTTCTTTCATTTGTATTAAAAGATATGTCTTCCGGTTCATCTTCTGATTTTAAAACATCTATTTTACTTAAAATATCATATTGTGTATCTCTTAATTTTTTATATTTTTCATTTTCATAATAATTTTCACGTTCTTTTTTTGCTTTTTCAAGCACAGTGTTTATATCGTATACTTTTTCCTTTTTATCCTCTTGTTCAATTCTTGTTTCTAATGGAGTTTCTTCTATTACAAATTTTCTTTTTTCTTCCTTTTGAGTTTCTTCTATATTATCTATATATTTTTTTATTTTTTCTAAATCTATTTTTTTAGGAATGTTTTCAATAACCTTTGTATTAGAAGCTACACCAAAATTGGAAATATCACAATTGTTAATACTCCTATATAATTCTTGGTTTCGTTCAGATCTTGAAGGCATATTATCTTCTGACTGATCCATTATACTACTATATTTTTCTACCCTAGTGTCCATATCTTACTCCAATAATATAATAACATATTTTTGTCTTAAATAAAAGTTGATTTTAAATAAATTAATAGTTATAATTTAAACGGAGGTATGATGGAAAAAATAAAAGTTGATAAAGAAAAATGTGTTGGATGTGGTGTATGTGTACAGATGCAAGGAAAATATTTTGGATTTGATGAGGATGGTTTAAGTCATCCTATTAAATCAGAAGTAGAATCAGAAGACAAAAGTGATTTACTGGAAGTTATTGAAAGATGTCCAACAGAAGCAATTGTAATTGAAGAAGAAAAAGTCGCATAAGCGGCTTTTATAATAAATACAATTTTTTTACTTCCTTTATATTGAGAGTTCTATACTCTCCTTTTTTTAATCCCTCTAAAGTTAAAAATCCGTATCTGATCCTTTTTAGTTTTAACACTTCATATCCACAATACTTAAACATATTTTTAACTTGATGATTTCTTCCTTCAGTAATTGTTATCTGGACGTAACTTTTTTTATTAATCTTATCTATTTTCTTTACTTTTATCTTTGCGTTTTTAGTTTTTCGCCCATCTAATGGAATACCATTTTTCAACTTATTTATTGATTCTCCACTAATTATTCCATTTAATTTTACTAAATACTCTTTTTCTACATCAAAAGAAGGATGTGTTAATTTATTAGTAAGTTCTCCGTCATTTGTAAGTAATAAAATCCCAGAGGTATCGTAATCTAATCTTCCTATAGGATACACTCTGCTTTTAGTTTCTACTAAATCAATAACATTAATCCTATTCTTTTCATCCTTGGTGCTTGATATAGTACCTTCGGGCTTATATAACAAATAATATTCCTTAGTACTTGCTACAATTTTCAATCCATTAACAAGTATTTCTTCGTTACCATTTATTTTATATCCTAGTTCTTTTACAATTTTTCCATCAACACTAACATTTCCATCAGTAATAAGCTCTTCACTTTTTCTTCTAGATGCTACTCCACATCTGCTCATATATTTTTGTAATCTTTCCATATTTACTCCCACTTAATTATAAATAATTATCTTAAAAAAGACAACAAAGATTTTAAGAAACTTCTTCTTAAGTCTTTATAAATTACATAAATGTTTTGCTTGTATACTATATTGCCTTTTAATTTGACTTCGATATACCCGGCAATGTTATTATTACTTTTTCTATAAAGAACGGCATTTGAAGTTACTTTATCTTTTTCATCATCCGTAAGCAACATGCGAAAATCATTCTTTATATAATAATGAGCATTTTTCCCTTCATCAATAAAAAAATTATATTGATCAAGCACCAAGTAACTATCATATTTCGAAAATGTCTTTTCATACAAATATTCATGATTTTTAAATCTATCTGTATCTTTAATTGTAACTACAATCACATTTTTATTATTTTTAGAAGCAGATGAGACGAAAACATGTCCACTAGAAGTAGTATACCCGATTTTACCGCCAGTTGCATATTTATATGAATCAAGCAAATGATTTTTATTATACCAGATATAAGTATCTAAATTTGTTTCTACTCTATATTTTTTTGTTGAAGTTATCGTTCTAAAAGTACTACTTTGCATAGCGTATTGCATCAAAAGAGCTAAGTCATATGCAGTTGAATAATTTTTAGTTTGTTCATCAAGACCGTGTGGATTTTCAAATGTCGTATTATACATTCCTATTTCCAAGGCTTTTTTATTCATTAAATTAATAAAATTATCATATGAAATACTATTTGCAAGCACAACTGCGGCATCATTTCCACTTTGTAATAATAGTCCATATAGTAAATCCTCTACTGTTAGTATATCTCCTTTTTTTATATAAAGCATTGAACCATAAGCTTCACTAATTTCATCGCCTACTTTAATTTTTTTATTCAATTTTATGTTTTCGATTGCTACTATTGCAGTCATTATTTTTGTCGTAGACGCAATCAACTTCTTTTCATTCATATTACTTGATTCAAGAACTCTTTTAGAATCGCTATCCATAACTACATAATAATTAGAATATGCTTTTATAAAAATGGGAAACAATAAAATTATAAATAATATTTTCTTCACATTATCAATATATTTAAAAAAGCATATCTCTATGCTTCATAATTATATAGTCCATGAATTTTTTCTTTTGTAGTATTATCAAGATCTTGTACTGCCCATTTATCATCAAGTTTGTTTAGATATAAATCTATTGTGTAATCAATAGTTTCAGTAGTAGTATTCATTTTGCCAAGTTTATAGTTCATAAAAGAATTTTTATCATATATACCATTTACTGTAAAATCACTAGCATTGGTAGACAAATATTGATCAGCATTTAAACTCGATTTATATAAATCATATACGGTTATTTTAGCAGTTACTACCGCATCATCTCCGTTTATTTGTTCATTTACAATTTCATATTTCATATCTTGATATTGCCTTTTTATTACTGATTTGTATAATTCTGTATTTTCCGTATTCAATCCTTCTAATTCAGCACTCAAATCTAAGTCAGTAACAACTACATTGTCTAAACTTGTATATTTAGATAAGTATTCTTCAACTCTTTTTGTTGGTGTATTCATTGAATCACATCCCACCATTAATACTGTAGATACGATTAAAGAACAAATAATAAATAGTTTCTTCACTTTTATCCTCCTAGTAATAGTTTTTTCAATTTATTAAAAAATATACATAATATTAATATTTGTTTTTTCTTATGAAAGAGAAATAAATCAATAATCCGCCCACGATCATTAAATAAGTTTCAGTTTGTTTAATGATGTACAAAAAATATTCTCCAAAACTATAACCAAAGTTTAATAAGTTTAAATATAAAATCATAGTACTTAAAGAAAAAGAACAAAGAATAACACCAAGAATAAAAATCAATATTTTTAACATTTACACTCCATATTAAATAATATTTCTATTTTACTTTTTTTATTATATAATTAATCAGGAGGTTTATATGAACATAATAAAATATATAATATTAGGAATAGTACAAGGATTTACAGAACCACTTCCTATATCTTCGAGTGGACATGTGTTTATATTAAAACAATTTCTTAATTTAGAAATATTGAATGATTTAAACTTTGAAATAATAGTCAATTTTGGTAGTTTCTTAGCAATTTTGTTTATATTTAAAGACGATTTAATTAGATTAATCAAGAACTTTTTCGGATATTTTAAGGATAAAACAAAAGAAAATAAAAATGATTTTAGATATTGTTTATTAATTATTATTGGTACTATACCAGTAGGTATTGCGGGATTCTTATTAAAAGATTATATTGAAGAAGTATTAACTAATATTAACATTGTAGGAATATCATTCATAATAACTGCGATTTTCTTATTCTTAGTAAGAAATATGAATGGGTCAAAAGGCGACAATCAAATTACGCTAAAAGATTCAATCATAATAGGCCTTGTGCAAGTAATTGCATTAATACCAGGAATTAGTAGAAGCGGTTCAACTTTGATTGCAGGGCTATCAAGAGATATAAAAAAAGAATCGGCATTAAAATATTCATTTATGCTTTACATACCAATTAGTTTAGGAACAATGATTTTAGGAATAAAAGATATAATGGATAGTAATATTTCATCATTGATAGTTCCATACACATGCGGTTTCTTTGCTTCATTTATAGTATCATTATTTACATTAAAATGGTTTATGAAAATAGTAAAAAAAGGAAATCTAATGTATTTCAGTATATACTGCTTAATAGTTGGAATACTTGTACTGATATTATTATAAAAAAAATCTTACACAAAAAGGAGAAAACTTGTTTTTCTCCTTTTAAGTATTAGTTTTTACTTCTTTATTCTACTTCAATTATATCAGGTATTACTTCCAAGTCTTCCTCAGCATTTGGAATATTTGTAGTTCCTTTATTCCATATATTTTTTATTTCATCTTTTATAACATGTGGATCTACATATAAATATTGTTGCTCGTTAACAAGAGATTTTAATCTGTTTTCGTATTCTATATATAACAAGTTATCGTTTACTATTTCTATTTTATCTGTTGAATCACTATTCTTACAGCTTTCTAAACCTTTTACAACATCCTCCATTTTAGACTTAATTGTACTATAATTAATATTTAAATTTTTAAGTTCAGCTTTATAATCATATACATCTTTTACTAATTCACTTTCTAGTTGTTTGTAAGATTCAATATCCGATTTTACTAATCCGATATATTTTTCCATATCCTTTATTTCTCTATCAGTCTTATCAGTTATATCATTACTATAAAACCTGTTTTGTAAAGAAAATAAATCTAATTCTAATTCTATTCTACTATTTTTAATATATTCATATGAGCTAGCAAGTTCTTCTATTTCTTTTTCAACTTCATTTTTTCTAATATCTATTTCTTTTAGATTATCTTTATACTCTGAGTGCTTTCTAGTAAAATAATCTTTTCTTCTATTATTAAACTTTTCTAATTTTGTATCTTTATATTTATTTTTAGAGATTTTTTCTTTTAAATCTGCAACTAATTTATTATACTTTTCCATTTCAGTAAAAATATTAGAATTAGTTATTTCTTTCTGTGTTACTTTTAAAACTTCTACCGCCATATTTACTAATTTATCTAATGTATTAACGGCTTCTTCATACTTCAAACCATCTTTATATTTCTTTAATAATTCGCCGCCTAATATCTCTGCGTTCACTGACCATTCATTTTGTTTTTCAGATAATAAATTGATTTCTTTTTCAATACTTTTTAAAGTCTCTTCATCATTGTTTTTTTCTAAAGTATCTTCGTATGAGGAACTAGTAATTCTTGTATTTACTTCATTCATTCTATTCTTATTTTCACATATTTCATCTGATATTCTTATTATTTCCTCATCTAAGAATAGTTTTCTTTTCATTTCTTGTTTTACTTTTAATAATTTTGTATTTGTATTGTCGTATTCGTTATTTAAAACAACCAATTTAGAAAGGCCATTATCTTTAGCGTGTTTTATTTCTCTTTGTAGTGCACGAGCCTCACTTTCATAAGAATTCAACTCTTTTAAAAGTGAATTTAAATGTATTTCTCCCGTTTCGTCTACTTTATAAAAAGTTTCAACTTCTTCTTTTAATCCTTTTAGACATTCTTCAAGAACATCTATATTCTTTTTATAATAATTCTTCTCATTTTCATCTTTTTCTTTAGTAACTAAATCTTCATATACCTTTGAAGACATCTGAGTTTTAAACTTGTTTTTATCCTTGTTTAACTTTTTTATTTTTTCATCAATTTTACTTTCTTCAAACTCAGCTGTTTTTGACTCTATATCAGTTCCAGTCTTTTTTACTAAGATATTTACTAAATCTTCTAATGCTTTATAATTCATTCTTTTCTCCTTTACCAATCTAAATCTATTTTTTCAGTTGTTTTTATATCATTTTTATTTTTTATCTCTGATTGTTTAACGATTGTCTCTTTCTTTTTAACTTTTTCTGTTGTTTTTACTACAACATCTTTTTTATATTTTTTCTTATTCCATTCTTCTCTAATTTCTTTTTCTATCTGAACAACATCAACATATATTACTTCTTTTTGATTTTTTAAAATATTTAATGTATAGATCACTATTTCTCTTTTTATCTCATCAATTATTTTAGTAGATATATCAATATATTCATTAGAATTAATTAATTCTTTTGTTTTAGATAATAACTCCTCAACTTTGTTTTTGTCATTTTGAATAGATACAATTTTATCATTGATTTCTATAATCTTTGAATCATTATTTTTTATTTCCTTTTCTATTTTGCCTACTTCTTTTTCTAGTAACTCAAGTTTTAAATAGTATTTACTAATTGTTGTTATCAATCTTTCTTGGTACGCAATTGGTATATACAAATTTTTAATTTTTTCTTTTGCTTCTTCTAAAGCTTTAATTTTACATTTTATTTTAAATATATTATCTGATATTCTTGTGCTGATTGCTTTATCATTTTCAATTGCACTCTTCAAAGTGGTAATATAACTTAATAGTATTCTTTCTTCGTCATTCAATTCACTCACTTTTTTTTCAAGATATTCTTTTTCCCTTAAATCAGAAGTTCTTTCTTCATCATCAATATAATCACATGAGTTTATTTTTTCAATTATAAAATTCAACTTTTCTTCATTTGTAGAAATAGAATTATATATATAAGACATAAGAGTAGTACTCACTTTTTTATTTTCCTCTTGAAGAGCATTCTTGATTAATATTGAAAGTTCATTATTAATTTGATTTTCTTGTTTACCAGAATTATAAGCATCTAACAAATTACTTCCAACAAATTCAGAGTTAGACTCCCAATGCTTTTTTTGTTCAGATATATATTTATATATATCACTATTTATATTAGAATTATACTTATTAATTAGTTTTTTTACTTCATTATATTCTTTATCAGCGGTTTTTTCATTTAAAGAAAAACCAGCTTTTTTTACCAAAAGCTCTATTAAGGATTTAATTGATTCAAAATTAGTATCCATACTCCACCTTTTATTCTTCTCTATCCTTACATTAAAATGATAACATAATCCTTTTTTTTTTACAAGAAAAAATGATAAAAATTTATCATTTTATTCGCCATCATTGCTTTCTTCATTAGTGGTACTGCTTTGCTCTATTGTACTACTTTGTTCAATAGTAGTGCTTTGCTCGGGAGTATTACCTCCAGAACTACTACTTTGAGTCGTGTCTTTTATATAAATTTTAACAGGTTCTTTTAAATTCGGAATTATATATTTTTCAATTGGATATTGTTTTACTATTTTATAAGAATTTGGTATATTTGTTATTTCTTGATTAGTAGAACTATCTATTATTTTTACATCTAATCCCAAACTTGATATTTTAGATTTTATTGCACTAATTGTTGAATACCCAGTAAAGTTAGGTAATAATGCTACTTTGGTTATACTATAACTGCCTTTTCCAATTATAATCTTTTCATACTTATCCTTTATCGAGAATGAGAATTTTTTAATCATAGTAGACTTTTTTGTTCCTAAAGTAATTTTCATAGCATCTGTGATTGCGTCCAAACTTTTTTGTGAATGGAATACAATTGACCCACCATTTGTATTTTTGCCATTAAAACTTACTCTACCAGTAGACCACATCAAATAGGTGTGATCAATGTTCACCACACTTCCCGCATCAGATAATGCTATATTTTTTATAACATCATATGCAGATAGCATGGTTCTAGTAGACATATTGGTATAAATACTTTCACTAATTACATCCAATATTTCCAATATTTTATCGGCAGAATCTATTGTTTTAGCTTTATTTATAATTCCTTCTATTACCAACTGTTGATTTTGACCTCTAACCGTATCATTTCTGGTTCCTTGATTCCATTTACTAGCGCATGAAGAAACTGTTTTTCTATTTCTGCTTAAAGCAAGAGCCTGCTCCCCATTTAAAATTTGTGTTCCTTTTTCTACATATACAAGTTTACTACCAAACTTTCTATCACTATTTTGTTCACAAAAACTATATGGTACTTCTGCTTCAATTCCACCTAAAGCATTAACAAGATTAACAAGACCTTTAAAATTAATTTGTACATAAAAATCTACGTCTATACCAGTAAATTTTTCAACTGTGTTTTTAACACATTTAGCCCCTCCCCAGCCAGAAGCATTAATCTTATTATATTTGTTTCCACTACAAGTTATCCTAGTAAGAGTATCTCTTGGTATTGTTAACATAGTTGCCTGCAATGTAGTTGGGTTTACACTCATCAAAATAATGGAATCGGCATTAAACGCAGCGTTTTTATTAAGCTTCTTCGCAGTAGAATCAGTTCCTAGTAAAAGAATAGTAAATGGTTCGGTAAGCGTTTGTACACTGATTTCTTCTTCTACATCAGTAGATTCCTTTATTTCCTTTTCAAAAGACTTTACTAATAGAATATCTGAACTCATATCATCAAATCCATCAAATGAAGAAAATAAATCTTGATAATTAGAATTAACAAATATTAAATCCACTTTCTTGTTTTCAAAAGCTTCATATAAATCTATAATAGAATCAAACTCTATTATTTCATTATTATCGTCTAACTTTTTTTCAGTTATAATACTTTGTGGAATTATATAATTTTCAATATCGTTTTCATCATTTATCATACCAATCTTATAATCTTTCACATCATCAATTGTCTTTAAAAAACTGTTTAAAGTTATTAGTGATGAATAATAAGTATTTGATGTTTCACTAAAATTATTTAAAGATTTATAAATGTTGTACAAATAATAACTTCCTATCACATAACAAGATGATAATATCAATCCTATTATAAAGATCACTATTGTTTTACCCATTTTTAACTTTTTAATAGAATTGATACAGCCACCTATTATTAACAATGAAATATATAATATTACCACAACTCCCATAATTCTATAAAATGTTTCTAAACCTTGATATAGAAATATTGTATATCCAATCAACCCAGATGATATTATTATTACTATTATATTTAAGATATTTAATAGTTTTATTAAAATTGATTTTGCTTTCATATTTAATCACCCTCTACTATATACAGTTTCATATTGTCTTTAATTATTATAAATTTCCCACTTGTTTCATATCCTAAATCAGTTTCATATTTCCATGAAGCAGAAACTAAATATCCATTATATGTTATATCGTCTATTTTATAAGTAGTTGGTACATTACTTTCAATCGTAACCTCACTTATAGTTGGTAATTCTTGTTCCCTAGTACCATCTAAATTAAGCTTTATATATTTATATATTGTATCACTTGCATTCAAAACAAAATTTTCTTCTAAATCCGGATATATATATTGTAAACCACCTATATCAACACTAGACTGTTTATTTGACAAAGTATAAAAGTCAATTATAAATAATTTAGTTAACACACCAGCATACGCTTCATAATCCACAGTTTCTTGTTTTAAAATCCCAGCAAGTTCTTTAAAAGTACTATTAAAATACTTAGTATCATTAGAATCCATTGAATATCCATATAGTTTGATATTTTCAACTTCTTTAATCTCATCAGTATTTGAACCATTAAAGATAAAATCCACTGCTACCTTATATCCTATAACACCAAATATTAAAATTCCTATCAATACTACCAATACTTTCTTAAAATTAATTCTTTTTTTCTTTTTCATTTTACACCTTCATATCTTATTAAATCATACTGTATAATAGCGTTAGATACATCTATACGTTCATCAGTATAATTTTTATATTTCTCTAAATAATCAGCACTTATTGGATTACCGGTCAAAGTAATATAATCATCTTTCAAATTATTGTAATATACATAATTTGTTAAGAAATTTCCATTAGGAAAGATTACTATCTTTTCTCTATTACTAAATATATCATTACCCAATGCATAATTATAATCCAAGTTAAACATATTTGCAATAGTAGGAAACACATCATACATTCCCATTACATCTGTTATTTCAACTTTAATAGGATTATCATTATTATAAATTACCAAGGGAGTATTTTTATATAAATCATATACATAATTATCAAAACTTATATATGTTGGATCATCCTCATCTTTTATATTATCCGTTAAAGGATCATAATTATACAGAAGATTAAAGTTGTTTTTTCCTAGTTTTGCTTCATGATCTCCATAAAATACCAACACCGTATTTTCAAGAATTCCATTTTCTTTTAAATCATTCATTAATTGTCCAAAAGCTGCATCCGCGTAGTGAGCAGATTTAAGATAATTTCCCATCTCACTTCCTTCCAAATAATCCGATACTACAACTTCGGTTTCTCCAATTTCTTCACTTTCAATTTCATATGTCTCAGTAAGATCAAATTCATCATATAAATCAACTTGATCAAACGGAGAATGATTTGTAAGACTTATTATTGTTCCCATAAAATGACTATTATTAGATTTAATATTATTTAATATAGGTATTATTTGTCTAAAGAATGACTTATCAGATAATCCAAGTCCTATTTCTTCATCAATTATATAACTATCTTTAGCATAATACTTCATATAACCTATATTATTATACATAATACTTCTATTCCAATAATCAGCTACATTACCATGCATACTAAATGTATAATAACCTTTTTGTTGAAGTAAAAGAGATAAACTTTCATACTTTCTATCAGCATAACTTACAAACACCGTCCCAGTAGAAGACGGCATTAACCCAGTCAATAATGTAAACTCAGTATCCGAACTAGTTCCGATACTAATTTGTGGATAAAACGAAGAAAAATACATTCCAGATTCAACAAAATCATTTAAATTAGGAGTTACTTCTTTTCCATTTATTTCAAGTCCAATTAAAAAATTTTGTATACTTTCTCCATGAATAAATAAAATATTCTTTCCTTCATAAATATTAGTATAAGCATTTTCTTCTTCTTTAACATCATTTTCTTCATAAAACTCTCTAAATATTAACGAAGCTTTATCATACCCAAACCACGAATTAATCTGAGGAGTTAGACTTTGTATTAAATCATTTATTGTATAAGTATATATACCAAATTTCTGAACTATATATTCCCTATTCCATTGTTTAATAAACCTACTAGCTTCAGTACCATTTACAGTCACTAAAGCAAGTAATAAAAGAATACCAGACGCAATTAAATTATTAACAAACATCTTTTTACCCTTTTCAATCTTTTCAACCTCAATATAATATTTTCTCTTTTTAAGTAAAGAATTGATATAAATTATTATTATTGGAAATATAATATAGATAAATTGAATGAACCTTAGTTTATCAAATACAGAAGATTTAACACCACCAAGCATACTCACAGTAGATATTAAATTAAAAGACAAAAACGATCTGTAAAACTCATAATACAAAGTATTACATATACAAATTAAACAAAAAAATACACACAAAGAAAAAAAGTATTTAAACTGATTTCTAGGTTTAATAAAATATCCAAAAGCCCCAAATAAAACAATAATCATTAAATCACATATAAAAGCTTTAAAAGATAATATATTTCCAATAGTAACCAACCTTAATAAAATTCCCATTAATAAAGAACATAAAACATAACTACAAAACAAAATATTTGTAGAAAAATATTTCTTAAAATTCTTTTTAATCAAAAACATATCAATTTTATGTTTCATATATAACTACTTTCTAAATATATAATACAATTTTTAGTAACATTTTTCAATCAAAATAATAATTATTTTGTCTACTAAAATAGCCTTTATAACTAGATAATGATAATATATACTTGTAATAATTAAATTTATATAGATATTTTAATTTTTTATTTACACCACTCAACGTTTTTTTGTTACAACAAACACTTAATAAATCATTATATTTAAATCTATATCCCAGAAAATTAAATCCGTGTTTTAAACAACAAATATTTGTTTTATTATTAACAACTAACTTATATTTATATAATTCTTTTTTAATAAAAGATAAAACTTCTATTAAAAAATCCTTTTCATTACTTAATATAATTAAATCATCCATATATCTGATGTAATACTTACATAAAAGTTTTTCTTTTATGTAATGATCCAAATCATTTAAATAAAAAATAGAAAGAATTTGACTAGTCATATTGCCAATACTTAATCCTTTGTTACATTCATATAAAGGAATGTTATTAAGTTCATTAACTCTTTTTTTCTTTTCATTTTCACTAATTTTTAATTTTTTTACTCTTCTAATCTCGGTTAATACAGCTTTCTGAATACCTTTATTAATATAGTCATTATTAGTAGTATTAATCACATTTTTAATTATATTAATTGCCTTCTTATCCTTTATCTTATTACTTAATAGATTCATTAATATATTATGATCAATATTATAGAAAAACTTCTTTATATCAATTTTTAACACATATATATTATTTCCACTTAAACGCAACTTATTAATATAACATATTAGTCTATTGAAAGCGTAATTGCTGCCCTTTCCAATCCTAGCAGCCACATTAGTATCTATCATACTTTTTTCTAAAGCAGGTATTAATATGTAGTTACTTATTAAATGATTAACTATTTTATCACTTACATTACTACTCATTATTAATCGATATTTAGGTTCTCTTATTAAAAATAATTTATAATTACTAAAACTATAATTTTCATTATATAAAGATGTAATAATATTATATAAATTTTGATTTAAATTTTCATTAAATATTAACAAATCTTTCTTATTTCTCATATTAGACTTTATACTTTTATAAACGCTTAAAGCATTATCAAAACTATAAATATTAGAATATATATTATTAACTCTTTTCATTATTTATCCATCCATAACACATCTTTCTAATAGAATCAAGAGCATTTATACAAGATAAAAATCTTTTCTTTCTAATTAATTTTTTTGAATAAAGAACTCCGATATAATAATCAAGCATACTTATATTAACGAGTAACTCTTTTTGATACTTATTACGAATATTTCCCTTATTAATATTAGCCTTCATAGTATTTTCAATCATCATATATAAATGTTCTTCAATTCTTATTTTTAACCCCAAATTATTCTTACTAAAACAAGAAAAAACATAAGTATTTATATACTCATTTAACCATTTAATTTTATCTAACAATTTAAAATCTTGCATATTACTCCAAAAAGAATTTAAAGAGCATTCAAATATTTACTAACACTTTAAATTCAAAAAAATAATTTAGGATAATCCAAGGAATAAACTTGTTTCCTCATAAATAAGTTTTACCATAACAGAGTCATAAACTTACACGAACTCACCTACCCTGAATAAATAGAGGAAAATACCGCACGCACACGATTGGTGTTGTTAACATTATTGTTGTTCAAGTACCCGCCAGAATTCACATTCCACGCATTCGCATTACTACTATTATAATTATAAGGCGAAGAAGACTTTTTTTTACTAGCTTATCCCTATATTAAACTCATATGAGTTAATACCTAACTATCTCTCGCGATAAATCGCGACCACTTTCCCACTATTTTGGTTTTTCGCTT
>CAZGGW010000004.1:0-49975 GCA_964525365.1 uncultured Muribaculaceae bacterium | reverse complement strand
CTTCTTTTGAATTAACACGATATCCAACAGCAATTATTGCATCCAAACTATAAAACTTTATTTCATAATTTTTCCCGTCTTTAGCAGTTGTTCGAATTTTTCGAATAACTGAATCAATATTTAATTCTGCATTATCAAATATTTCTTTTAAATGATAATTAATAGTATTTACTTTTACATTGAAAAGTTCAGCCATTATTTTTTGAGTAAGCCAAAAGTCTTCTTCATCATATAGCACCTCAACTTTAATATTGTTAGTTTCAGTCTGATAAATAATCAAATCCCTTAATGTATCAATTTTATTCATTTTGCACCTCCTAACATAAGTGTAACACACTACACGATTGGTAGAATCAATAACTATGTGATTTATTACACAAATAGTTTATCATATTTTTGAGTATATTAAAACTCGAACATTAATAACTAAATCAAAAATTCGAGTTTCCTATCAATCTGGTGCTGAAAGCAGGAATTGAACCCGCAACCTACTGATTACGATTCAGTTGCTCTACCAATTGAGCTATTTCAGCATATTATTTTGTATATTGTTTTAATAAGCACAATGATTTTTCAGCTATTACATCACTTTCAATATAAATGATTGAAAATAGTTCTCGACAATAGTGATTCTCTAAGAAACTCATATAATCAAAGTCAATATTATGGTTTTTACAATATATTAGATAAAGTAAAAATGTGGTTCTATGATTTCCATCGTAAAATGGTTGAGAAGTACATAAAAGTGAGAATAGTCGAAGCGAAAGGTCTTGCTTTTCACTTGGACAATTATTTATTTTTGATAATAATTTATTTGTTAGTCCGTTATCATTTCTAGTAATGTTTTTATCATTATTCTCAGGAAACAAATGAAAATACAATTTTTTGAAGAGAATAAGATCGATTTTTTCATTTTTAACTTCATAATTTGAAATTGAATTTAAAAATACAGAATCTTTTGTCATCGATATACCTCACAATATTACAAACAATTTGGTGGAGCTGAGGAGAATTGAACTCCTGTCCAAAACTTCTTATAAAAAAATGTGTACAAGTTTAGTTAGTTTATTATTTCAATAAGTTATATGGAGTCTAACTTCCTTAACTTATCTGAGTTTAGTTGAATTCATTATTTATCCTAAACAAATAAATAATATAGTTCACTTTTATGAGCCCTTGATTCTTTCTCGTGAACGAAGAAAGAGAAGAGCCACTCACTTCTAACTTAAATTAAGCAAAAGCAGGTGCAAAATTATATTTTTTTCCGATTATTTTTCGATCGCATTTATAGTATGCCTACTACTTGCATTTAATTACTTGATAGTTCTGTCGAAACTAATACAGCCCCATGTATGATATTATAGCAAAAATCGGCTTTTTATTCAATAAAAACGCATATTTTTTATAATATTATGATTTTATATGTGTTTGTCTTTTTCAAAAAAGAATTATATTAATAATATATAATAGGTAATAATTATTTACCTATACTTAATTAAAGTAAGGAGTAACATGAAAAAAAGCAAATATAATCAGGGCATATTTGGTCAAATTAAAAGTAATGTAGCAAATACTTTTGAAAGTATTGCGAATATATTTAAAATAAAATAAATATAAATCATATAATTTAATCCTTTTATACATTTAATCTCTAGAGTATTTAAAACTGACTTTTGTCAGTTTTTCTTGTTAAAATAGAAGATTTATTCTATAATGATAGCAGGAGCTTTATATGAAAAAAATAGAAAGAAAACAGAAGAAAACTGGATTCAGAGATTTTTTGATAGTAATAGTATTATTAAGTATATCTCTTTTAGTTTTAAATTATTTTGGTAAACTTGATACAATAAAATCTTATTTTAGCGTAAGTGAAAAAGTTAAAAATATTTTTGAAAAGCCAAAATTAAAAATAGTGGACGAAAAGTCAAATTCACGCGTAATTGCGGTAATAATAAATAACAATCATGTTGCATGGCCACATGCTGGGTTGCAAGATGCATTTTTAAATTATGAGTTTATCGCGGAGGGCGGAATTACCAGAATTATGTCTTTGTTTAAAGATAA
Organism: uncultured Muribaculaceae bacterium; assembly: GCA_964525365.1. Lineage (GTDB taxonomy): Bacteria > Bacillota_I > Bacilli_A > RF39 > UBA660 > CAZGGW01. The sequence continues at coordinate 47,911 of CAZGGW010000004.1, read as the reverse complement.
GGATACTACTAAAATTGGATCCGTAAGAAGTGCAAGACATTATTTTTTAGATTATGTACTTGAAAATGATGCGATATTTGTTCATTTTGGACATAGTAAAAAAGCACTTAGTGATATAAAAACATTGGGTATTAATAATATAAACGGAATGTTTGATTCCAGAGGATTTTGGAGAGATAGGACGATTAAAAAAGCATATGAACATACTGCTTTTACAAGTATGGCTAAAATTAAAAAAGTCGCTGCTCAAAAAAAGTATAGAATGACCAGCGACGAAAGAATGCTTCTTAATTATAGTGTATATAAAGTTAAACTTTCTAAAAGAGAAGAATCAATAAAAGCTGATAAGGTAAAAATAGTTTATTCTGGATATACTTATACTACTTATGAATATGATGAAGAAACGAATTTATATTATAGGAGTATGAGTGGAAAGAAACATGTTGATGCGATTACTGGGAAACAATATACAACTCGTAATATAATTACTTATAAAATTAAAAATGCTTCCTTTGATAGTTATGGAAGGCAGGATTTGAAAAATATAGGTACTGGAGATGGATACTATATAAGTGATGGATATGCAGTTCCGATTAAATGGGAAAAAGAAAGTAGGGATTCCCAAACCGTATATAAATATTTAGATGGCAAAGAAATAGATGTTAATGATGGTGTTACTTGGATTCAAATTCAACCAGCTGATAAAAAATTGACTATTGAAGCAAATAAAGAATCATAAAACAGTATAAAAAGAAAAATAAAAACATATAATTGAAACATAAATGTTGAAATCAATTTCGATTGATGATACAATTAATTCATAATAAGGAGGAAAAGATGGAAAAATTCTTAACATTTTTAGCAGATAATTATATATGGTTTTTAGTAGGAGCCGCTATATTATTGCTTACATTAATAGGATTTATTGTTGATTCTAAAAAGAAAAAAACTCAGGGTGAAAGTTACGGTGGAGAATCTTCTGCAGAAGAAAGTTTTTTTGAAACACCTGCGCCTGAGACAATAGTTGAACAACCTCAAAATGATTTTAAGGCAGTTTCTAATGAAGTAATTGAAGAAATGCCTCAAGAAAGTCAACTAAATACAAACGAAACTTCTTTTGAGTCAATCGATTTGTTTTCGGAAGCGCCCGCTTCTCCAATGCCGCCAGAGCCAGAGGTTACCTTTGATGCTACTAATGCTATAAATGACGAACCTATTATATCAACACCAGAAGCACCAGTAGAAACTCAAAAACCTATTGAGACAATAGAACCAACTGATAACAATAACTTTAATTAGTTTACATAAGATTTTTAAAAAGATATAGATAATATATCTTTTTTATTATATAATATTACTATAAAAGAAAAGGAGTAAAAAGCATGAATTATACAATGATATTTAATATATTGTCTAAAGTTATTGATATTACTTTAGTGTGGATGATGTTTTATTTTATACTCAAATATTTAAAAAATAATGTTAAATTAATATTAATATTTAAGGGAGTAATAATATTAATTTTAATTAAAATATTAAGCGATTTACTTGATTTAACTACTGTAGGATTAATGCTTGAATATGTAGTTGATTGGGGAGCCCTTGCGTTAATAATTATATTTCAGCCTGAAATTAGAACGGTACTGGAGAGTATTGGAAGAAGTAAACTTTTAGGCCGCCATAAAGTATTAACTGTTGATGAAAGAGAAAAAATGGTATATGAAATAATGCAGGCAGTGGATTATTTAAAGAAAAATAGAATTGGAGCTTTAATTGTAGTGGAAAGAGATTATTCGCTTGCTCAATATATTGAACCAGCTAATAAAATATATGCTGATATTAGTAGCGAATTATTAATATCAATATTTTTCCCAAATAATCCACTTCATGATGGTGGAGTAATTATTCAAGGAGATAAAATCACATGTGCTGGAGCAGTATTTCCAACAAGCATGAATCCTTCTATCTCAAAGAGATTAGGAACTCGTCATAGAGCAGCACTTGGAATTGCAGAAGTTACTGATGCAATTGCTATTGTGGTATCAGAGGAAACTGGCAGAATTAGTATGGCAATAAAGAGCGAACTTAATTATAATTTATCTGTGGATGATGCAAAAATGTTGCTATTAGAAGAATTGCAACCTAAAAAAGAAACTTTCTATGAGGCAGATATAGATGCAGAAGGAAGCGAGGGAAATAGTGAAGAAGATATTAAATAGTATTGGTCGCTTTTTTGCTAAAATTGGCGCTGGTATTTATAAAGTTATAGATGTTATATTAATTACTCCAATTAGCAAACTTATATATTTTATTATTGATAAAGCACAATCTAATCCGGGTAAGTTTGAAAGATTTTTAAATAAACCGAACGTTCTTATTTATGTTTCGCTTTTGTGTGCTTTTGTTACGTTTATAGTCATTGATCAAAAAGTAGTGGATTTAAGTGAAACTGAAGTTAAAATAATATCAAATGTAAAAGTAGAAGCAGAATATAATGATGAAACTTTTGTGGCAGAAGGTATTCCTGAAACTGTTGACGTAATACTTATGGGAAGAAAAAGTGATCTTTATTTAGCAGAACAATTAGGAGACCATAAAGTAACTTTAGATTTAAGTGATTATTCTTCTGGAACTTATGAAAATATAAGCTTAAAATATAATAATCCAATTAATACTTTGGATTATAAGATAGATCCGTCAAAGGTGACAATTGTGTTATATCCAAAAGTTAGTGAAGTTAGAACATTAACTATTGATATATTAAATACTGATAAGCTGGATGAAACGCTTGTAATAAGTTCCGTAAAATTAAGTAAAGATGAAGTAATAATTAAAAGTTATAGTGAAAAATTAGAAACAGTGGCAAGTGTAAAAGCAATAATAGATGCTAACGCATTGAAAGCAAATTCTTCTGGAACTTATACATTAGAAAATGTTCAATTAGTAGCGTATGATGAAAAAGGCACGGAAATAAGTGATGTAGAAATTATACCTTCAACTATTACAGCAACGGTTGTGGTAAGCTCTCCAAGCAAAGAAGTTCCGATAAAAATAGTACCTATCGGAGAAGTGGCTTCTGGATCTGCAATAGCCTCAATCGTATCAAGTTCAAATAAAGCAACTTTATATGGTGATCAAAGTGTTCTTGATGAAATAAGTGTATTAGAAGTTGAAATTGATGTTAATGGTTTAAAAGAAGATAAAACATATCAAACAACTATTACAAAACCTACAGGCGTCAGATCAATGAGTGTAAGTAAATTAACTATAAAATTAACCATGGAGAAGGAAACTTCTAAAGAATTTGAAAATATTGCCATACAGCTTGAAAATTTAAAAAATGGATATAAAGCATTTGGAGTTAGTGAAAGTGATACTAAAGTTACAGTTGTGGTAAAGGGTACGTCTTCACTAATAGAAAAATTAACGAGTGCTGATATTACAGCTGCCGTTGATTTAACAGATTTAGATGATGGTGATTGGACCGTTCCTGTTAAAGTAACTGGTGCGGACTCTAAACTTACATATACTTCTAAAACTTCTCAAGTAAAAATCACAATTGCCAAACAATAGTTTACATGAAATTGACAATTTGCTTTTTGAGTAAGTTGCCTTTTTTATGGGCGTAAATCTCATGTGCAATATTTTTTTAAATTTTCAATCAATTGTATATTGATTATTTATTTCAAACCATTTATACTTAATTTAATATCAAAATAAAGGAGGAAAGATGTTAAAGAAAATTGTTAAAAGAGACGGAAGCACGGTCCCTTTTAGAAAAGAAAAAATTCAACTTGCTATTTTCAAAGCAGTTAAAGAAGTTGGCGGGGATGATTTTGAAAAAACAAAAGATATAACTGAAGAAGTTATAAAAGTTGCAGAAAAAAAATTTCCGGGTGGAACTGCTGATGTAGAGTCAATCCAAGATATAGTAGAAAAAATTCTCATTGAAAGAGGACATGCTCAAACTGCTAAAGCTTATATTTTATATAGAGAAAAAAGAAGAGCAGCAAGAGAAAACAATGCATTAGTGGGTGCAACTATTGATATGTTTTCAAATTATTTAAAAGATATAGATTGGAAAGTAAATGAAAATGCTAATACTGGAAAATCAATCAATGGACTTAATAATTATGTAAGAGAAGTTTTTACAAAGAATTATTGGTTACATGAAATTTACACTGCAAAGATAAGAAATGCTCACGAATCGGGAGCACTACATCTTCATGATTTGGGATTCTTTGGACCTTATTGTGCTGGATGGGATTTAAGACAAATATTAATGAATGGTTTTGGTGGTGTTCCAGGTAAAGTGGAAAGTAAAGCGCCAAAACATCTAAGAGCTTTTTTAGGTCAAATTGTTAATTCTACGTTCACAACACAAGGAGAGACTGCTGGTGCTCAAGCATGGAGTTCATTTGATACTTATTGTGCTCCATTTGTAAGATATGATAAAATGACGTACAAACAAGTAAAACAAGCTATGCAAGAATTTATATTTAATTTGAATGTTCCAACAAGAGTGGGATTCCAGTGCCCATTTTCAAATCTTACATTTGATATAAAAGCGCCAAAAACTTTGAAGAATGAATGCATAATAATTGGTGGAGAAATCAAAAATGATAAATATGGTGATTTCCAAGAAGAAATGGATATGATTAATTTAGCATTTTGTGAGGTAATGGAAGAGGGAGATGCTAAAGGACGTGTATTTACATTTCCAATTCCTACTATAAATGTAACAAAAGATTTCGAATGGAATAGTAAAGTAACTGATAAGTTTATGGAAATAACTTGTAAATATGGTATTCCATATTTCTCAAATTATATAAATAGTGACTTGTCACCAGAAGATGCACTTTCTATGTGTTGCAGATTAAGATTAAACACAGCTGAACTTAGAAAAAGAGGTGGTGGATTGTTTGGAAGTAATCCGCTTACTGGATCCATTGGAGTTGTAACTATTAATTTACCAAGAATAGCTTATTTGTCTAAAACATTATCAGAATTTAAGTTGAATTTATGGGAATCAATGCAACTTGCCAAAACTTCTCTTGAAATAAAAAGAAAAGTAATAGAAGATCAGACTGAAAGAGGATTATATCCATATTCTGCAAATTATTTGAAAGATGTGAAAGCCAGAACTGGAGAATACTGGTACAATCATTTTAATACAATTGGTCTTATTGGTATGAATGAAGCCAGCTTGAATTTATATGGATGTGATATTACAACTAAAAAAGGACAAAAGTTTGCAATTGATACTCTTGCATATATGAGAGAAAAAATTCAAGAGATTCAAGAAGAAACAGGACATGTTTATAATTTGGAAGCCACACCCGCTGAAGGAACTAGTTATAGACTTGCTAAAAAAGATAAAGACAGATACCCAGATATTATAACTGCTGGTGATGACGTGCCTTATTATACTAATTCATCTCAGTTACCTGTGGGATATACTGATGATATATTTGAAACTCTTGATTTACAAGATGAACTTCAATCGCTATATACTGGTGGAACTGTACTTCATTTCTATTTAGGGGAACAAGTAAAAGATATAGAAATAGCTAAAAAATTGATTAAAAAAATATTTACAAATTATAAATTACCATACATATCACTTACTCCAACATTTTCTATATGTAATGATCATGGTTATATTTCTGGAGAAGAATATCATTGTCCAACTTGTGGAAAAGATACAGAGGTGTGGAGCAGAGTTGTAGGATATTTAAGACCAGTTCAAAATTATAATACTGGTAAGAAAGCAGAGTATAAGGAACGTAAAAAATACGTTATTAAAAAATGAATATCGCAGGAATTGTAAAAAATTCATTTGTCGATTATCCTCATAAACTTTCATTTGTAATATTTACTTCCTTGTGTAATTATGATTGTTTTTATTGCCATAATAGGGATATTATAAAAGAAAATGTTAGTAAATATTCCGAATCCGAAGTATTAGATCTTTTAAAAAAGAAGATTGATTTAATTGAAGCAGTAGTAATAACTGGTGGAGAACCAACTCTTCAAAATGGATTAATTACTTTTATAAAAAAAGTAAAAGATATGGGATTTTATGTAAAACTAGATAGTAATGGTTCAAATCCAAAATTAATAGAAGAAATAATTAAATTAAAAGTAGTAAATTATTTTGCAATTGATTATAAAGCACCTAAGGATAAATATGTTGATATTTGTGGTGTAAGTGCTGATAATGTTTTAAAAACAATTGATATATTAAGAAAATATAAAGTTGATTTTGAAGTTAGAACAACGGTTGCACCAACATTAACCATAGAGGATTTAGATATTATAAAAAGAGAAATAGGCTGTGTTCCTAAATATACCCTTAATAAATATAGAATACCAGAATTTTATAAACCCGAAGATGAAAAAAGAATTCATGAAAAAACCATAAGCTTTTAAGTTTATGGTTTTTATTCGCCTTTCATTTTGATAGGAGTTACTAGTAATCCTATATTTACAAGGCCAGCAAGTCCTACAAAAACGTATATGAGTTTAGTAAATAGTCCATCTACTCCGAATATTGCGGTGACTAGATTAAAATCGAATAATCCAATCATACCCCAGTTTAAAGCACCAATTATAGTAAATGCTAAGGCTATTTTTTGAAGAGCATTCATAATTTCCTCCTTATATTATATTTTGTACTTATTTATTAATATTTATTCGTATTATTCCTAAATATAACTTTCAACATATGTAAATAGAACAAGCAGATGTATAAATAGAGAAAAATAAGTCGCATAGAAATTATCTATGATACATTATAATTAGAAAGCACACTTGAGGTAAACTATGTGTCTTATAAATTATATCAAAATAACGGAAAATATAAAGTGAAGTACATTTTAATGTAATCATTTTGTTAAAATGTCAGTTAATAAAAATAAAATTCATATATTAAGTATGAAATTTTTAATCATATAAAATAATTAAAAAAATATAATTAAATGAAAATATAAAAAAGGGGGAAATATGAAAAAATATTTGGTACTACTAATTCTTTCATTTCTTTTTATACTTACTGGTTGTGGGAAACATACTTCTGATGATACTTTAAAGGAGTTTAAAAACAAAGTGGAATCAACTAGTAATTATACTTTGACTGGCACTATGGAAATAATAAGTAATGAGAAAACATACATGTATGATTTAGAGGTTGCTTATAAACAGGGTGATTATTATAAAGTGAATTTGATCAATAAAGATAATGATCATGAACAAATAATACTAAAAAATGAAGAAGGAGTATATGTAATAACGCCGGCTTTAAATAAAAGTTTTAAATTTCAAAGTGATTGGCCTAATAATAGTTCTCAAGCATACATTTTAAGTTCTTTACTCGCAGATACTGAAAATGATAGTAATAGAGGATTTGAAACAGTAGATGGAAAATATATATTTACTAGTAAAGTAAATTATCCAAATAATAGTAATTTAGTTAGTCAAAAAATAACTTTGTCTAATAAAATGGAACTTGAAAAAGTAGAGGTAATGAATGAAAATAATATTAATCAAATTACTGTAGTAGTTACATCAATTGATTATAAAACAAAACATGATAGTGAGTATTTTGCACTTTCAAATAATGTAAAAGAAGTACAAGAAACGGAAACAACTAGTTCTATCGAAACAGTTATATATCCAATGTATTTGCCTAGCGGAACTAAATTCCAAAGCGAAGAATTAGTTGGAAAAGAAGAAGCACAAAGAGTAATACTTACATTTACTGGAGAAAAACCATTTATATTAGTAGAAGAGGCTGCAACAGTATCTAATGAACTTGAAGTTACTTCTTCAACTGGCGAACTTGTACTTTATGAGAATTTATTAGGGGCACTTACAGATACATCATTTAATTGGAGTGATGATGGTATGGAATACTATATAATAGGTCAAAATTTATCTGATCAAGAACTTCTTCAAATTGCTGCATCTACTTCACCAGTTGCTATTACAAAATAAATAAAAATTAAATTTTTGTATAATTAAAATATGAAGGCGAACACTAAAAAGCGATTCGCTTTTGTTTTGTTATAAGACAAAATCTTATAAAGTCATATAATCATTTGAACTATTAAATACTGTGTGATATAATTTTGAGTATGGAGGAAGTATGTCTAAGAAGAATATAAAAATAAATAAAAAATTTGAAAAGAAAGTAGTAGAAAGTGAAAATGAAATAAAGAGTTTTATTAAAACAGCTATTATAATTGCAATTTGTTTTGGAGCAATATATGGTTTGATTGTGATTTTAAGTAATGTTGGGGTATTTGAAAAAGGTTATACTGAGCCTTCAACTACTGAAGTAGAAATAAGTGATACTAATATATTAATAGGAAGTGTATTTAATAGACCTGAGAGTTCTTATTATGTAGCATTTGGGAATTTTTCAAATGATTATGAAGATGTTTATTTGGAATATTTGATTACTAATACTGATAAAAGAGTTTATAAAGTTGATATGTCTCTAAAAATAAATGAATCTTATTTGAGTGAGAACTCTAATAAAAAAGCTAAAAAAGCAAGCGAATTAAAGATTAAAACTCCTACTTTGATTAAAATTAAGAACGGAGAAATAGCAAAATATTTTGATACAATAGAACTTATAAAAGATGAATTAAATTAAATGCGATAATTTATTTGAAATTTTATATTTAAGTGTTGAGTAAAGATTTAAACAATGATATTCTATTATAGGTGAGTAGTATGAAGAACATTTTAAAATTAAAAAACAATTGGATTATTCCAGTAATTGTATTAAGTATAATTGTAGTATTTGATGTTGCGTTTATTGTATATATGAATTATCAAAAAGTAGATTCTCAATATGATATATCTAAAATAAATGAATATTATGGTGAGTTTTCTAGCGCTGTTGATAATTTTTTCTATGATCGAGATACATTTTATAAGATTAAAAGTGAAGATTTTTATCTTGCTCTTAGCGATGATAAAGTAACTTATATAAATTCTTTTATTAACAACTATAACAATGATATTAGCTTAGTCGATGAAGTATCTTTATTGCTTAAAAATTTATGTGTTAAAACTTATGCTAATGAAGAAGCCAATACTCAATGTAGAAAGTATACTGCGAATATGGAATTTACGATTAATAGTTATGTATCTGATATTATCATTTATAATGAATTTGTTAACAAACATAATGAATATATGAAAAAAGTGAGTTTAAACTTAGTTGATTTAAATTATGAATATGTGGATTTAAATAATGATGATCAATTCACAGGAAAATCAGGTGATAATAGTGAAGAATAAAAAAGATCGCAACAAAATAGTGATATTTCTATGGATAGTAGTATTTATAGCTATAATTGGGTCGAGTACTGTTTTGTTTTTACTTTATGGCCCATATAAAAATTTTAGAAATTGGCTAATTACCAGTGCCATGGAGACAATGAGTCACCAATATTTAGCAACTATTTTTTATAGTGATGAATGGATTAATCTTTCGCTAGAAGAAAATAAGTTAATAGAGCCTGAGCAAGATACAAATTCTTTATTGGTAGAACGTGTAAGTTATGATTATACTAATATTGTTTATAAAGATAAATATGAAAAGGACTTGCTTACTAAGGATAATGATAATGATTTATATAAATTGATTCCTATAAGAGAAAATAAACTTAGGGGATATTTAGTTGCAATTTATGATCCATCAAAAGTCAAGTTAGCAACCGCAAAACATATGGGAGCATACGGACAAATGTTAACTGATATTTCTAAGGACAATAAAGCGTTAGTGGCAATAAACGCAAGCGGATTTTATGATCCAAACGGAAAAGGATGTGGGGGAAGACCTCGTGGTATCGTGATAAAAAATGGGAAACTTATTTCAAATAGCAAACGATCATCAAAATGGGGCGGTGGAGTTATTGGATTTACAAATGATGATGTACTTGTTCTTTCTCGAATGTCGGCTAAGGAAGCAATAAGTGCTGGTATAAGAGACGCTGTAGAATTTGGACCATTTTTAATAGTTAATGGTAAAGCATCTACAATTAAAAATAGCACCGGTGGAGGAACAGCTCCTAGAACCTCGATAGCGCAAAGAAAAGATGGCATAGTATTATTTTTATGTATGGATGGCCGCGATTATTTAGCTGGAGTCCCAGGTGCTACAATGTCAGATGTAATAAAAATATTACAAAGATATGGTGCTTATAATGCTTCTAATTTGGATGGTGGTACATCAACTGGCCTTGTAATTAATAATGAATTTGCGAATAAGCCAATGAATGCAAGCAGTGTAAATGTTAGTAGATTAATTCCTAACGCATGGATATTAGTTGGAGATAATTAAAAAACACTCAAATAAAAGCAATGGTTTATAAAACTAAAAACCTTAATTCAATAAGAATTAAGGTTTTAATTATTTGATTTTTTCTCAAAATAGTCGCTTAAGCATTTTTTTTATTATTTCTAATTTCGCTAGTAGAAAGTCTTACTTTTTTACCATTGATTATTGTAGTTTGTAAATTAACTTTTTGAGTTTTCTTAGTAGCTTTTAATGAGTTTGGTCTATTATTTCCACTCATATTTTTTTTAATTGATATTTTTTTTGCCATCTTTATTCCTCCTCGTTTTGTTCTTAAATAAGATATCACAAATTTGATGCCATGTCAATAAAATATATGATATAATTAAGTAAATATGGAGTGTTTATGAGTTACATACCATTAAATATTAAAACTAATTATGAATTGTTATCTAGTTTAATAAAGATAGATGATTTAGTTTATTATGCTAAAAAGAATAACATTAATGCTCTTGGAATAACAGACTCGAATATGTTTTCTTGTGCTGAATTCTATAATAGATGTAAAGAATCAAATATAAAGCCTATTATTGGTATAAACATAGAAGTTGAAAATATTAATTTTTTAATATATGCTAAAAATTATAAGGGATATGTTAATTTATGTGAAATAGTTAGTTCTAAAAATATAAATAATATAAAATTAGATTTTTTTAAAGATACTACCAATTTGATTTGTGTTTGTGATTTAAATGATTATTCTACGCTTAATATGATATTTGATCTGGTATTTATAAAATATCAAAATGAAATTGAAAAAAATAACGCTTTAACTGTAACTGAAAATATAGTTTTTATGACGGAAATAAAAATGTTTAATAATAGTGATGCTGAGTATTTAAAATTTTTATACATGATTCGTGATGGAAAAGTAATAAGTGATAATATTGATTATAAGTTTGATAACAATTATTTTATCGATGTAGATGAAATAGCTAACACATTATCTTTTTCGAACTTGATAGATATAGAGCTACCGATTTATTCTTTTGACTTACCTAATTATACAGACAATTCATTATTTTTATTAAAAAGTTTATGTAGAAAAGGACTAACCAAAAGATTAAATGGTAAAGTTAGTGTGAACTATGTAAATAGACTTACTTATGAAATAAACATAATTAGTAAAATGGGATATATTGATTATTTTTTAATAGTGTATGACTTTATATTGTATGCTAAAAAAAACAAAATATTAATTGGCCCTGGTAGAGGTAGTGCCGCAGGAAGTTTAGTTTGTTATAGTTTGGGGATAACTGAGGTTGACCCGCTTAAATATGATTTGATTTTCGAAAGATTTTTAAATCCCGATAGAATTAGTATGCCCGATATAGATGTTGATATAGATGATACTCGAAGAGATGAAATAATTAATTATGTAAAAAACAAATATGGATTTGAGCATGTTGCCAATATAATTACATTTGGAACTCTTCTTCCAAAGCAAATAATAAGAGATGTTTCAAAAATATTAGAAATACCTACTAATGAAGTGGATAGAATTATTAAATTTGTTAAGGATAAGGATACATTTAACAACTTAAAAAATAATGTCGAATTTGTTAATTTTATTAAAAGAGATTCTGAATATTCTACTTTAATTAAGATATGTACTAAGTTGGAAGGCCTTAAACGCCATACTAGTTTACACGCAGCTGGAATAGTGATGAGTAAAGATCAATTATGCAAAAAAATACCATTATATAAAAGTTCCAATGTCATTACGACTGCTTATACGATGGACTATATGGAACAATTTGGCTTGTTAAAAATGGATTTCCTTGGACTTAAAAACTTATCATTGTTAAATGAAATACTTACTTTAATAAAAGATGAAAAGAATACAAGTATAAATCTTAGTGAAATATCATTCGAAGATAAAAAAACTTTGGAAATATTTAACAAAGTTAACACGGTTGGAATATTTCAATTTGAGAGTGAAGGTATGAAATCTTTCTTAAGAGAATACAAAATAAATGATTTCAATGATATTGTAAATGCCATTGCTTTATATAGACCAGGTCCTAGAGAAATGATACCTCACTTTATTAATAGAAAAAACGGAAAAGAAAAAGTGGAATACTTAATTCCAAGCTTAGAACCAATATTAAAAAGTACTTATGGTATAATGGTATTTCAAGAACAAATAATGCAAATATTGACCGTTATAGGTGGTTATACTTATGCTCAGGCTGATGTTATAAGAAGAGCAATGAGTAAAAAGAAAGAAAATATTATAAAAAAAGAAAAAGAAGTATTTGTAAATAGCGGTATAAATCGAGGATATAGTAAGAATTCTCTTGTAGTGTTATTTGATCAAATATATAAATTTTCCAATTATGGATTTAATAAATCACATTCAGTAGGATATTCTATGGTAGCTTTTTATTTGGCGTATTTAAAATCACATTACACCGAATATTTTATGATTAGTTTGCTTAATAGTGTAATAGGTAGGGAAAGTAAAACTAAAGAATATATTGATGAAGCCAAATTACTTAATTCGCATTTCGGAAGACTTGATATAAATTTAAGTAAAGAAAAATATGAGTTTAAAAATGGAAAAATTATATTTCCTTTTGGAATAGTAAAAAATATTGGTTTAGTATCATCGAAAGAAATTTTAAATGAAAGAGAAAAAGGAATATTTACAAGCTTTTATAATTTTATGATTAGATGCTACCAAGGTTCTGTTACAAAAAGGGTAATAATTAATTTAATAGAATTAGGTGCTTTTGACTCCTTTGAAATTAATAAGAAAGCATATATAAATGCACTTGATAAAATAATAGAGTATGCATTAATAAAAAGAGAAGTTGAGAGTGACTTGATTTTGGAACCTGTTATAGAAGAAAACGAGGATTACACTGATATTGAACTTATGGAAAAGGAATATAATTTATTGGGATTTTATTTGTCAAATCACCCGTGTAGTAAATATCAAACAGTTATAAAGGTTAAAGATATAAAATCTTATTTTGATAAGGTAATAGAAATGATATTGCTTGTTGATAATATAAAAGTTATAAAAACTAAAAATAATGAAGATATGGCTTTTGTTGATACAAGCGATGAAACCGGAAGAATTACATTAATATTATTTCCAAAGATTTTTAAAAATTATTATAATATAAAAAAAGGTGAGTTAATTAAAGTAAATGGAAAAGTAGAAAAAAGATATGATGATTATCAAATTATATGTAATAAAATAATAAATATAGAATAAATAATTGAAAAATAAAAATATAAATGATAAAATTTAAAAAGAGGTAATATATGAAAACAAGAATAATTAGTGCCATAGTGATACTTGCAATAATAATACCATTATTACTTATCGGAGGTATTCCCTTTTATATTGGAATAGGTTTGATAGGAATATTGGGGTTAAAAGAAATGATTGATTTAAAAGACAAAAAAAGTAAACTCCCATGGTTTGTCAAAATGTGTAGTTATGGATCGCTTATTTTTTTAATACTATCTCATGTTGAAGGTAGTGAAATGATATTTTATATTGATTATAAAGTAGTAACAGCAATTATATTTTTACTTTTATGTCCATTAGTTATATATCATGATAATAATAAATATAATATTAATGATGCATTGTTTCTAATGGGAAGTATATTCTTTTTAGGAGTAGCATTTAATTATATAATTACTATTAGAATGTTTAATCTTAATTATCTTATCTTCTTATTACTTATTACTACGATTACTGATACTTTTGCTTATTTGACTGGTAGTTTAATAGGAAAACACAAACTATGTGAAAGCATTTCTCCAAATAAATCAGTAGAAGGATTTATTGGTGGAAGTGTGATGGGAACAATAGTTAGTAGTCTCTTCTATATTACTTTCTTTAATTATACGGGTAGTATAATAATACTAATTATTATAATTTTATTTCTTACTATAATAGGACAAATTGGTGATTTAGTATTTTCATCAATCAAAAGAACCTATAATATAAAAGACTTTTCTAATTTAATACCAGGACATGGCGGTATATTAGATAGATTAGATAGTATAATATTTGTTATATTGGCATTTAGTTTTATAGCAGAGTTGCTTTAGAAGGAGAATATATGAATTTTTTATTAACACTACTTATATTAATTTTAATGTTAGGAATAATTGTATTTGTACATGAATTTGGACATTTTATTTCTGCTAAAAAAGCAGGTGTACATATTGATGAATTTGCGATTGGTATGGGTCCACGAATTTTTAAATTTAAATTTAAAAATGATAACACAACATATTCAATTAGAGCTTTGCCACTCGGTGGATTTGTTGCCATGGCATCCGTTGAAGAAGAAAATACAAAGATAAAAAAAGAAGAAGTCTTAGAAAACAAAAGCTTTTTACAAAGATTCTTAGTACTTATTATGGGAATTATATTTAATTTTATATTTACAATATTACTTCTATTTATAAATGGTCTTTGTTATGGAGTGCCTATTCCTAATACAACAATAGGAAATGTTTTAGAAGAAAGTGCTTTTGATGAAGCAGGGATAGAAGTTGGATCTAATATTATAAGTATTAATGGAGTGGAAGTTAATTCTTGGGACGATATTTTACTTGAACTTAATACTAAAGTAGAAAATGATAAATATACATTTTTAATAACTAGCGGTAATGGTATTACAAATAGTTATGAAATTGTTCCAAAAGAAGTAGTAGTAGATGGTGAAACTTCCAAAGTGTTTGGAATAACTGCGGCAGCAGAAGAAAAAGAATATGGATTTTTCAAGGCTCTTAGTTATGCACTTGTTGAGTTTGGTACGTTATTTGTATCATTATTTGTAATAATTGGTAAATTGTTTACTGGTGGTGTCAGTATGAGTAATTTGAGTGGTCCAATAGGTGTATTTACCATAATTGATCAGGTAAAGGCAAGTGGAATGGAAACACTTATATTCTTAACTGCTTATTTAAGTGTAAATGTTGGAGTGATTAATTTATTTCCAATACCAATATTTGACGGTGGAAGGATATTATTATTATTAATAGAAAAAATAAAAGGTAAAAAATTAAGTCCAAAGATAGAAATAGTATTAAATAAAATAGGAGTAGCATTATTACTTTTATTAATGATATATATTACATTAAATGATATATTAAAGTTATTTTAGAGGGTTTTATGGAAAATTATGAAAACAATTTGAAAGTTTTAAAGTATGTTCCTAATTATTATAAAATAATAGAAGAAGAATTTGCTGAGAACGATGCGATCACCGGAAAACTAATTCAAATATTTGAAGAATTAGTAGAGAAAACAAATATAGATTCAAAAGATGACATTAAGTTACTGACTAAGTTTAATAAAACTATTGAACGATATTTTAGTGATGTATATTTTAGAAAAGAACTAAGTACTTTAATTATTGGTATTAAAATAAAAAAAGAAGTAAATGATGTAATTAAATATATAGCAAAAGAACTAAATAAAGTTTATGAAAAATATATAGATGGATATACAAGAAACTTATATATTCCAAGGTGGATATAATTCGACTTTTTTAATAAAAAGTGTTATAATTATAAAGTTCGTGGAGAAGTAATGAAGTCATATAATGAATATAAAAGAATAAAAAAAGAATTTGATAATATTGAAGAGTATAGAACTATGAAAGGTATTTTTCATCATGGTACAAGTAGAAAAGATCATATGAAAAGAGTAGCTTTACTTAGTTTTTATATTTCTTCTTTTCTTCATTTAGATTATGTAAGTACAACAAGAGGAGCATTTTTACATGACTTTTTCACAGAAGAGGAAGTGGATAAAAATGATTATCGTCATTATTTGAAAAGTCATCCTTATGTAGCACTTGATAATTCTAGAAAATATTTTAATATCAACGTAAAAGAAGAAGATATAATTAAGAAACATATGTATCCACTTACTTTGTCGTTACCTAAATATAAAGAAACAGTTGTAGTTAGTATAAGTGACAAAATCGTTAGTGTATACGAATGCATTAGATATGAATTTTCATTTTCAATGTCACTCTTAATTATATTTATGTTTAACTTCTTAGATTAATGTCCTTGTAGCTCAGCTGGATAGAGCAATCCCCTCCTAAGGGATAGGTCGGAGGTTCAAATCCCCTCAAGGACGCCACTTGTTTACAACTCGCATCATAGTGATGTGAGTTTTTTATGATAAATTAAAAAAAACAAAAATTAAGTTTAGCTATTTTTGTATGTGTTTAAATTAAGTGAATATATATTTTTTCATATAATGTATTAAGGAGGAATATGTATGCGATGTTGTAATGCTAAGAAAATCAATTTTTCTAAAGATGCAATATTAAAAACTCAAGATATAAATGTAATTTAAAATATGTGTGCTGTTATGGACCTGCGGGGCCTACTGGGCCCACAGGTCCAACCGGTCCAACTGGGTCAACAGGCGCAAATGGAAGCGCAGATACTATAACAATTAGAAATACAACAACAGGAGATGCAGGAACGTCTGCTGAAGTAACTGATGTTACCGGAAGTCCTAATCATGTATTGGATTTTGTAATTCCTAAAGGTTATGATGGAAAAGACGGGCAAACAGGTCCTATTGGTCCTACAGGTCCAACAGGCCCAACTGGGTCAATTGGGTTAACAGGCCCAACTGGTCCTACTGGTCCTAAAGGAGATTGTAGTTGTAAATGTAAATCAAATGGAGAATTAATAAAAAATGGCGGATTTGAAGAAATAATTGAAGAGAAGCCTCTTCATTGGACTTTAACTAATCCTAGTGGAATTTCCTCAGAAAATGATAGTGGAAGAGTTCATTCGGGTAATAAATCTATTAGTGTCGAAGATGAGTCAAAAATAAGTCAAATAGTTACAGGAATAAAAGAGATGTGTTATTACGAATTATCATTTTTTTTGAATTCCAATGG
The DNA here is from genome assembly GCA_964525365.1 of uncultured Muribaculaceae bacterium. Classification (GTDB taxonomy): domain Bacteria; phylum Bacillota_I; class Bacilli_A; order RF39; family UBA660; genus CAZGGW01. The sequence goes on along the minus strand of CAZGGW010000004.1, from coordinate 30,631 downwards.
AGATAATACAGGTTTAACTGCTACGGTTACTTTTGTTACTAATTTAGGTAGTAGTGTTGGTGGAACAATAAATATAAGAAAAAAAGATATTGTAGGATCATCTAGTAATTTTGGATATTACAAATTAATAACTACACAAGCACCGGTTGGAACCACTTCTATAATCGTGGAATTGAGTGTAACAGCAATTGGTAAGCAATCAATTATTATAGATGATGTTTCTTTATCTATAAAGTAAAAATATAAACTATTGATAAAATTCAAATTACTTTCAATATATTAAAAAATCTATAAAAAATAATATACTTTTAATAAAAAGTATATTTTTTATGTTTTTATGACTTTATCTCCTTGATAAATATTTCTTCTTTTCATTTCTTTATCAATATCATTTAATATGCAAAACTTTTTCAGTAACCAAGTAGGAGATATTAAGTCTTCCTTTATCGGATCACCTGTGATTCTTTCTATTATTATATTTTCATTTAAATATTCTAATTGATTACAAACAATACCTATATATTCTTCTTTTGTTAATATATGAAAATTTAACCTTTCTATTTTTGTTCCTTTTGAAATATATAGCATATGTATTTTTATTCCATCAATATTTAATTTGTTTAAATACTTAACTGTATCCAACATATCTTTTTCGTTTTCGTTTGGTAGTCCATTAATAATATGTGCTACTACAAAAATATTTTTTTGTTTTAACCTTTTTACGCAATTAGTAAAGTCTTTTTTAGTATGTCCTCTATTAATTAATTTTAAAGTTTTATCATTGCTAGATTGAAGTCCAAGTTCAATAGTTAAAAATGTTTTCTTATTAAGTTCACTTAGATATTCCAAGCATTCATTTGTTATACAATCTGGTCTAGTAGCAATGCTAATTCCGACAAGATCTTTGTAATTTAAAACTTGATTAAATGTGCTTTTTAAAATATTTAAATTTGCATATGTATTACTACCAGCTTGAAAGTATGCAATGAATTTTGAATTAGGCCATTTTTTTTGTAATACTTGTTTACCATTTTCAAATTGTTCTTTAATTGTATCTTGTTTATTAATAATATTAGAAGCACTAGAATCTTTACAATATATACAGCCACCATTTATCTTGTTAGGACATGAAAATCCAGCATCTAATGGTATCTTAGAAACTTTAGTATTAAATTTATTTTTAAAAAAACAATTTAATGTGTAATATCTTTTATTATCTATAGTATTTTTAAACATATTTCCTCTTTGATAATTATATCATTTCTTTACATCTTAAAGTAGTTTTTATTGAAAAAATAACTTGAGTGTGGTTAAATATTTAGTAGGAGTAATTAATGAAAATAAATAGAACTGTATTTAGAAAGAACAAACTGTTTTTATTAACTTGTGTTGTGATAGTAATTGTTTTTCTTTCGTTTGGAATTCTTATTAATTACAAAGAAAAAAGTTTAAAAATAAGCGATCTTACGGAAAATGGAAACGAAAATATTACCAAGTTAGTAATAAATGAATTGATGACATCTAACGGAGGTGTATTTAGTGATACAGAGGGAAATGTTTGTGATTGGGTAGAACTATATAATGGAAATTCTCACTCAGTAGATATAACTAATTATGGACTTTCTGATAGAGAAGGAGATATAAAGTGGATATTTCCTAATACCATCATTGAAGAAAATTCATATTTGGTTGTACAATTATGTGGTGAATACAAAGAAGGATTATATGCAAATTTTAAACTTAGTAGTGCAGGTGGAGAAACTTTAGTTCTTACTAAATCTAGTGGTAAAGTAATAGATGCAGTGGAAACTCTTGCGATGGATAAAAATCAAGTAATGGGAAGAGATTTAAATGGAATATGGGAAGTGTATTCAAAAGCAACGCCGGGATATATTAATACTGAAGAAGGATACGCAGCTTATATAAATTCTCTAACATTAGATGAGAACACTAATACTATTGTAATAAATGAAGCATTACCAAGAAATAAAGGCAATTTCATTGATGATAATAATACGTTTAACGGATTTATTGAAGTTAAGAATGTTAGTGATGAAACTATTTCTTTAGATGGTTATTCACTATCAAATGAAGAAGGAGTACCATTTAGATGGCAGTTTCCTACTGGTATTAAATTAAAAAGTGGAGAAGTATATGCCGTTTACACTGGTAATATAATTGATAGTGAAATAAAAAGTACTGGATTTAAATTGTTTGAAAAAAAAGGTGTAGTAATACTTAGTAATAAAGAACGAAAAATAATTCATAAAGTGGAATATGATAATTTAGCAAACGGAGTAGCACTTCAATATAGTAAAGATGAAATGTTTACTTCTTCTGATATTAGTTTTGGATATGATAATACTTCAAGTGGGATAATATCATTTTTAGAAGAATATAATCAAAATCCTAGTGACTTGATGATAAATGAAATAATGACATCAAATTATAAATACTTAAGTCAAAATGGTGGTAATTATTATGATTGGATAGAAATCAAAAACAATTCAAATAAAACAATTAATTTAAAAGATTATAGCATAACAACCAGTGCTAACAATATGGATATGTATATTCTTCCCGATAAAGAACTTAAAAGTGGAGAAATGTATATTCTTATTGCATCTGGTGATGTTAATTTATCTAATAAAAGTTATAAACACGCAAACTTTTCATTATCAGATAACGATGGATTGTACTTATATAAAGGAGATAGTATAATTGATTCAGTATTTACGGGTTCTATTCCGAAGGGATATAGTTATGGAAGAGGAGATAATTACGGATTCTTATATATGAGTAGTCCTACTCCAAAGGAGAAAAATTCCTCGGGAAAAAGTAGTATATCTTATGCTCCAATATTTAGTGAATCTGGAGGAATATACGATGAAAATTTGAGTGTTACTTTAGTAGCAAATGGGACCATATATTACACTACTGATGGAAGTAAACCAAGTACTTCATCTAAAAAATATACTGGTCCTATTTCAGTTAAGAAAACAAAAGTAATAAAAGCTGTTAGTGTTGAAAGTGGAAAAATTAATAGTGAAACAATAACTCAAAGTTATATAATAAAAGAAAGTCTTACTTTACCAGTGGTTTCTTTATCATTAAATCCTAGTGATTTTAAAAAAATACAAAGTAATCCTTGGAATACTACATTAGAACGTGAAGCATATATAGAATTTTACGAAGGAAATAGTAGCTTTTCGCTTTCTTGTGGATTTGAATTGTTTGGAGGCTCTACTCGTGGACTTTCTAAAAAAAGTTTTCATATAAAGTTTAAAAAACAATATGGAGATTCAGAACTTCATTATCAAATATTCGATGATAAAGATTATAGTGTTTTTAATTCAATTGTATTAAGAAGTGGTTCTCAAGATTATAATAGAGCATTTTTAAGAGATATTTTGGGTACCTCTATTGCAGATGATTATACTACTTTAGATGTACAAGCATATAAATCCGTCAACTTATTTATAAATGGTGATTACTGGGGTATTTATAATATACGTGAGAAAGTGGATGAAACATTTATTGCTAATCACTATAATGTAACGTCTGAAAAAGCAAATGTGTATAGAATTGATAATGATGTTACGTATGGAAGTAATAAGCTTTATAAATCTATAGCGTCCTATGTAAGTAGTCATGATATGTCTAAAACTGAAAATTATGAATATATTAAGACAAAGGTCAATATAGAAAATTTATGTGAATTTTGGGTTGCAGAATCTTATATAACGAACAATGATATAATAAATTTGAGAATGTTTAATCATCCAGATGTGGATAATAATAGACTTCATTTTATATTTTATGATTTGGATTGGGCTTGGTATAACTATTATTATAATTATTTTACATTTAGTACTAATCCAAGTGGTATGACTCCTAGATTTCATGTTAGTACAGTACTTTTAAGAAATTTAATGAAGAATGATGAATTCGTAGATACTTATTTAACAATAATGGCAAAAAGTATAAAAGAAGTTTGGAATAAAGATAATGTAAATAAAAGACTTACAGAAATATATAACGATTTAGAACCGGATAAAGATAAAGATCTAAAACGTTGGGGTATTAGTAGAAGTGAGTATGAAAGCAGAATAAAATATATAAAGAATTATGTAAAAGTAAGACAAAGTTATATGTTAAAACATGCTAAAAGTTATTTTAAACTTTCTACTAAAGAATATAATAAATATTTTGGAGATTTATAATGAGTGAATATAGAAATGAAATAAAATTTATATTAAATAAAAATGATGCGGAGCGACTTAAATATAATTTATCTTTAATAATGGATGTGGATAAAAACTCAATTAATGAAGATAATACATATTTTATAAGAAGTTTATATTTTGATGATCTATTTTCAACTGCGTTTTATGAAAAAGTAGATGGAATAGAATACAGACAAAAATATAGAATAAGACTTTATAATAATGATAAAAGATTTATAAGACTTGAATGTAAATATAAGTATAATTATTTGACAAGAAAGAAACAAATGTTGATAAATGAAAAAATCTGTGATAATCTTATAAGTGGTAGTATAGAAAATATAGAAGCTAAACCCAATACATTATTATTTGAATTTATTACTGAAATGAAGGTTAAACATCTTGTTCCGTCAATAGTAGTAGATTATAAAAGATTAGCTTACACATATCCAATATCCGATACTAGAATTACATTTGATGAAGATGTTAGTTCTGGGAATTTAAATAATGATATATTTGATCCGAATTTATTAGGAATAAATATGATGGATAAAGGGAAAGTGATAATGGAAGTAAAATTTAATGAAATATTGCCAGAACATATTGCAAATGTACTTGAGACCGTTCCAACATTTAGAGAATCATTTTCTAAATTCGCAATATGTAGAAGTATAAAATAAGGAGTGTATATGAAATTTGTTGATTTAATTAAAAATAGTGTAATAAGTGAATTTACTGGTTCGGTATCTATGACTGATATTCTTATTTCCCTAGGAGTAGCGTTTTTAATAGGAATATTTATTATAGTTATTTACAAAAAAACTTTTACTGGTGTAATTTATTCAAAATCATTTTGTTTGTGTGTAATAATGCTTGCGATGGTAACGAGTTTAATTATTAGAACCATCAATTCAAATTTAGCTCTTTCCTTAGGTATGGTTGGAGCTCTATCAATAGTAAGATTTAGAACTGCAGTAAAAGAACCAGTTGATACAGCATTTATGTTTTGGGCAATTACTGCTGGTATTATGACAGGCGCAGGACTTTATTTGGTGGCTGCGATTGCGACAATCGGACTTGGTGTACTATTCTTTGTAAGTTATGCATTTGTATTTAAAGGAAATGTAAAATATTTACTAGTTATAAAATATGATAGTGAAATGGATGATAAGATAATGAAGGCCCTTGAAAAAATCAGTAAGTATAAAATAAAAAGTAAAACACTTATGGGGGATGATATAGAGTTATCTTTTGAAGTAAGTATTAAAAATAATGAAACAAATATTTTGGATTCATTTAAGAATAAAGAAGGGATTAAGTCCGCAAGTTTGATTAGTTATCAAAATGATTTTGGTGCTTAATATAATGGTGTAAAGTGGTACAAAAAAAAATAAGTTTTAGAAAAATATTTGTTTTTGTAAGTCTAATTTGGCTACTCGCTATATTAGGCTTTTTTGGGTATAGGTTGATTTATTTTAATCATCTACAGAACGGTACAGGAAGTACCGCCGAAACATATAAAACCAAATTATCAGAAAAATTACTAACTTCGCTTGATGTCAATAACACGGGTTCTGGGCTTTCATATGATTCAGAAAGTGATTCATATATATTTAAAGGGAAAACAAAAACAAATTATGTTTGGTATAGTGGAAGACTTTGGAGAGTACTTAGTATAAATTCTGATGGAAGTATTACTATGATTACTGATGAAGCCCAAACTATACTTGCATATGGTACTTCTACTCAATTTAATAATTCATATGTTAACAAGTGGTTAAATCCAATCGAAGAAAAAGAGAATAGTGGTATATTTTATAATTCATTAACAAGTCCAGATGAATATCTTGTTAAAACCAATATATGTTTGGATATAATAGAGAATTCTACAGATGATTTTAAATGTGAAGAAATTAATAATGATTATTATGTGGGTTTATTGTCACTTTATGATTATGCTAAACGCGGTGGAATAGATAGCTTTTTAAATACAGGTGAAACTTTTTATACATCTAATACAACAAAAGAAAAAAACTGGTATATATTTAATGAAGGTGGAATAAATACAGAACTTCCTAGTATTGGAAAACATTATGGAATCAAACCGGTTGTTACTTTAAAGTCTGATATCATGACTAATGGAGGATTAGGAACTGAAACTGATCCATATACATTTGAAGAAAATAGAGAAAGCGATCTTAATTCTATTCATGTAGGTGAATATATAACATATAATAATTATTTATGGAGAGTAATAGATAAAGATGATGAAAAAGTAAAACTGATCATGGATGAAGCTATAATAGAGTCTATTGATGAAGAAGAGAGTATTACTTATTTAGAGAAAAAGTTTTCTAGTTCATCTAATTCATTTTCAACATCGACAAAAAGTAATATAGGTTATTATTTAAATAATACATTTTATAATTCTTTAGAAGATAAAGAATATTTAGTAAAGGGAAATTATTATATTGGAAAATACTCTAATGATAAATACGATTATGCAAGTATTTTTAATGATACTACAAATACGTATATAGGTTTACCAGCAATTGGAGAAATGTTTGTTAGTAATTTTTCTAATACTGTGTTGCTTAGTAGATATTCTTCGTATAATGATTTAATTTATATAATAAATGGAGAAGGAAAACTCTTTTTAAATTCAGTATCAGTAACAACTTATGTAAGACCTGAAATATATTTGGATGCTACTTTACTTGCTTTAGGTGGCGTTGGAACAAGAGAAAATCCATTTGTGATAGGAAGAGGTTAAAATATGAAAAAGAAAAAACAAGGATGGTTTATAACATTTATTGTTTTAGACATATTTTCAATAATTGGGTTATTTTTAATATATGGTCCTTTCTCATTCTTTCAAGATTTTTGGATTTCTTCAGCAATGACTACAATGACTCATCAATATTTTGCTAAGGTGTTTTATAGTGATGAAGTAATAGAAAAAAGTTTGAAAAAAAACTATGTAGTAGAAAGTGATGAGAATACTGATGCTTCACAGATAAAATTTACTGAGATTGTTGAAACAGAAGAGTATGAATCAATATACGAAGAACAAATTTTAAAAAAAAATGAAGGGAACGACTTATACAAAGTAATAGATATTGAAGGAAGTAATTGGAAGGGACACATGGTTGCAATCTATGACTCATCTAAAGTTAGTTTGGTACAATCTTCTAAAATAAATGTTGGTGGCCAAGGCTTGGATAATTTAGCAAAATCTAAAGGCGCAAATGTAGCAATTAACGCATCAGGGTTTAAAGTATTAAGTAGTGGAGCAATTCACATTAAAGGCGCTGTTATTATGAATGGAAAATTAGTATCAAATTATTATCCCAGTAGAAATAATAGAGGACTAGTAGGATTCAATAAAGATGGTGTTCTTATGCTTACTAAAGATGACCCTAAGGATGCTATCGCGGATGGAATGATATATGGAATGAGTTTTGGTCCATTTCTAGTAGTAAATGGTAAAATGGCTACTATGAGTGGAGATGGTGGATGGGGTATAGCTCCAAGAACAGCAATTGCTCAGAGACAAGATGGAATAGTATTATTTGTTGTAATAGATGGAAGACGTCCAGGTCATAGTATAGGAATAAGTATGAAAGCACTTGCCGAATTATTTATGAAATACAAAGCTTATAATGCTAGTAATTTAGATGGTGGTGGTTCTTCTACTTTATATGCTGATGGAGAAATACTTAGTGTCGCAGGTGGATATGGATATACTGGAAATAGATATTTACCAAATGCTTGGATTGTAAAAAAATAATATATTAACTAACATTTGTAAATGTTAGTTTTTTTTGATAGAATAAAGTAAGTAATGGAGTAGAATATGTTAGAAAAATTTGTACCAGATAAATATTATAAAAATATATATGTGATTGATTATAAAAAATTAAAAAGTTTAGGTATTAAATGTATTCTTTTTGATTTAGATAATACAATAGTACCGACATCACACACTATTACTGTAAGTAAACAATTAAAAAATTTATTTAATGAACTTAGATTGATGGGATTTAAAGTTATCATTATGTCTAATTCTTCTAAATCAAGAGTTTCTAAATATCAAACGGAATTATTAGTTGACTGCGCAGCATTTAGTATGAAACCTAAAAAGGATAAATATGAAGAAATTATGAAAAAGTTTGAATTTAAAGAGGGCGAAATATGCGCGGTTGGAGATCAGTTGATGACTGATATATATGGTGCCAATAGAATGGGAATAATGAGCATATTAGTAAATCCAATGAGTTTGAAGGATTTCACTATTACCTTTTTAAATAGATTTATCGAACAAATTATATTTAAAAACTTAAGTAAAAAAGAAATATTAATAAAAGGCGTATATTATGATTAAAACATGTATTGGATGTGGAAGTATACTGCAATGTGAAGATTCTAATAATATTGGTTATGTTAATGAAAAAGTATATGAAAAATCTCAGTATTGCGAAAGATGTTTTAAGTTAAAAAACTATGGTGAAATAAATGCTATTCTTGATAAAAATGATACAGAAAAGATTATTTATGATTTAGATAAAAATAAAAAGAATGTTGTTTATTTTGTGGATGTACTAAATTTAGTATCTTCTTCTTTCAAATTTTTAAAATATTTTAATAAAAATCCATATGTATTAATAACAAAAAAAGATTTGTTACCTAAAAGTGTAACGGATAGAAAGATAATAACCTATTTTAAAAATAACTTTGATATTAAATCAGATATAATGTGTGTTTCATCAAATAAAAAATATAATATAGATTTATTTGTAAAACAGATGAAGAAAAAAAATATAAAAGAAGTATATTTTATTGGACTTACTAATAGTGGTAAATCAACATTTATAAATGCATTACTTTGTAGTGTTGGATTAAATCCATTAGTTACAACATCAAATATTCCGAACACTACAAGTGATTATATCAAAATAAAAATCAATGATGATTTGACTGTTATTGATACACCGGGTTTTATACTTGAAAATTCAATATATAAATATTTAAGTGTTAATGATATTAATAGGATCACTCCTAGAAATAGGATAAAAGTTAAAACATATCAAATGAAACCCGGACTAGGAATAGTAGTTGATAAGTTTTTAAGGATTGATTATTTAGAAGGAAAACAAAATAGTTTTAGTTTTTATATGAATGATAATTTAGATTATAAAAAAGTCAATATTAAAAATAAAAGTTTAGCGGTTTTACCAAGAAAATGTATGGAGATACCATCAAATACGGATATAGTAATTAGTGGACTAGGTTTTGCTAAAATAGTAAATGCATGTAAGATTGAAATATATTCTCTTGATGAGGAATTAATTTATATAAGAAAGAAAATGATATAGGTGACTAACCATGAGTAATATTAAAGTAATGTCAGAAGTGTTAGCAAATAAAATCGCAGCTGGTGAAGTAGTAGAAAGATTATCAAATGTAGTAAAAGAACTAGTTGAAAATAGTATTGATGCGAACAGTAGTAAAATTAAAATAGAATTAGTAGATTCTGGTATAAAAAGTATTAAAGTCATTGATAATGGTACTGGAATGGATAGAAAAGATGCAGTGTTATGTTTTTCTAGACATGCCACTAGTAAAATAAAAAATGAAAATGATTTGTTTTTTATTTCTACGCTTGGATTTCGCGGTGAAGCATTAGCTTCAATAGCGTCTATTAGTAAAGTTGAATTAATTACAGCTAAAAACGATATTGGTAGTAAAATTATTATTGAGGGTGGTAATCTTATTACTAATGAAAAGTATGCTCCTGGTGTTGGAACAAGTATAGAAGTAAAAGATATATTTTATAATACGCCCGTAAGACTTAAGTTTTTAAAAAGTTTAAATACTGAACTTATGAGTATTGTTTCATTAATAGAAAAGTTAAGTTTGTCACATCCCAAAATTTCTTTTTCTCTATATAATAATGAAAAAGAAGTGTTAAAATCAGGTGGCACTGGGAATTTATTAAAAACTATACACGAAATATATGGATATAATGTTGTCAAAAATATAATTAAAATTGATGCCTCAAATTATGATTATGAAATAAGCGGTTATATTGGAAATATAAACTTATCGTACTCTAATATGTCAAAAATATTAACGTTCGTTAACAACAGAATAGTAAGAAATAGCTATTTGAATAAAATTATTAAGAGTGCTTATCATACTTTTTTGCCTGATATTAAATTTCCAATAGTAGTATTATTTATAGAATCTGATCCCACACTAATAGATGTAAATATTCATCCTACTAAACAAGATATAAAATTTAGTAAAATGGATACATTAGAAGATATAGTATTCACTACTATTAGAAAGTCAATAAATGAAACCGACAATATAATAAATATAGCTGATTCAGGTGAAGTAGAAAAAGTTGAAGATAATTTGGATATTAAATATGAAGAAACTAAATTAAATTTTGATAATGAAATACCACAAATTTTTGAAATAACAGAGGAAATTACTGAGTATAACAAAATATTAATTAACCCAACTTCTCTTGTTTTTGGTACTTATTTAGTTGCTCAAAGCGAAGAAGAAATGTATTTAATTGATATACACGCAGCGAATGAAAGAATTAATTATGAAAAGTATTTAGATGCGTTAATAAATGAAAATATTCAAAGTACAGAGTTATTATTTCCTATTAATATTGAACTTAGTGTAAGTGAATATATGAAATTAAAAGAAAATTTTGATCTTTTAAAAGAATTAAAGTTTGAATTTGATGAGTTTGGAATAAATACTATACGAATAACTTCTCACCCCTTATGGTTAAAAAAAGGTTATGAAGAAGAAAGTATTAGAAAAATAATAGACATGATATGTAATATGCCAGAGGTTTTTGATAGAGTTAAATTTAATGAAAGATTAGCCATGACTCTTGCGTGTAAAATGAGTGTTAAGGCAAATACAAATATTAGTGAAGAAGAGAAAAAAGAATTATTAGAGTTATTATTTAAATGTAAATTTCCATATACATGTCCGCATGGAAGACCAACTATAATAAGGTATACTAAATATGAACTTGAAAAAATGTTTAAAAGGGTGATGAATTAATGAAAAGTAAAATAATAGTGATTTTGGGACCTACTGGTGTAGGTAAAACGACTCTTAGTATTTCTCTCGCCAAGTATTTGGATGCATCCATTATTAGTGCAGATTCAGTTCAAATATATAAAGAAGTAAATATTGCTTCTGCTAAAATAAGAGAAAGAGAGAAATGTGATATTCCCCATTATATGCTTGATGTATCCCCTTTAGATTATTCATACACTATTTTTGATTATCAAAAAGATGGAAGGACAATTCTTAGTAATTTAATTAATCAAAATAAGAATGTAATTATAGTGGGAGGGAGTGGTCTCTATATAAAAGCATTGCTTTATGATTATAAATTAAATGATGAGCAAAAAACTAATAATGAATATGAGGATTGTACTAACGAGGTTCTTAAAGAAAAGGTTAATAAGATATACCCAGAAAATAACATTCATGTGAACAATAGAAAAAGACTGGTAAGATTTTTAAATAGCTATGAAAAGGACAATAAAATAATTAAAAATACTGAAGATAGAAATAAATTACTATATGAAGTAACTTTTATTGGATTAAAAACTTCCAATGAAATATTGAAGTCCGTAATTAATAAAAGGGTAGATAGAATGTTAAATGATGGTTTATTAGAAGAAGCAAAAACAAATATGAAATATAAGAAAAGTAATTCTATTATTGGTTATAAAGAGATAAACAAATATTTTAATAATCAAATTACATTAGAAGAAGCAATTGAAGAAATAAAAAAGAATACTTATAAGTATTCTAAGAGACAATATACTTGGTTTAATAATCAAATTAACAATATTACTTGGTTTACAATAAATCAAAACAATTTTGATAATACTATAAATGAAGTAATTAATTATTTAAACTTGCTTCCTTAAAGAAACTTTGATTAAAATTATGTTCAGTTTCATCTAATGATAAAAGTTTTTCGGTATCAATAAGTAAAAAACTATTATACGTTTTGTTATTCTTATCATCATCATCCCAAGTTGCATCCACATGTTTCCATTCTTCATTTATGTACACTAAATTCCAAACATGATTATCAGTCGCAATTTTTAGATTTGGTATATCAAGTTTATCCATAAATATTGCAAATACATCACTATATCCAGAACATACTCCATGATTTTCAAATAAAACTCCATTTGCTTTACTTGAAGCATAAATGCTTTCGTTATTTTCTTTTCTTATTGTGTCATAAGTAGTATTTTCAATTATATAGTCATGAATCTTAGTGATTGCTTTTTCAGGACTCAAGTTATTTAATTCAAGTTCCTGAATGACTTTATCCACTTCAATATTTATTTTATTTATTTCGGTCTCTGTATAATTTTTTTCAATACTAACAAATACTTTTCCGGTAGTAGATACTATTGAGTTTATTTCATAAAACCCATTAAACGGTGATACATAGCCATTAATATTTGATAATGTTGTGTCATCCACCACAAAACTTTGCACATCTTTTATACAATTTTCATATTCCTTTGGACAATAGAAAGTAAAACTATTCCATCCATTATTCAAAATATTAAAAAATATATTATATAAATCTTCCTTAATATTAGGCTCGTAGTCATCACTCACATTAAATGAAGTGTATTTATAACTTCTTTTATATTCATTTGACTCTTCAAGAATAATGTCGGGTTCAAGTTCTCCTTTTAATTCACCCATATAATTTACAATTTCATTATAATTAAAATAAACATAAACACTTGCTACAATTAAAAATATAATTACAAATATAATTTTTTTCATAAAACCTCTAATAAGATTTTATCAAATATACAATAAAAAAAGAAGTATTTTTTACTTCTTAATTAATTTAGTTAAACGTGATTTATATCTATCTCTAGTATTATCCTTAATAATACCTTTTTTGCAAGCATTATCAATTTTTTTATAAGCGTCTGTTAGTAAAGAATCAATTTCTTTGCTTTCTTCTTTAACAGCTTTTTCAAATTTCTTGATAGCAGTTTTCATACTAGATTTAACATCATTATTTAATATTGATTTTCTAGCAGTAATTTTTACTCTTTTTTTAGCACTTTTAATATTAGGCATATTTCCTCCTTTAAAACTCTAATTTATAATAGCAAAATACCAAGGAAAAATCAATAATTTATTTACAATTTTATTTTTTTATACCATCACATGTACTGAATAGAAGTAAAATACATTAGAAATCATATAATTTTTTAAAAGAATCCTTAATCATAAAAATACAATGTTATTAAAAAAATAATAAATTGTCTATATTGTGACAATTTTTTTATTATTTCTAAAATATAATAGTAGTATGAAAAGAATAATAAGAAAAACTAATCTAAAAAAATATTTTAATATCTTTGTTATAATGCTTTTTATTTACATATTTTTTGGTTTCATTTATAATGGCAAACAATTCAATATAAAAAATTTGTTACTTAATAGTTCACTAAATGAATTTATAAATGAAAAAAATATATTACTTACAATATTGGATATAAATGTAAAAGCGCCTAAAAACATAATATATGCTTCATTAAATAAATCAGTTTCTAAAAGTGATATTTTTGATTCTTATATTGAAGATGAATTTGATTATGATAGTGCATCATCAGATTATATAGAAAGCCCAGATGATGAAGTTACTTCTAATCCCATTGTTTATATATACAATTCTCATCAATTAGAAGAATATGATAGTAGTGTAAAAAATGATTATAATATAAAGCCAAATGTAATGATTGCCTCATATGTATTAAAAGAAAAATTAAAAGATTTAGGAATACAGTCTATTGTCGAAACAGCAAATATAAAAAAATATTTAAATAAAAACAAATTATCTTATAGTGCGAGTTATAAAGCTAGTAGATATTACATAAAAAAAGCAATTAAAGAATACAATACATTAGAATATTTTATAGATATACATAGAGATTCCGCAAGTATAAAAAATACTTTTTATGAAAAAAATGATAAAGAATATGCTCGTATATTATTCGTGGTTGGTACCGAACACAAAAACTATTCTAAAAATTTAAGTTTTGTTAAAGAATTAAATGAAATAATTGAAAGTGATTATAAAGGAATCTCAAGAGGAATACTAAAACGAGGTGGGCCATATGTGAATGGAGTATACAACCAAGATGTAAGCGGTAATGCTATATTAATAGAAATAGGTGGAGTTGATAATGAAGTTGAACAAGTCTACAATACTTGTGAAGTAATAGCGGGGTCTTTGAATAAATTTATGAATAGGAGTGAAAATGATTAAAAAGAAAACAAATTACTTATTTATATTTACTATTATATTGTTTTTAATATTCATTTCCTTATATTTATCACAAATTAATGGTTATTATGAATATAAAAATTATAGTAAAATGACACTTACCAAAGAGGCAATGGAACAATTTGAAAATGATGTGGATGAAGGAAAAAACGTGATTTTCACTGATTATTTAGATAATACTTATGTTGATTATTCAAATAATATGAGTAATTTAGGTAATAAAACATCTGAAATTATAGAATATATTTTTAAAAAAGGACTTAAAAAAAGTTATAAAATAATCTCGGCTTTATTCATTGATTAAAAGTAAAAATTCATTTATAATATAAATATAGTAGGAGTGATCATGAATAAAAAAGGATTTATTTCTGTTTCCATAATATATTCGTTTTTAATTTTATTTTTAATTTTATTACTTGGTATATTATCCACTTATGTTCAAAGAGAAAATATGATAGATAAAATAGTAATACAAGTTAAGGCGGATTTAGAATGAAAAAAGGATTTATATTTATTGAAACAATGATGGTTTTGGTTATGGTGATTTTTGCATTAATGGGAGTGTTTAAAAGTTATAATGCTGTCGCAAGAAATTTAAAAAGAAAAGAATATTATGATAATGTAAATGATATATATAAGGCAAACATCATAAAAAATAACTTTACATCTTTTAGTATTACTGGAGATTATTTGTATGTGAATAGTGCTAATTGTTCTTCATATATGAATAGTGATTGTGAATCTCTTTTGAATGATATGAAAGTAAATTATATTGTATTGATAAGTGGAAATATTAATAATATATATGATTCTCCGGGGAATCTTCCGAATTCTTTTCTTAGTTACTTAGGTGTTCTTGATACTGAAAAATTATTAATTGTTTCTGTTCAAAATGTTAATCAAGAATATTTTGCTTCACTAAAGGTGGGTGAGTGATTATGAATAAAAAGGGATTTACTTTAGTTGAAATAATAGTTACTCTTGGACTTTTATCAGTTGTTCTAGTCTTTATGATGAATTCTATTATAAAATTAAGAACTTCAGATGAAAAAGCTAATGTTGATAAAACGCTTATGATAAATCAATCAATTATCTCATATAAAATTAATAAAGATATACTTTCTCATGGCGGGATTAGTTCATTTAGTTCTTGTACAAGTACATCATGTACAATGACATTTACAGATTCTATCGTTGGTACTATTAATATAACTAATTCTAAAACACTTACTTATACAAGTAATGGCGAAATAATATTTAAACGAACGCTATCTGATGATTATGAATATTTAAATATAAGTAAAAACACATATACTTATTCTGATAGTAGTTTAAAAAAGTTATCTATATCGGTTGTAAATTATCCTAAATATCGAATAGAAGTGTATAGTTATTTACGTAATGAGAATGAAAGTTAATGAAATTATAAAAGCCACTATTAATCTAACCATTAATAGTTTTTTATAGTTTAATTTATAATCTTCCAAAATACTAATTACTTGACTATGTATACAAATTCCACTAAATATTAAAGAAAATAATGTAAGGGCAATTTTATATTTTAATTTTATATCTAATGATACAATCATTGCATTTCCATTTGTAATTTCTAAAATCGAACTTAAAATTGTATTAATAAAAGGATTAAAATTCATATATTTGTTAAATATATTTACCACTATTATAAATATTGTAATATTGCCTAAAATCAATAATAAAGTTTTAAAAGCACTAAAAAACGAAAATCTTATAACTTTAAAAAGCGGTTTTGGTTGCTTCAAAGTAATAGAATTTTTTACTACTTTTTCTTTTCCTCTTAAAATAAAAGCAATTATAAAGTTTGTTATGTACAATATAACTAGTATATAAATTCCCGTTTTAGCACTTCCATACAAATTAAATCCAATTGTTCCAATAACAAACATCGGATTTGGAAAATAAGAACATATAAGAAGTCTTTCGGCTTCAGCAATATTTATCCTTTTTTCATCCAAAAGTTCTTTTATAAAAATTGCGTTTGTTGGATGTCCTGTAATCATACTTATAAAAAATACAAAAGCAGATTCATTGTTCAAATGAAATAATTTATTAAAAATATTACCAAATAATTTTCCAATATAATAAGGATAATTGTAGTTTATAAGTATAGATGATAATATTAGGAAAGGGAACATACTTAAAAAGATATATTCATAAAAAATATTGAAAGCTTCATTTACGCTATCAATTACTACTCCTGAATTTAATAAAAAAATTATAGTTATGATACTTAGAACTAACACCCTTAATTTTTTATTCATAATTGCTCCTTGCGTATGCTATAATAATAATGAGGAAAATATGACTAATAAAATTTATGTTAAATTAAAAAAATATATTAAAGAAAATTATTTATTTTTAATTATGATGGCAATTATAATCTTTTTGGGTACATATACACTTGATTATGAAGTATATACGCCTGGCGGAGTTATAAATCTAGAAAAAAGAGTCGATATTGATGGCGTAAAAAAAACAGAGTCGTTTTATCAAACGTATGTAGGCGGTAAAAAAGGAATTATTCCAGTAATTCTATTAAGCTATATCATTCCATCTTGGGATTTAGAAAGTATTGATGATTTAAGAATTGAGGAAGAAAGCGTAAACGATATTACATTTAGAAATAAAATATCAATGAAAAATACTGATCAAAATGCAATTATCTCAGCATTTGATGCAGCAAACAAACCATATCAAGTAACTAAAGTAACATACTATGTTATCCTTGTTTCTGAGGCATCAACAACTGATTTAAAAGTAGGAGATGAAATATTACAAATAAATGGTAGTACTGATATTTCCAAAGAACTATTTGAAAAAGAAAAAAAAGATTCAATATTTTTAGTAAAAAGAAATAAAAGAGAACTTGAAATAAAAGTAAGTCCGGTAGAAATAGAGGGACAAATGATGTACGGAGTATATGTTGGCACATTGAAAGAAGTTCTTACAGATCCAAAAATCATCTTCACATATAAAGGTAATGAATCAGGTGCATCAGGGGGACTCATGTCTTCTTTATATATTTATAGTCAGATAGTAGATTATGATGTCGCAGATGGAAGAAAAATATCAGGAACAGGAACTATTGATGAGCAGGGAAACGTAGGAGCAATAGATGGAGTTAAATATAAACTCGCGGGAGCGGTTAAGAAAAATATGGATATATTTTTATGTCCCAGTTATAATTATAAAGAAGCTATTAATTTAAAAGAAAAAAATAATTACGAGATAGAAATAATTGAGGCAATAACATTAAGTCAAGTTGTTGAAAAATTAAAAAGATAAAAAAATTGTGAAAAATATGTTGAAAAAAAATGAAAAAATGATATATTTAATATAGAAGAAGGACGATTAAATATGTACGATTATGATTATTATAATAGTTTAGGAACTGTAGGTTCTAACAATAGCGCTTTAGGATATGGAATTTGGGCAGTAATAGCTTTTGTTTTAGCAATTGTTGGCGGAATTTTAGTATATTGCTTATTTTTAAATGCTAAAAATGAGAAAAAAGTGACTAAATTCTGGAAATGGTTATACGATTTTTTGTCTTTTAAGAAAATGTTTGTAGAAGCATTGCTAAAAGTCACATACTTATGTGCTACAATATTTATTACACTTTATTCGTTTGCATTTATTGGTAGTAGTTTCTTAGCATTCGTAGGATTATTAATTCTTGGAAATTTAGTTCTTAGAGTAGTGTATGAATATTCTTTGATACTAATAATGTTATGGAAAAACACTAAAGAAATAAATGAAAAAACAAAATAAGTAGAAAAATATAATATTAGTCCACATTAGTGGATTTTTATTTTGAATTTAGCAATAAACAACTTATAATGTTTTGATGTTGTGTTGTTTAAAAGTGTTTTGTTAAAAAATTTACTATAATAATAGTAGGAGTTATTATGGCTAAAATAAGTGATATTCCAATTCTTGAAAAACCTCGTGAAAGGTTTGAACTTGTTGGACGTGAAAACATAACTAACGAAGAGTTGCTTGCGATTATATTAAAGACTGGCACCAAAAATGTTTCTTCAAAGGAACTAGGTAGTTCTCTATTGAATAAATATGGTGGAATTGGTAATTTTAAAGACATTACTGTAAATTCACTATGTAAAATAAAGGGAATTGGTAGAGTAAAAGCTATAGAGTTAGTCGCGGCTTTAGAACTAGGAAAAAGAGTATACTATAAAGCATATAAATATAAAATCAAAGTAAATAATTCTTCTTTAATTTATGAAGCTTTTAAAGATGAGTTTCTTGATGAAAATCAAGAACTTTTTTATGTGTTATATTTGGATACTAAGAAAAATTTAATTAAATATGAGATATTGTTTAAAGGAACTGTAGATGCATCTTTGGTACATCCTAGAGAAGTATTTAAAGAAGCTTTTTTATGTTCTGCTTCTTCAATAGTTTGTATTCACAACCATCCTTCGGGCGATCCTACTCCTAGTAATAAAGATGTTGAAATTACTAATGTTTTAACAGAAGTGGGGCGTATTATGGGTATATCTTTGGTTGATCACATAATAATTGGAAATAATAAATATTACAGTTTTTATGAAAATTATCATAAATAGATAACTTGTACATATATTCTTGTAGGAGGATTATGTGACAAAAGAAGAATATGAAAAAGAGAAAAAGATTGTACCAAAAATAAGTTATTTTAAAAGTTTATGCATTAGATTGTTTGTAATCATTATTATATTTTTTTCACTATTAATATTTGTGAATAATAACGAATCGGCCGAAAAAACAGTTAAAAAGTATTTATTTAGTAATACGTTTAAATTTTCTAAAATAAATAGTTGGTATAATAACTTATTTTTAAATAAAAGAGATGATAAACCTGTAGCAAATACTAATTCTATTAATTATAGTAATGCTGTAGAATATAATAATGGTGTAGTTCTTACAATAGGGACAAAAACTCCGGTGTACTTGCTTAGCAGTGGAATAGTAGTATATATCGGTCAAAAAGAAGAATATGGTAATACTATAATTGTTCAACAGAGCAACGGAGTGGATGCTTGGTATGGAAATATAGAAGATGTAAATGTAAAATTATATGATTATGTTGAAAAAGATACAATAATTGCCTCTGCGAGTAATACATTATATTTATTATTCGATAAAGAAGGGGAATATTTAAATTATAAAGAATTTATTAACTAATATTCAAATCCATAACATTACTTATTTAATAGTTTTTTTTTCTTTTTTAGCAGGGTATTTTGAATATATATTTCTGTTATTAATTATAATTACAATTCACGAATGTGGGCATTATTTTGCCTCTATACTTCTTGGGATAAAGCAAACTAAAATACAAATATATCCTTTCGGTGGAGTTACGGAGTATGACATTTCATACAATACAAAATTATACAAAGAATTTCTTTTACTTATTGGTGGACCAATATTTCAACTCTTTTTTTATTTAATAGTTTTGATTTTATATAATAATGGATATGTTTTATCTAAAACATTTATAATTTTTAAAGACATAAACATATTGTTATTTAGTTTTAATTTTTTACCTATAATACCATTAGATGGGTCTAGGTTATTAAATATAATCTTCAGCAACTTTTTTTCGTTTTATAAATCTTTAAATTTAACAATTTATACTTCTATTATTACAATAATTGTTGTAATACTTGCTTTTAACAATTTATTAATAGTAATACTTAGTATTATTCTTATAAAAGAAATAATAAATTTAATAAAAAACAAAGAAGTAATATTTAATAAATTCTTATTAGAAAGATATTTATATTATTTTGATTTCGAATTAGGACATAATATAAAAGATATAAAAAATATTAGAAGAAACAAAAAGCATAATATTATAAAAGAGGGTAAAATAATGACTGAAAAGGAATATTTGAAAAAAATTTTTGACAAAGACTTAAAAATATGATAATATTAAACAAGTTTGTAGGAGTATTCTCTACAACCGCACCAAAAAGGTTTTAAAACAATTAGTTACCTTAAGGGCGAGTCTTATAAAAGGAGGATATATATGAAAGCAATATTTGCGACTGGTGGTAAACAATATATAGTAACTGAAGGTACTGAGTTATTTTTGGAGAAGTTAGAAGTTGAACCAGGAAAAAGTGTTACTTTTGATACCGTTTTATATGTTGATGGAAAAGTTGGTAATCCTTATGTAAAAGGAAGTACCGTAACTGCAGAAGTTTTGAAACATGGAAAAGGTAAGAAAATTAAGGTGTTTAAATATAAACCTAAAAAGAAATACAGAAAAACACAAGGACATAGACAACCTTATACAAAAGTAGTTATTAAGAAAATAGAAGTGAAATAATATGCTTAACATAGTTATTTCAAAAGAAAATGAAGTAATCAATACTATAAAAATGAATGGTCATACAGAGTATGATGAATACGGAAAAGATATAGTGTGTGCGAGTGCATCTAGTATGCTTATTACTTCAGTTAATGCGATACTTGAATTTGATAAACATGCGATTGAATTTAATGAAAAAAATAATTTTTTATTAGAGAATATTAAAAAAGATGATATAACTAATAAATTACTTAACAATTTGATTAAAGAGTTAAAAGAGTTACAAACTCAGTATCCAAAGAATATTAAAATAGTGGAGGAATAAAATGTTTAAATTAAATATACAATTATTCGCATCTAAAAAAGGTGTTGGTTCTACTAAGAATGGTAGAGATTCTGCTGGTCGTAGGTTAGGAGCTAAAGCATCTGATGGAGAAAAGGTAACTGCTGGGTCTATAATATATAGACAAAGAGGAACTAAAATATATCCTGGTGTAAATACTGGTATGGGAAAAGATCATACATTATTTGCAAAAATAGATGGAATAGTAAAATTCGAAAGAAAAGGAAAAGATAAGAAACAAGCAAGTGTTTACGAAGCGTAAGCACTTTTTAATTGTATTTAGCTTAAAATATTGTTAAAATATAATATATGAAAACGAAGATTAAAAATATATTATTTATAGTTTTAGGAATAGTATTACTTGACCAATTTATTAAATATGAAATTGCAACTCGCTTTTCAATTGGTCAAAGTTATATAATTATTAAAAATTTTTTTAGAATTAAATATATTCAAAACACAGGAGCTGCTTTTGGGATTTTAGAAGGAAATATTTTATTTCTTATTTCTATATCAATCGTAATACTAGGATATTTAATATACGAGATGCTGAAAGAAAATGACCATACCATTATTATTTGTTATGGTATGGTTATTGGCGGTTTGATTGGGAATTTAATTGATAGAATATTTTTAGGATATGTAAGAGATTTCATTAGTTTTAAAATATTTGGATATCCCTTTGCTATATTTAATATAAGTGATATCTTTTTAGTAGTTGGAGTTATTTTGCTTGTAATTCTTTTAATAATGGAGGAATATCGTGGAAATAAAAATAAAAGAAAGTGAATCGGGTATTAGATTAGATGTTTTTTTAAGTAAATATACATCTTTAAGCAGAAGTACTATTGCAAAACATATTAAGAAAGATCAAGTATTTGTAAACGAAGAAGAAGTAAAATGTGGTTACATATTAAAAAGCAATGACATTATAAAAATGAATAAAATTAATTTAGAACTTAAAGTTTCTGGTGAAAATATACCCCTTGATATATATTATGAAGATGAATATTTGTTAGTCGTTAATAAGCCTTCTGGCATGGTTGTTCATCCAGCACCTGGTAATTATGAACATACACTTGTAAATGCTCTTATTTATTATACCAAAAATAATTTGAGTAATGTTGGTAAGGAATTTAGACCTGGTATTGTACATAGAATAGATAAAGATACTTCTGGACTTTTATTGATTGCAAAAGACAACAAAGTACACGAAAGCCTTTCTAAAATGTTTAAAGAAAAATCAATTAAAAGAAAGTATATTGCTTTAGTAAGTGGAATAATTAATGAATCTACCGGAGATATAAATGCTCCTTTAGGAAGAAGTTTAACTGATAGAAAGAAAATTGCCATCAGAGAAGATGGCAAAAAGGCAATAACACACTTTAGAGTATTGGAAAGATATAAAGAGTCAACTCTTTTAGAACTTATCCTTGAAACGGGAAGAACACATCAAATAAGAGTACATTTATCATACATAAAACATCCGGTTATAAACGATCCAGTATATGGAGAAAAAATTGTAAACAATTATGGACAAATGTTACACGCGTATTATTTGGGATTTGTTCATCCAGTAACAGGAAAATTCATGGAATTTCAATGCCCATATGAAAAGAGATTTGAAGAGATATTAGATATGTTTAAAAATTCATAATATATACTGAGATTGAAAGTAATAAAGCATATGTATTATAAATTATATATGGTATTAAAAAATAAGAAGATTTTTTATCAATTTTTTTGGTTTCAATAAATAAAAATATTGAACTTATATATACTATGGCTGTCATTATAAATCCTAAAAAAGGACTTTTTAAGTTAAAAAATACAAATGGAAATAATTGATTTGCTAAATAGTTTGTAAGAAGAACATATATATAATCATTTGTTTTAATAATATTAATTTTCTCTGATATTTTGTATATACTAATAGAAATAAATATATAAATAATTAGCCATGACAAACTGATTAACTTGGGTGATAAAGCCCATTTAGGTATAGATAGTAAGTTATAGTACTCTGCTTGATACCTAAAAATAAGACCACCCAAAAACCAAAATAATAAAATCAATAATATTTTTAATATACTTTTTATGTTAATTTTCATTTTCCCTCCCTTTACTAATTTTATGAAAAAGTGTATTATAATATTAGTATTAAAAAGAGGAGAGTATGCAAAAGGAATTAAAAGTAGGAATTAAAGATGATATAGTTTTAAAGATACTTCATTATTTTGTGATGGAAGAAAATTATAAACCTGTTATAGTAAGTGGCGTTAAAAATGAAATTTGGCTTGAAAATTTTGAAAAAAAGTATAAATTAATTAGAATAAATACTGGTTATATACATAATAATGAACAATTTGAAAATGATTTAGCAAAAGCTGGTTTTATTATGAATAATATTAAAGCAAAAACATTATCTCTTCATATAGATATGATTAATATATTAGTTGATACTAAAGAAGATATAAAAACAGAAGATACAAAACATATTTCTGTTGTAGTAGCAAATAAAATAACGGATTTAAAAAAGAATGAATTTTTAGTTAATATATTTCCATCTATAAAAGAAAAAATTGATAGTAAGAAATCTAATGCAATAGATTTATTTGCATTAACTTCTGATATGAATGAAAAAACAGAAAAAGAGGAAAAAAAATTGAAAAAAATATTTGATATAAAAAAACCAATTGTTACATATACATTGATAGCTATTAATGTGTTAATATGGATTCTAATGCTTAGCCCAAGTTTATATAATTTATTTATTAATTATGGTGCTAATAGTTATCAATTAGTACAAAGAGGGGAATATTATAGATTATTTACGTGTATGTTTTTGCATTCTGGACTTATTCATTTGTTTTGTAACATGTATGCGCTTTATATATTAGGAACACAAATAGAAAGATATTATGGAAGATTAAAATTCTTATTTATATACATAGTAAGTGGATTAATTGGTAGTTTATTATCTTGTGTGTTTATGACATCAAATTCATATAGTATCGGGGCTTCTGGAGCAATATTTGGTTTGTTTGGTAGCTTACTATACTTTTCATACAATTATAGAGCAACAATAAATTCTTCTATTAAAAGTAATATTATTCCTGTGATATTGATAAATCTATTTCTTGGGTTTATGTTACCAGGAATAGATGTTTATGGCCATATCGGAGGACTTATTGGAGGTATTCTTACTTCGATGGTAGTGGGACTTTCCGATAAAAAAAGAAAAAGTGATATGTATAATTCCTTAATTGTTTTAATAATAATGGTTGCTTTCTTGATTTATATGATAACGAAAAAATAAAAAATGTGAGATTTTATCACATTTTTTTACTTATAATTTTCTATATAATCCAATAGCTTTTCCTAATATACTTACATTTTTTAATATAATAGGAGCCATAAGATCATTTTCTGGCTGCAATCTTATATAATCTTTTTCTTTATAGAAAGTTTTTAAAGTTACTTCGTTCTCATCTGTCATTGCTACTACTATTTCACCATTGTGAACAGTATTTTGTTTTTCTACTATTACAATATCTCCATCATAGATGCCGATATTTTTCATGCTTTCTCCGTGAACTTCTAAAGTAAATACTTCTTTATTATTTGGAATCATATATACTGGAAGAGAAAAGTATTCACTTGGATTTTCTATTGCTTCAATAGGATTCCCTGCTGCGACTCTACCAAGTAATGGTACATCTATCACATTGTCATTTTTCTGTTCATATTCATTTGGTACAAGTACTTCTAAAGTTCTAAACTTTGAATTTTCTTGACGTAAGTAACCTTTATTGATTAAGTGTT
This sequence comes from uncultured Muribaculaceae bacterium, assembly GCA_964525365.1. GTDB lineage: Bacteria > Bacillota_I > Bacilli_A > RF39 > UBA660 > CAZGGW01. The sequence goes on along the minus strand of CAZGGW010000004.1, from coordinate 5,495 downwards.
TCATGTGTACAAATACAGTTGCGGTAGAAGAAAGATCTGCCTCTTGACATATTTCTCTTACAGTAGGAGCATAACCGTTTTTGGCAATATATTTTTTAATTATTGTTAAAATTTCTTCTTGCTTTGAAGTTAATTTTTCCATATTTTTTTCTCCTTAATAAAATATTATCATAGTTATTTTACTTTGTCAAACAAATATTTGCATAGGCTAATAATTAAAATGTAAAATCAAAATGTAAACACAAACTTATTTTCGTTTTAATATTGACACGAACTAATATTCGTAATAAAATTAAATCATAAGAAAAGGAGTGATGAACATGGAAAATTTATTAGATAGTTATAAAGGAGTGATTTTATATTTTATAATTATAATATTATTATCTTTATTTTTTACCCACAGAATCAGTTCTTTAAACATAGTTGGGGATGAAATTAAAGTTGAACAAAAAAGTACTGAATATGCCTACATTATAAATAAATAAAAATAAAAATCCAATTGTCTTTTACCATATATATTGTTATAATAAAATTAGTATGGAGGGGATAATCAATGGATCAAAAAGTAATAAATGGTCTTAGAAGTTTAAGCATTGATATGATTAATGAAGCTGGAAGCGGGCATCCGGGTATTTGTTTGGGGGCAGCTCCTATTATATATACATTGTTTTTAAATCATTTAAATTTTAATCCAACTAATGGAAATTGGATAAATAGAGATAGGTTTATACTTAGTCCAGGGCATGGAAGTGCGCTCCTATATAGTATGCTTTTTTATGCAGGGTATCCTATTGAACTTGGAGAGTTAAAAAAATTCAGAAAATTAGGTAGTAGAGTAAGCGGACAACCAGAATTAAATTCTTTAATTGGAGTTGAAACAACTACAGGTGCGTTGGGACAAGGATTTGCTACTGGGGTTGGTATGGCTATTGCCGAAGAATATTTGAGAAACAACATTTCAGAAGAAGTAATAAATCATTATATATATGTTCTTGTAAGCGATGGGGATTTGATGGAGGGAATTAGTTACGAAGCATGTTCACTTGCAGGATCTTTAAAATTGGGTAAACTAATTGTATTATACGATTCTAATAAAATATCTTTAGATGGATCAACAAAAGGCGTGTTTGATGAAAATGTATTAGCGAGATTTGAAGCCTGTGGATGGCACACTTTAAGCGTTAGTGATGCAGAAGATATTGTTAGTATAGATAAAGCTATAACGAAGGCAAAGAGTATTTCTAGTAAACCTTCTATAATTGAAATAAAATCTATAATAGGACTCGGTACAAGTGTAGCGGGTACAAAAGAGGCTCACGGAAAACCTTTGTCTGCATCAGATATTGAATTAGTAAAAGATAAAATGAAAATTAATAAAGTTCCATTTCACGTTTCTAAAGAAGCAGTAATATATTTTAGAGAAAAGATTAATAATCGTATTTCCAAAGTTTATAATAATTGGGTTGGTAAATACAATTTGTTTATGGCAAAAGATAATGCTTCCAAAAGAATACTTTTATCGGTTGAAAAGAATGATTTAAATGTTGATTTAAAAAAATTAAAAATAAATATTGATGAGGAAAAACCCGAAGAGTTAAGAATTTTAAATTCAAAGCTAATAGATTTAGTAAATGATATATCTCCATTATTTGTGTTTGGATCTTCTGATGTGTCAACTTCTACAAAGGTATATGCTTCAAAAGGAGGAGATTTTAAATTAAATAAAGAATATGGTAAAAATATTCATTTTGGAGTAAGGGAATCATTAATGGCATCTGCTTGCAACGGGATGGCACTTAGTGGACTTAGACCGGTTGTAGGATGTTTTTTGTCGTTTAGCGATTACATGAAACCAGGTATTAGGCACACTTCTCTAATGAATTTACCTGTTACTTATATATTTACTCATGATTCAATATATAATTCAGAAGATGGACCTACAAATCAGCCGGTAGAACAGTTAGGGGCTTTACGTAGTATTCCAAATATGATTGTATTTAGACCAAGTGATATAAAAGAAATAGTTGGAGCTTGGGATTATCTAATTAATAACAAAGTTCCGTGTTCAATTGTTTTACCTAAAGGTGAATTTGCTACATTAAAAGAAACGAAAGTGGATAAAGTAAGTTTTGGAGCCTATTTAGTCAAAGATACTGAACTTAGATCTTTTGCTACTCTTGTATCAACAGGTACAGATTTGCATACCGTGTTAAATGTACATTCCATATTAAAAAAGAAAGGAATTAATACAAAAGTCGTGAGCGTACCTTCAATCGAATTATTTAACAAACAACCTCATGAATATTATGATACATTATTCCCTTCAGGAACAAAAGTAATAGTTATAGAATCTAGTAATGATCCAATATGGAATAAATTTATATATAACGAAAAGTACTTATTAAATGTTGAAGACTTTGGAGTGTGTGGAGAAAAAGAAGAAGTATTAAGTCACTTTGAATTAGATGAAGAAAGTTTGACAGAAAGAATTGAAAAATTATTAAAGTAGGAGAATAGTATGAAATTGAGAAAAATACAGATTGTACAGGAATTAGAAAAAGAAGAATTACCTAAATATGTTAAAGATTATATAACTAGGTCTGAAGACATGTTAAAAGCATATATGACAAAAAATGATCAATGTATTTTTACAAATAAAAAAATTATTATATTTGCTACAAGCAGCTTAACAAATACAAAAATGGTACAAATAATACCATACAATACTATATCGAATATATTAATATGTTTTAACACAGATAATGCAAAAATAAAAATAACATTACATACCAGAAACTTTACTTTATTTAAATTTAAAAACCTTAGTTCAGAAGATAAAGTGGAACTAAGAATGTTATATAACGAAATAAATGAGTTAATGTTAAAATAGAAAAAGTAAGTGTTCTATTTACATTTATTAATGTTTTTGGTATAATATAACACAATTTCTAAAGAAGAAAAGAATATATTCATAAATAAATATTTTTATTCAGGAGGGAAAATGAAAAAAGAATTAACAGGATATCCATCGGTAGATAGATTACATGAAAAAGATTCGACTTTTTTTGAAAAAAATCCGGTTATACCCAGTGTGAGTGTTTATAATGTTTTAAAATTATTATCTTTAAAAAAGAAAGATGATATATCAATTGATTGCTTGGATTTGTCTGCAACATATAATCAATTAATAAAAGATGTAGTTGTATTTTCAAAGGCATTAAAAGAATTGGGTGTAAAAGAAAAAGATATAATTACTATTTCAATGCCAAATTATTATCAAGGATTAGTTGCTTATTTTGCTGCAAATAGAATTGGGGCGGTTACTACATTTGTTAATTGTTTTTCTTCTGATGATGAGATAAAAAAATATTTGAATTTATATGAATCACCAGTTTATATAAATTTTAATACTACTGTTGAAAAAAACAAAAGTATAGTTGCCGAGACTAAAGTAAGGCAAACGATTACCTTAGAAAAAAGTGATTTATTAACCCCGGGTTTTGTGAATCCGACTACGAATTTATATGGTTATAACAACCTTTTAAAATATTGTTATATAGAAAAAATTTCTGAATATTATAAAAAACCTTTTAAAACAATGTATAGTGGAAAAAACGATTCTTTAATATTATATACTAGCGGAACTACCGGTATTCCCAAATCCGTGGTTTTAACAAATGAAAACATTTTAGCCGCAGAAATATATGCTAAAAACACCAGTCATACTGAGACTATTACTACTCCAAAGACATTAACTTGCGTGCCATTTTCATATCCTTATGGATTGATTACTTCTGCTTTAACTTCGTTATTGTGGGGAAAAGAAACCATTTTGGCCCCTAATATTAATAAAGATACAATTAGTTATTTTTATTCTAAAGCACCAGGAATAATATTTGGAAGTCCGGCATTTTTGAATTTAACAATGAATAATGTTCCACATAATCAAAATTTATCTTTTGTAACGCATTTTATTTCTGGGGGAGACTTTTTGACTCCGTCGCTTGCCAAACGTGGAAATGATTTTTTTGAATCTCATGGAGCAAGGGGTGTAGAAATAGGAAATGGTTTTGGAAATGCTGAAACAGTAAGTATTGGTTCTACTCCAGTTGGCGTTCCTTTAAAACAAAATACAGCCGGTAAAATATTAGTAGGTAGTACAGCAATGATACTCGATCCGGACACAATGCAAGAAAAAAGATATGGAGAAGAAGGACTATTATATATTTCCGGGAAACATGTTTTTAAAGAATATTTTAAAAACACAGAGTTGACGCAAGAGACTAAAAAGAAGATTAACGGGGAAGAGTACTATAATACCGGTACATTAGGAATAATTGATTCGGAAGGCTATTTTGTAGTAACTGGAAGACAATCAAGATTTTATATAATGTCTTCTTTATACAAAGTTTATTGCGATATAGTCCAAAATGTACTTTCAACATTTGATTGTATTAAAGAATGTGCTGTTGTTCCTGTATCTGATGATAAGTTAACTTATGTAAATAAAGCATACGTTGTTTTAGACGAAAAATATACAAACTCAAGTAAGACTATCGAATTAATAAAAAATAATTGCCAATATCCTAGTACGTTACAAAATGGTCTACAAATACAATTAAAAGAATATGAGATTCCTACTTATATAGAAATTGTGTCAGAGTTACCTAGAAAAAATGGAATGGAAAAAGTAGATTATGAATTATTGGAACACGATGCAGAAAGCAAATTAGCTTTGTCTCTGAAAAAATAAAATATAGACTTTTTAAAATTAATTTGATATAATTTACGAGTAAGTATATGGAGGAAACGTATGGAAAATATAGGAACCGGAATGTTTTTCCCATTAGCCGCATTGCCTTTCTCTATTATGTTATTAATATTATTTTATAAAAAAGATCATATTGATAGTGAAGAAACAAAAATATATAAAGTTTTGATAATATTAAATTTTGTTGGTTTAATCATTGAATTATTTTGTACTTATATGAGTTTAAATTATAATCAAATTCCCGTCATAGCAAATATTGTTTATAAATTATATTTGGTTTATTTATTAGCTTGGACTGGACTACTGACTTATTATGTTTACGTAATATCTAGAAACAAGGAAGATAAATTGAACTCAATAACTCGCAAGATAATTTTAATAATTAGTATTATAATAATTGTTTTGGCCTTTTGGCTCCCAATTAATTTGGTTATAAAAGACAATTTTAGCATTCGATATACTGAAGGCAAGAGCGTTGATTTTACATATTTAATAAGTGGAATATTCGTATTATTTATTATGTTTATGTTACTTAAAAATCGAAAAAATATTTTTAAGAAAAGATACATTCCTGTTTTTGTGTTTTTAATAGTTGGAGCATTTGGAATTGTTTTACAAAAAAATAATCCCGGGTTGTTAGTTTTAACATATATTGAGACATTTGTCTGTACAATCATGTATTTTACAATAGAGAATCCAGACTTAAAGATGTTAGAACAATTAT
>CAZGGW010000003.1:0-51649 GCA_964525365.1 uncultured Muribaculaceae bacterium | reverse complement strand
ATCATGGAAAATGATAAAAAATGAAAATTATTGTTGCTAAATACTTTGAAATAAGATATTATTATTTTAGAGAGTAAAGGAGGGAATAAAGAGTGATGCTTTATTCCTTTTATCTTTGATGGAGGTTTTATGAATGATGATTATAGTGATTTATTAGAAGAGATGATGGAACTTACTGAGGATGAAATATCGCTTAAAGATTTATCTGAAGAGTTAGAGGTATCACAAGAAAAAGCAATGGGGTTAGTTGGATTGCTTAAAAACACAGGGGTTAATTTTGTAATAGTGGCAAAAGATGATGGTATTTATTTAATCAATCAAGGTGATAAAAATTATAGAAGAGATTATACATATTCTTTTTCTACTGATGAAAATCACAAAAAGAAGTTTTTGGTTATTTCGGATTTGAGAATGGGCTCTATTTTTGCCCAACCTTCAATACTAAATGAAGTGTATTTAAAAGCATATAACCAAGGTGTAAGAGATGTATTAATTGCTGGAAATATAACTGAAGGTTTATATAAAATAACTAGTAACAATATTTATACTTTAATTGTAAAAGATACGATGAGTCAAGCAAAGTACGTAGTCGACAATTTTCCATACATAGAAGGTATGACTACATATTTTATTACTGGAAAAAAAGATCATACTCATTTAGTTGCTAATAAAATGGATATAGGTAAACAAATATCTTTAGGAAGAGAAGATTTAAATTATATAGGGAATACTAGATGTAATATTAATATTGATAATACAAGTTTATTTTTAATTAATCGTACGCAAAGAAAAACATATACTCAAAGTTACAGAGCTCAAAAGCTTATAGATGCAATGCGTAGTGAAGATAAACCAGACATTATATTATATGGTGGGCTTTTACAGTCCGAGAAGTTTACATATAGAGATGTAAAAGTAATGTCTATCCCGTCAATGTGTGCTAGTACTTGGGAAATGGAAGAAAAAGAATATGCTAATACAGTAGGCGCATGGGTAATGGAGATTGAAACTGATAAACATGGAAAATTTGTGAAATGTAGTGCATATGATGATATTTATTATACGACCTTTGATAATGATTATGAGCGTGCTCGAGTATTAAAAAAAGGAGGTATTAATTAATGGATCTTGAAAAAGCAAACAAAATATACAAACTAATTAAAAGCGGAAAAACACTTGAAGAAACTGCTAATTATTTAGGGCTTACTTTAATAGAAATGTATGGGGTTGTTGAAATACTTAATACTGTATATAATAAAAAGCTTGAAATAATTGAAACAGATGATAATCAAAAAATAATAATGAAAAAGCCAATTAGAAAAATACAAAGGACAATAAAACTTCCTATGGGAGAATGTATTTATTCAAAGTATCTTCTAGTGTCTGATACTCATTTTGGAAACAATCGTCAACAACTTCATTTATTAAACGAATTATATGAAGAAGCTTATAAGAAAGAAATAGATACTGTATATCATATAGGCGATATCGTTGATGGTGATTATACATCCATTAGAAAAGAACAACCAAGACAACTATTTCTTCATGGATTTGATGAGCAAGCAGGATATGTAGTGGATATGTATCCACAAATAGAGGGAATAACCACATATTTTATTTTAGGAAGTCATGATGAAACGCATTATAAAAATGGGCAAGCTACATTAGGATTTTGGATACCGCGATGTAGGAAAGATATGATCTATTTAGGCCAAGATCAAGTTAATGTAAAAAATAATAATGTTAAGATAACACTTGACCATCCTGGAGATGGTAGTTCATATGCACTTTCATATAAACCACAAAAAAGAATTGAAGAACTTGAGTCTGGTAATAAACCTAAAGCATTATATATTGGTCATTATCATAAATTTTATTCATTTGTTTATAGAAATGTACATTGTGTGGAAGTACCATCTTTATGTGACAAAACTCAATTTCAAACAAAGAAAAGTTTATCCAATGCTTTAGGAGGCGTTTTTATAGAGTGTTGGTCTGATGACAAAGGAAATATACAATATTTTAATGTTGATGAAAGACTTTATGGTTATGAAGATATATGGGATGAAGCTGGAAAAGATGCACATAAAGTAAAACAATTAAGAAAAGTTAGTTAATTATATAAAAGGAGGATATATGAGAAATGTTGGTACAGTTATAAGGGGTATTAGAACACCAATTATTAAAGAAGGAGATGACTTAGCCGGTATTGTGGTTGATTCAGTTTTAAAGGCAAGTAAAAGTGAAAATTTTGAACTTGAAGATAAAGATGTAATCGCAGTAACAGAAGCAGTAGTTGGAATAAGTGAAAGAAATTATGCTACTTTAGATGAAATAGTAATTGATTTACAAAACAAATTTAAAGTAAGACACATTGGAGTAACATTTCCAATATTAAGTAGAAATAGATTTGCTCTTGTTTTAAAGTCTATTGCTAGATCTATGGATAAAATAACACTTATGTTAAGTTATCCGTCAGATGAAGTTGGAAATTCGTTATTTGATGGCAAACTATTAGAGAACGTTAAAATTAATCCATATAGTGATGTACTTGATGAAGAAACATATAGAAAATATTTTGGAAAAGAAACACATATTTTCACAGGAGTAAATTACGTTGATTTTTATAAAGAACTTATTGAAAGTGAGAATTGCGAAGTTGAGTTTGTATTTTCAAATAATGTAAAAACAATCCTTGATTATACAAAGAATGTATTATGTTGTGATATTCATACTAGAGAAGAATCTAAGAGAGTCTTAAAAGAAAATGGTGGGGAAATAATACTTAGTCTTACTGATATATTAAACGAAAGCGTTAATGGAAGCGGATATAATGAAAAATATGGGCTACTTGGATGTAATCGTTCTACAGAAGAACGAGTAAAATTATTTCCAAGAACGGGTGATATATTAGTTCATAAAATCCAAGATAAAATCATGGTTGAATTAGGAGTCAAAGTAGAAGTAATGGTTTATGGAGATGGAGCATTTAAAGATCCAGTAGGACATATTTGGGAACTTGCAGACCCCGTTGTAAGTCCGGCTTATACAGAAGGTCTTGAAGGAACTCCAAATGAACTTAAACTTAAATATTTATCTGATAATAAGTTTGCGGATTTAAGAGGTGAAGAATTACAAGACGCTATTAGAAAAGAAATAACAGAAAAAGATAATAATCTTAAAGGTAAAATGGCAACACAAGGTACTACTCCTAGAAGATATACTGATTTAATTGGTTCTCTTTGCGACTTAACATCTGGTTCTGGTGACAAAGGAACTCCTGTAGTATTGGTACAAAGATATTTTACAAATTATAGTGAATAAAAAGTAAGAATTGATTTTCTTACTTTTCTTTTAACAATGTCATACATAATTTGTATATACTTTTCATTGAATCTTTATTTTCATCTTTTAAGTAATTCTTCTTCATTTTGTATAGAATTGTTGGATTGTTATATATTTTTTTAATTTTTCTTGATAATCCTATTGGTGTTCTAGTATTAAGACCAAACCCTTTCTTAACAATAAATCTAGCATTACCTTTTTCATTACCACCAAGTCCCGGTATTAAAATGATTGGTTTATGAAGTGCTATTGCTTCAGTGATAATAGCGCCTCCAGGTTTAGTAATAACTGCATCACTAATTGCTAATATGTTTGGCATATCATGAGTGAAGCCAAGTATACTAACATTTTTTATTTTCTTTTTCTTTATATATTTATCACATTTTCTTTTTAATTCCTCGTTTTTTCCACATATAAAGATAATATCTATATTTAATTTTTGTTTTACTAGTCTTTTGAAATAATCTAAGTTTGAAGTATATCCAGTTCCGCCACCTCCCAAAAACGTAAATATTAATTTGTTTCCTATTAAATTGTAATTTTTTAGTATATCTGTTTTTTTATAATCATTATTATTAAATTTAGAAGAAAGCGGTATACCATATACTTTTATTTTTTCTTTTGGTATTTCTTTATTAACTAGTTCGTTTTCAAGTATTTCATTTCCTACTACGATAGCATCTTCATATTCATAATTCTTTCTCCATAATTCATGAGAAACGTAATCAGTAACTATAGTTATCAATTTACTATTAATGCTTTTTTTCTTTTTTAACTTAGATGCTATAGTGGAAGCAAAATAATGTGTAGATACAATTAAATCGGGATTATATTCTATAATAGTACTCTCTATTCTTTTATTGAATGATTTTTGAACTAATTTATAATATGGAAAAGTAGTGGTTTTATGATCGAATATACTATAAATAATATTTCTTAAAATATTACCTTTCATAGCGGCTTCCGCCATAAATGCTTTATAGCACAGATTACCAAATAATGTAGAATAATCAAGTATATCTATTGTTTTTATTTCTATATCATTACCATTTTCTTTTACATAAGATTCAACGTATTCTGCGATTGATTTATGTCCATTTCCATATGAACCATACATGATTAATATTTTTTTCATAAATACCTCTAATTAAATTATACTTATTTTTTTTGTAATTACAATTTTATTTAACAAAATTTACATAAAATGTTGTTAAATTAGTTAAAATTTGTTATAATTATTCGTGCAATGGCGATGTAGCTCAGTTGGTTAGAGCACATGGTTCATACCCATGGGGTCGTAAGTTCGAATCTCACCATCGCTACCAAATAGACAAGAAACCCGAAATATATTGTTTTGGGTTTTATTGTACTTTAAATAATTTTATGACTTTATCCAAATTAATATAGACTAAAAACATCAAATTATATATAATTATAGTAGTAAGGAGTTCTATGAAGAATATTTTAGAAATTAAAAATTTAACTAAAAGTTATGGTAAATCTAGAGGTGTAGAAGATATTAATTTATCTATAGAAGAGGGTACAATATATGGTTTTATTGGACCTAACGGAGCAGGTAAAAGTACCACTATAAAATGTATAATGAATTTAATAAATAAGAACTTTGGTGAAATAAAAATATTTGACGAAGTATGTGATGGCTCTAATTATGTTTTAAAAGAATACATCGGGTATTTACCATCTGAGATGCATTTATATGACGAATTAAAAGTACGTGATATGATAGCGTATTCTGCTTCCTTTTATAAGAAAGATTGTAATAAAAGAGTTAATGAACTTGTTAAAAGATTAAATGTAGATATGAATAAAAAGATAAGTGAGTTATCTTTAGGAAATTTAAAAAAAGTGGGAGTAGTACTTACGTTAATGCATGAACCTAAAATAATAATTATGGATGAAGCAACTCATGGATTAGATCCTTTAATGCAAGAAGAATTTTATGAAATATTAAAAGAAGAAAAGAAAAAAGGCAATACAATATTCTTCTCATCCCACATACTTACTGAAATAAGAAGAATATGTGATAAGGTAGCAATTATAAAAGAAGGTAAAATTGTTAATTTAGAAGAAATGTCTAATATAGAAAATAACCATATTTTAAAGATTAAAATAAAATCTAAAGATAGTAATAAAATAATAAAAGAATTAAAATTAGAAAATTTATCTGATGATAATCAACTTGAATTTATATATAAAGAAGATATAAATGAGTTAATAAAAAAACTATCTAAATATGATATTTCAAAATTATTGATAGAGGAATTAAGCATTGAAGAAATATTCATGCATTATTATAAGTAGGTGTGTATGTTTAAAAGAGAATTTAAAATTAATATTAAAAGTTTAATGATATGGGTAGTAGTACTTTTATCACTTTATATTATGATATTTGCGATGTATCCAAGTTTAGTAAATGAAGAAACGCAAGCGAGTTTGATGGAAATGATGAATTCTATGCCAAGTGAAATACTAGCTAGTTTTAATATGGATATAGTTGGTATTGATAGTGCATATGGATGGTTTAAAACAGAAGGATATACATTTTTAGTATTAACAGGAGCATTATATTCAGCAATACTAGGAAGTACAATATTATTAAAAGAAGAAAGTGATAAAACAATAGAGTTTTTACTATCTAAACCAATTAGTAGAAATAATATAGTAACATCTAGAATTATAACAGGAGTATTTAATATTTTAATTTTTACCTTTATAGTAACAATTGGTAATTTGATTGCTTTAAATATAAGTGGTAGTCTTGATATATCAGAATTTTTATTAATAAGTTTATCACCAATTCTATTATATTTTATGATGTTTTTTATATCATTATTTATGTCACTATTCTTTAAAAAATCTAAAAAGTCTTTATCATTTGCGATATGTTTAGTATTTGCGTTTTATATTATGCAGATTGTAGGTGGATTAGGTGGAAGTTTATCATTTTTAAAAGATATTTCATTATTTGAATTTGTTTCGTCTAGATATATTATTTTAAATAATACTATTAATTATACTTATTTATTTGTTGGAATAGGTATTATTATACTAATGATGTTTTTTACCTATAAAATATATAACAAAAAGGAATTTAAATAATGAGAAGTATAGAAAGTCCATTTACTAGTATATATCCTCATATTAATTTGCATGGAGAAGATAGAGTATCTTCAGTAATCAAAGTCAAATCATTTATAGATGACGCGATTATATTAAAAGAAAGTGTAGTAATAGTAATACATGGGAAAGGTACATCCGCTCTTAAAAATGAAATTCATGACTATTTAAAAAAAGATAAAAGAATAGAATCTTATCACTTAGATCCTGACAATATTGGACAAACAATAATTAAAATTAAAAATATTATTTAAAAGTAATATTTTTTTTATTTATACATATAATTTAATGAGGTACTCTAGCGAGGTGATGAGAATAAAGAAGAAAAATATAGGTGTGGTCTCAATTGTAGTACTAATAATTAGTACTTCTAGTTTATTTATATATTATACGAAGTTATTAAAAAAAAACAATGATCAGATGATTTATGATTTAAAAATAGTAAAGACTATTCAAAAATTAAGTAATGTAAAAACAACTAATTTAATAAATGAGTATAAAAAAGAATTTAATAATGATGATATTGTTGGTCATATCAGTATAGAAGATACCAATGTTAACTACATATTTGTACAAGGAAATGATAACGAATATTATTTAACTCATAATTTAAGTAAAGAAGAAAATAAAGTTGGAAGTGTGTTTTTGGATTACAAAAATAAAGTGACTGATAAAAAATTAATTTTATATGGTCATAGTTTTGAACATTATAATGGTCCATTTAATGACCTTGAAAATTATGATACAGAAGAATATTTTAATGACCACAAAAATATAGAAATAATTATAAATAATCAAATTAAAAATTATGTAATATTTTCGGTTATGATTATAAAAAAAAGTTCTAAAGAATTTGAATTTTTAAAACTAGAATTTGATGATGAAGAATATATTGAACATTTAAAATATTTAAAAGAAAATTCTATATATGACACTTTAGTTGAAACAAATAATGAAGATATTATAGTACTACAAACGTGTTATCAAAAACAAAATAAAAGCTTTATAGTAGTAAGTGCAAGAAAGGAATAAAATGATAAAGAAAATATTGTTTTTAGGCGCAGTATTTAGTCTATTTATAATGAGTGTACAAGCTAGTGATGTAAGTGTTAATCAAAGTATTGTTATTGATAATAATGAAGTAAAAGTTACAGTAATCGCAAATAGCGAAGTAAACGGTTATAATGGAGTATATAAAGCAATAATTTCTAAATACTTTGATATAAATAGAGATGATTTAAATGAGTATGTAGAGTTAATAGAAAAATCAGATGATACAATTTTACTTATCTGGGAAGTAGATACAATTAGTAATAATAAGCTAGATTATACTTTGAAATTAAAGGATATTGTATATGAAAGTATTCCGATATTAGATAATAGTGCGTTTATTAGCGAAAAAAATGAAAAAACAGATATAATAGAACTAGAATCAATTGATTTTACGGATTATGAAGAAATACCTCAAACAGGTGAAAGTAGTATATATATAAATATTCTATGGTTAGTAATACTAGGATGCACAATAGCATTATTTATTTCTGGTAAAGAATATAAATAATGTTTTTTGTTATAAAGAAAAAATAAATACATAAAGTTTATTAGGTGATTGTGTGAAAAAGATTATATTTATAATTTTTAGTTTATTAGTTTTTACCTTTTTGGTAAAAGTTGAAGCCGAAGAAGTTGATTATGCTCCAAATGCAGGAAGTACAATATTAATTGAAGCAACTACTGGAAAAGTTTTATATGAAAAGAATTCTAATAAGGTTTATGCTCCTGCATCTATGACAAAAATGATGACTCTTTTACTTATTATGGAAGAGCTTGAAAGTGGGAGAATAAAGCTTGAAGATAAAGTTATGATAAGTGTGAATGCTGCGTCTATGGGAGGAACTCAAATATTTATAGAAGCTAATAGTGAAGTAGTAGTAAGCGATTTATTAAAAGGAATAGGTATAGCTTCAGCGAATGACGCTAGTGTTGCTATGGCGGAATATATAGGTGGGTCTGAAGAAAATTTTGTTAATATGATGAATAAAAGAGCACTAAAATTAGGAGCCAAAAATACTACATTTAAAAACTGTCATGGGCTCGATGAAAAAGGTCATGAAACAACTGCTTATGATATGGCGCTAATTGCTAAAGAATTAGTCAAACACGAGAGTATTTTAAAAATTACTAGTACATATGAAGAATATATAAATGTTAGTGGAAAGAATCACTGGTTGGTTAATACTAATACACTAATAAAATTTTATAATGGAGTTGATGGACTTAAAACAGGGTATACAGATAATGCCAAATATTGTTTAACCGCGACCATGAGAAAAAATGATATGAGACTTATAAGTGTTGTAATGAAAGAAGAGTCAAAAGAAAATAGGACTAGTGATACAATAAAACTAATGGAATATGGATATAGTATGTATGGGATTAAAAAAGTATTAAGTTCTGAAGAATCCTTAGGAAAAGTATATATTGAAAATTCAAAAGAAAGATATTTTGATTTCTACTTAAAAGAAGATGTAAATATAGTAGTAGACAAAAATACAAGAGAATTAAATTATGAAATCTCAAAAGAAGTAGAAACGTTAAAAGCCCCCATAAAAGCAAATACTAAAGTTGGAATATTAAAATTAAACTATAATAATAATGTTGTTGAATACGATTTGATAATAAAATCATCTATAAGCAAGCGTAATTACTTAGGACTTCTGATAAATAATTTTCAAGATGTTATCCATGGTAATTTAAATGTATTAAATTAACACTTAAAAAAGTGTTTTTTATTATTTATTACTATAATAATAGTAGAGGAGGTGAACTATGAAAAAAATATTTTTATTACTACTATTATTACCAGTATTGGTTAAAGCAAGTTCTTGGACAAGCACTTTGCCAAATGAAACAATAACCATTTTAAAACAGGAAAGTCGGTATAAGTGGTATAAGTTAGTTGAAAAAGATGTATCATATAAAAAAGAAAGTGAATGTATTTGTGAATATTTAGATAAAACTGATTATATATATGATAATGAAGAAAAAACTTTAATGAATGAATTTAATGATTACTATTCTTATGATGTAGCAGAAGAATTATCTTTTGGTATTAATGAATTTAAGTACATAGTACTTAGTAATGTTGGATTGGATTTTTTATTGAAAGAATTGGCGGTCAAAAGGAATGGACTTCCACTTAAGTATAAAATAATTAATTTAGATGATTATATGCAAAATAGTTGCGTTTTAGTAGATGGATATGGATATAAAGGAGTGAATTTAAAAACAAATGATAAATTAATACTTGAATTTGATAATGTATACAATACTAATGTGTTAATAAATATATATACACAGAATATAATAAATGTAAAAGAATTAGATATCAAAATAGAATTTATGACGGAACTTAACTATCCTACATTATCGAATGAATTTCATTTAACAGGTTATTATTGTCCATCTAGCGAATATTGTATATATGATATAATTCCTAATAATACATGGAAGTCTAATAGTTCTTTTACTAAAACAACGACATATTATAAAGAAAAACTATATAAATGTTATGATTTGGAAAAAGAATACTTAGAAGGTTATCATACGAAAAAATCTGGTTATATAAAAGATAAAAATAATAAAGTAACGTATTATCAATATAAACCATACATAGAAAAAGTTAATATATTAAAATCCACAAATCCTATTATAATTGAAGAAAAGATTGAAAATAAAACTTCTGAACCATTAGCGCTTTTAACCACAACGGAAATAAAAAAATCTAATTATCAGTGGTTAATATTCCTAATTATTTTTGTTACATTAAATGTTTTATCCGGAGTAACATATCTACTATTTAAAAAGAAAAAAAGTATATAATTGTCGAACGAATTAATAATCTAGTTTTGTCGAAAATGTTTAAAAATGAAAAAAAACATTCTACAATTATATAGACAAGGAGAAATATGATAAAAACTAATATAGAGTTTAAAAAAGGAATACTATTTTTAAGATTGAAAGGTAGTTTGTTAAAGAGCGAATCTAAAGAATTAGAGGAGCAAATTTTTCCTATTCTCTTAAAAGGCGGATTCAAGTATGTTGTACTTAATTTAGATGAGCTTAATAACATAGATAGTAATGGAATAAATTTCTTTGATGAATTATATAAAATAACCAAATCAAACAATGGTAGAATAAGTTTATGCAATATAAAAAATGATGATGTAAAATACAATATTGAAACAAGTTATATAAATGATTTATATTATAAAACTGATAATGAACTTACTTCACTAGAGGTATTTAAAATATGAAAGAACAAATATATAAGTTAATAGAAGAAAACAAAAATATGATTTATAAGATTGCATATAAGTACAAACGTTATTATAATGTTGAAGATATGTTTCAATCTGGTGTTTTGGGTCTTATTAATGCTTATAAGAATTATAAGAAAGACGCTAACACAAAATTTTCGACTTATGCATACCCTTATATATTTGGAGAAATTATTAATCTAATAAAAAGTGATAGAACTATTAAAATATCTTCGGATTCGTTAAAACTATATAAATTGTTTGAAAAAAGTAAAGAATATTTAACACAAAAACTAAGTAGAATACCCAGCATTCAAGAAGTAAGTGAATTCATGGAGATGGATACTAATCTTTTAGAGGATACAATACTAAGTTGTGAATTCACTTTGAGTTTAGATAATGAAATCGCTGAAGATTTAAAATTAAGTGATGTGGTATATGAAGATAACAGAATTGATATAGAAAATATGATTGATTTAAGAAATGCAATGGAAAAACTAAATGATTTAGAAAGTAGTATAATAGATTATAGATACTATAAGGATTACACTCAAAGTGAAACGGCTAAAGCATTGGGACTTACACAAGTACAAGTTTCGAGAAATGAAAAACAAATATTAAATAAAATGCGTTCAAAAATATGCGCTTGAACGTATTTTTTATTTTTTTTAATTCATAATAATAACATGAATATAGAAGAATATAAAAAGATAGTTAAAAGTAATGGCGGAAAAGAAAACAAATTAAAAAATATGTTGGTTTCATTTTTAGTTGGTGGTTTTATGGGAATTATTGGTCAATTTATAACATATGTTTTTAATAAAAAATTAGGATTTTTTATAGATGATGCATATATGTATACTTTTATTATATTAGTAGTTTCAGCTTCTGTTTTAACAGGATTAGGATTTTTTGACAAAGTAGTATCAACTTGTAAATGCGGATTAATTGTCCCATCTACGGGATTTGCTCATGCGATGACAAGTGCCGCGATGGATGTTAGAAAAGAAGGCTTTGTAAAAGGAATCGGTGGTAGTATATTTAAATTAACGGGAAGTATTATATTATATGGAATAGTATTTGCTTTTATTGTTTCATTTTTAATAGGAGTATTTTCATGAGAACAATGTTTTTTGATAACGTATACTTAGGCGATAGTTTTACAATGATTGGTAGTGTGGATAAAAATCCGATAGTAAAAACCGATGTAAAAAGAGATGATTATTATATGGGTAAAAGAAGTGTTGAAGAAGCAGAAGTTTCATATCAAGGCGTTGTAATAAATGGGCTATTAAAAAAGTTAAAAAAATTACCAAATAATATAGATTTAATGGTAGGGTCTGATTTGCAAAATCAATTGTTTGCCTCAAATTTTAATGCAAGTAATTATAGTATTCCTTTTTTAGGCGTTTATAGTGCTTGTGCTAGTTTCATAGAAGGATTAATAATAGGATCTGGGTTTATAGAAAATGAACTTATTAACAATGCAATTGTAGTAGTAAGTTCACATAATTTAGTAAATGAAAAACAATTTAGATTTCCAATTGAATATGGGGCGTTAAGAAAGAAAGTAAATGCATTTTCATCCACTGGTTCAGCGTGTGTGTATATATCTAAAGAAAAAAGTGGCTGTAAAATTGAAAGTGCCATTATAGGAAAAGTTATTGATATTGGGTGGACAGATACAAACGATATGGGAGCTTCAATGGCACCTGCGGTTGCAGAAACCTTATATGAACATTTAAAAAGCACAGATAGGAATCCGGATTATTATGATCTTATAATAACTGGAGATTTAGGAATATATGGGCTTAAATATATGAAAAAGTATATTAAAAAGAAATATAATTTGAACATAGATAACGTAGTAGATGCTGGTATGGAATTATTTAAAGTAACAGAAAAAGATAATTATGCAGGTGGAAGTGGCCCATTATGTTTGCCGGTTATATTTTTAGATTATTTAAAACAAAACAAATATAAGAATATACTTTTAGTAGGATCAGGTTCGCTTCATAGTAGTGTGAGTTCTAATTTGAAGAAAAGTATGCCATCTATTGGACACGCAATCAGTGTGAGGATACTATGATATATTTAAATGCTTTTATATTTTGTGGCATAGTTTGTTTAATAGGACAAATCATATTAGATAATACCTCTCTTACACCGGGACATTTGAATACAATTTTAGTAATATCTGGTTGTATATTAGCTGGCCTTGGAATTTATGATAAATTCATTGCATTTGCAGGAGCAGGAGCAACAGTACCAATAACTAATTTTGGATCATTGCTTGTGAATCCAGCAATTGAAGGATTTAAAGAAACGGGATTTACTGGACTCATTAAAAATCTCCTTACTGGGGCGTCAGCGGGTCTTAGTGTAACTATTATTATTTCGTTTTTAGTTGCTTTCTTTTTCAAAGCAAAAAATTAATTTTGTTTTCAGAAACTTTCTTTTTTCTTTATTTTTTGATATACTTTTATAAAGAAAGGTAAGTATAAAGATATGAAAGATGAAAAAATAGAAACTCTTAATATTGAAAACAAAG
The DNA here is from genome assembly GCA_964525365.1 of uncultured Muribaculaceae bacterium. Lineage (GTDB taxonomy): Bacteria > Bacillota_I > Bacilli_A > RF39 > UBA660 > CAZGGW01. The sequence continues at coordinate 38,296 of CAZGGW010000003.1, read as the reverse complement.
ATGATAAGGAAATATCACCAATTCAAAGCACTAATGTTGAAACGGCAAATCCAGCCATAAATGTTGAGAATAAAGTGGATACTCCAGTTACAAATACGGAAATACCAGCGACATCATCATTTGAAAGTGTTGAAAACAAAACCGTATCTCCACCAATAGAACAACCTGTGACTGAAGCTAAACAAAAGGGCAAATTTAAAATAAAAATTGATAAGAGTAATAGACTACTTGTTTTCTTGTTAATATTGGTTGCTATATTTATAATAGCACTCCCAATAATTTATTCTGCTTTAACAACAAAGTAATTATGGAAAAGAAGTTTTTAATAAACGATTTTGAAGGTCCTTTAGACTTACTTTTACATTTGCTTAAAACCTCTAAAATGGATATATACGATATTAAAATAGTTGAAATTACTAATCAATACATTGATTATATTAGTCAAATGAAAGAAATGAGTTTAGATATTGCCAGCGAATACTTAGTTATGGCTGCTGAACTTATCGAAATGAAAAGTAAATATTTAATAAATAAAAAAGATGAAGAAGAAGTGGCAGAGCCAAGAGATGAAGAAGAAGAATTAAAAAGAAGACTACTTGAATATAAAAAATATAAAGAAAGTTTAAATACTTTTAAAGAGCTTGAGGATAAAAGAAATAACTATTATACAAGAATACCAGAAACTTTATCCAATATAACCGATAAAAAAATAGAAAACGATGGTAGTATTTCAATATTTGATTTATTAGATGCTTTGAATAATATATTAAAAAGACAAGAATATAATAAACCGATTGCTACCAAAATCACTTCCAAAGAATTATCTGTAAAAGATAAAGTTATAGAAATAAGAAATATCTTGAAAAGTAAAAAGAAAGTAAACTTTACATCTTTGTTTGAAGAAGTGACTAGACCTTATATTGTTGTTACATTTTTATCCATATTGGAAATGTCAAAAAATAGAGAAATTGTAATAAAACAAGGTAAGAATTTTGATGAAATAATAGTAGAAAGAGTTGAATGATATGAATATAAAAGCAATTATAGAAGGAATACTTTTTGTAATAGGAGATGAAGGAATCACAATTGATAATTTAGTTAAAATTATTGAATGTACTGAAGAAGAAGTAAAAGAAAATTTATCTCTACTCAGAAAAGATTATGAAAATGATGACAGGGGTATTAGAATATCTTTTTTAGGAAATGCATTTAAATTAACTACAAAAGATATTCATAAAGAATATTATGAAAAGTTAATAATGGATAGTAAAACATATAATTTAACTAATGCAGCTTTAGAAATATTAGCTATAGTGGCTTATAATGAACCTATTACTAGAATGAAAATAGATGAAGTACGTGGAGTGAATAGTTCACAAACATTAAGAAAGTTAGTAGCAATTGGATTCATTAAAGAAGCTGGGAAAGCCAATGTACTTGGAAGGCCAAATTTGTATAAAACTACAAATGAATTTTTGGATTATTTTGGACTTGCCACTAAAAATGATTTACCAACTTTAAAAGAAGTTGAAGAAGTAACAGATGAAGAAAAAGATCTTTATACATCATCGTACAAAGATCTAAGAGAAAAAGAAACGATAAACTCATGATTTGAGTTTATTTTTTTAATATATTTCTAGCAGCCACTATACCAGAAACAGATGCTTGCATAAGTCCTCTTGTGATTCCAGCACCATCTCCAATAGCATAAACGTTTTTAAGCTTAGTTTCTAAAGATTCATTAACATCCACTTTAGCAGAATAAAATTTAACTTCAACTCCATAAAGTATAGTTTCTTTTCCTGATATTCCAGGACAAACATGTTCTAATTCATCAAATGTTTCTAATAAAGCGGTTAATATTCTCGATGGAAATACAAATGATAAATCACCTGGAACTGCATCTGAAAGAGTAGGGGTGTAAGTTAATTTTTTCATTTTATCATATGTAGAACGCTTTCCTTTTTTTAAGTCTTCAAGTCTTTGAACCATAATAGGTCCCCCTGTAAGCATATTACCTAAATGAGCAATATATTTACCATATTTAATTGGCTCATCAAATGGTTCGGTGAAAGATGCGCTAACTAGAAGAGCAAAATTTGTTAAATCACTTTTAACATTTTTATAACTATGTCCGTTTACCACAGCTAAATCATCATCATAATTTTCTTGAGAGACAAAGCCGCCTGGATTCATACAAAAAGTTCTAACTTTATTTTCAGTTGTTTTTGATACATTGTATACTTTGAATTCATATAATTCATTTGTGATAAAGTCAGTAATTGATCTCGGAAGTTCAACCCTTACTCCAATATCAACTTGATTATTATGCGTTTCAATTCCTAAATTGTCACATGCATTAACAAGCCAATCAGCACCGCTTCTTCCAACCGATAATATTAAATTTTTACAAATATATTCTGATCTATTCGTAACGACAATAGAACTATTATCATTATTATATTTTATTTTTTGAACATTAGTATTAGTTAAAACTTCTGTATTAGGATGAGATACTATATAATCATACATCTTATCCATTATTACTTCACTATTTTCAGTACCTAGATGTCTAATAGGACATTTTATATATTTAAGACCGTATTTACTACATTCATAGGCAAATTCATCAGCATATTTTTCATTATATTCAATTTTATTTTCCCCACCATAACTCAAATATAAATTATCCACGTATTTTATCAATTCATTTATTTTATCTTCGCCAATATATTCTTCAAGCCATCCGCCCACATCTTTAACTAAAGAAAGTTTTCCGTCACTAAATGCCCCAGCGCCACCAAATCCACATGAAATATTACATGGATTACATTTTACACATTTGTTAGTTTTCTTTTTCGGACAATTTCTTATCTTTATTGAAGAACCTTTATCAAACATAATAATATTTAATTTATCATTTTCTTTTAATAATTCTAAAGCAGCAAATATCCCTGCAGGACCACATCCAACAATTCCAACATCATATATTTTACTCATAAATACTAATACCTCTTTCTAATATAATTATATATTTAAAATTATAAATTGTAAAAGAAAAATAAATATGCTATACTTACTAAGTAAATTTATTACTGCTCGCATGGCGGAATAGGTAGACGCGCACGACTCAAAATCGTGTGGCCGTGAGGTCTTAAGAGTTCGATTCTCTTTGCGAGCACCATATGTTAATTACTTGTACTTAATTGTGCGAGTTTTTATTTTTCATGGTATAATTGAGTTGACAGGTAAATAGTAAGTTTATGAAATGGAGGTATTTATGAAAAATAATAAAAGTTTAATAATGATATTATTGATATTACTATTAATTATTATTGGAGTATGTATTTATTTTTTTATAATAAAAGATAATAAGAAATTGGATAATTCAGGCATAGGTAGTGATAATGAACCATTAAAAGAAATATCTTATCCATATAATGATGATGAGGGTAGAATAAGATATAAAATGGTCATTAATGGCAAAGAATTAGAAACAGAAAATTTACCGTTTAAACTAACTGAAGAAGAAAAAGGTGCTTATTTTCCTATTAAGGATATACTTAATTCTTTAGGCATTGATGTTCTTGAAAGTGATGATAAAACAATATTAGCAACAAAACTAAATGATAATATTATAAGAGTAAATGCAGATCAAGGAAAAATGGTCTATGGTAAATCAACGCTTCAAGCAGCTGATAGAAGTATTAAAACAATAATAGTTGATGGTGTTTTATATGTTCCGAGTTTTTTCTTTATGAAATTTACAAACAATACTATAGTAGATTTTAGTTCTGATAATACATCAGCAACTTTAACCACTGATTTGGTAGTAGACAGTTCTACATCTGGTATTTCAAGTGTATCCTTAACAGAAAATTCTGGAGGAACTACAAATGGATACCATATATGTTCAAAATGTCATGGCTCAGGCGGATATAATGAACTATATAATGCTAAAACTTATGTTAATGGTCAAGTAGTTTATAATACTCAATATAAATGGGTAAAATGTCCTGTTTGTGGTGGAACAGGTCATATTCATGAATAGGAGGCAAAAATGAAGTTTTTAGGATATATAGCAATTATAGGTGGTTTAATAATAATGACTATAAATGGAAAACCACATTCATGGGGTAAATCAAAATCTGGTAAGCCAGTATGGCTTCATTTACTAATAGATTTAGGTGGAACTCTTTTTATGCTATTGGGACTTTTCTTACTAAGCAAATAAGTAACAAATTACAATTTATCGATTAGAAATGGATAAAAAATTACTCATTTTTTTGTCAGGAAATCGACCAGGAATGAGCGTCAAAAATAAATTAGGAAATAATCAGGAATTGAAAAATCAAAAAAATTAAAAATATTCAAAACTCTGTAAACCCTTATAAAACCTAGAAAAGTGACTAAATAAATCTTTTTTTAATCAGGAAATCTTCAGAAAATAATCGGGAAAAAATCAGGAATAGACTTTCAAAAAGAGTTGTGATATGATGCTTTTGCCAATGGGGAGCAGTTTAAATAAGGACACACTATGGCACCATTAGTAGATTACTTGTACTTAATTGTGCAAGTTTTTTTGTTTAAAAAATTTGTTATTTATGATGCTATTTGTGGTGAAACATGTTATGCTTTTGGTAGGACGGGAAAAATTTATGAATAAATATAAAGAACATTGGGACAAAACACATTATAAATATTTTAATGGTAAAATAAATGTTGACAATTGGTTAGATAAATATATGCAATTGATAAATAGTTGTGAATATCCAATAATGGATTTGGGCTGTGGGATTGGAAACAATGTTAAATATTTATTAGAATGTGGAAAAAGTGTAGTTGCATGTGATTATTCAGATTCGGCACTTGAAGTAGTACAGAGTATTTTTTTAGATGATGTCAATAACAAAAGACTTAAACTTTTAAAGTTTGATATTAGTAATAATTTCCCTATTAAAAAAGAAAACTTTGAGTTAATTATTTCTGATTTATCACTTCATTATTTTGATAAAAAAACCACCATAAAAATTCTTGAAGAAATAAAAAGAATTTTAGTAGATGGAGGATGCTTATTATTTAGAGTTAATTCTATTAATGATTTAAATTATGGAACTAAAGTTGGTAAAGAAATAGAACCACATTTTTATTTTACTCAGGGTTATGAAAAAAGATTTTTTGATTTAAATGATATAAACTATTTTTTCGGCAATTGGATCATCAAAAATCTAAATGAAAAAATTATGTACAGATATGAATCCAAAAAAATCTTATGGGAAGGCTTGGCTAAAATAAAAAGATAAATATAAATTAAACGACAACTTTACATTCACGTGATGATTTTTATTTACGTTATGTGTTATACTAATATTAATATATGGAGGATAGAATGAAAAACATAGTAGTCGCAGGTGGAGGAGTTTTAGGAAGTCAAATTGCCTTTCAAGCTGCGTATTGTGGATTTAATGTAAAAATATGGCTTAGAGAAAAATGTAGTATAGATCATACTAAACCAAAACTCGATAATTTAAAAAAAGTATATATTGATACAATTAACAAAATGGATACCAAAGAAGGAAGAAAACTTGAAAATTGGGCAATGGGTATTTCGGATTATGACAATTTTGATAAAAAAGAGTGTTTAAAAAAAGTTGAATCAGCTTTTCAAAACATTAAATTTGAACTAGATATGGAATTATGTTTAAAAGAAGCAGATTTAGTTATTGAAGCACTGGCAGAAGATATAAAAGTCAAATCTGCATTTTATGAAAAAATTTCTTCTTTAATTTTGGATAAAACGATAATAGTCACTAATTCATCAACGTTACTCCCATCTAAGTTATCAAAATTTATTGATAAAAAAGAAAGATTTTTAGCTCTTCATTTTGCCAATTCAATTTGGAAAAACAACACTGCTGAAGTTATGGCTCATAAGGATACCGATAAAAAGGTTTTTGATAAAGTAATGAAGTTTGCTGAGGATATTAGGATGGTAGCATTACCGGTTAGAAAAGAAAAATCTGGGTATTTATTAAATTCAATGTTAATACCTTTTCTTTTTGCAGGATTGGATTTATATGTTAATGGAATATCAGACCCAGAAAGCATAGATAAAGCTTGGACTCTTGGAACCTCATCACCTAAAGGACCATTTGAAATATTGGATGTTATAGGACTAAATACTGCATATAATATAGTACTGATGTATGTAAAAGTGCCATCTTTTTTAGCACCATATAATTTTAAAGGAATGGAAAAATTATTAAAGAAATATATTGATGAAGGAAAAATAGGGAAATCTTCTGGTGAAGGTTTTTATAAATATTAATACCAATTAAAAAAAGATGAATTTTCATCTTTTTTTAATACTGTTAGGTCACTCAATGCCTTTGTTTGACTTGAATTGGTATAATATTCCAAATATTATAAATACAACTTCAATTAATAAAAAAGTTTTATTAGAAGGACCATGTAACATTCCTTTTAATCCTTCAATAAGTATAGAACTTCCTCCAAAAGCGGTAACAATGATAGTGATAGGCTTTATAAACTTTATAGCTATACTTGCGACCATGATTCCACCCAAAACTGATAAAACAATATTAACTAGTTCTGTGTAAGATAATATATTGTATAAAAATTTAAATGTAAGAAGTCCAACCGCAATATAAATACCTAATTTTTCTAAGCTATAACCAACTACTCCTAAAATTATTCCAATCGCTACTGATATTCCGTTTATAGCAAGATAATCGCTTACAAAGTTAGAAATCAGTAATTTAGATAAACTATATCCAACAACAAACCATATAATTGCAATACCAACCTTTTTTAACCTAAATCCGCAAAAACATAAAGCTAATCCAACTAACAAGGTAATTAAAGATACTGTATCAAAATTAAAACTCATATTTTTATTTCCTTTCTATACTAATATTTTAACATATTTTAATAAGTATTTGTTCTTTTTAAAAAAATGTTGTATAATAAAATGTGAAAAAGATGGAAAAAATATATGACAAAAAAGAAAAATAATAATGTAAAAATTCAAAAAAAGGAAAACAAAAACGGAGAGAAAAAATCTAAGAATAACGAGAAAACCTTTTTTATTGTTGGAGGCTTAGTATTACTTGTGGCTATTGCAGTAGGATTATTTTTATTTTTTAGTGTTAAAAATTATACTATTACATTTAATACAGATGATGGAAGTAATGTGGCGAACATAGTTGCTAAAGAAAATACAATAGTCACATTGCCAATAAACACAACAAAAGATGGATATGTATTTAGCGGATGGACTGATGAAAAAGGAACGCCAGTTAATGCAAAAATAAAGCTTACAAGAAACACCACTTTAACAGCAATTTGGATAAGCGAAGAAGCCGAAACTATAACTATAACCTTTGATAGTGCAGGTGGAACAAAAGTAAATAGTATTATTTTAGAAAAAGGTAGTGAACTTTTATTACCAGAAAATCCCGAAAAAAGTGGGTATACATTTATATGCTGGGTTGATAAGAATGAAACCCCAATATATGATAAAGCGTTGTTATCAGAAGATACTTCATTAACTGCAACTTGGAAAAAAGATAGCGCATCATCGTCTGAAACTTCAACTATAAGTGCGACATCAATATCTTTAAACAATAATTCGGTTGCGATGATTGTTAATAATACCGCTACATTAACCGCTACTGTAAGTCCTAGCAATACAACTAACAAAACAGTAGTTTGGTATTCAAGTGATGAAAGCGTAGTCACTGTTGATAAAAATGGGAGATTAAAAGCAGTTGGTCTTGGGAAGGCTACTATTACAGTTAAAACAAGTAATGGTAAAACTGCTACTGCGACAGTTACATCAGATGTAAAATCATTAAGTATATCATTAAGTAAATCTGCAATATCTTATTATGGAAGTAAAACAGCAACCGCAACGGTTAATGTTGATACAAATGGTTATGCTTTAAAATCAGAGGATTTGGATATTAATGCTAGTACTAGAATAGGAAAAACTGGAGCAGCAAAATATACAATTGACAAAAATATTGTAACAATCACGGCTTTGACAACGGGAAATGCCGGTAGTGTAATTGTAACGGCTAAAGTTGGAAACAAAACAGAAACTAAAACAGTTTTCGTAGAAAAAAAATTAACATTAAGCGAAGGAAGCTCAAATACTGCTACATGTAATACAAATACTTGGGTATGCAGTTTTAGTGGGGAATCAACCTTACATTTAACTTCAAACATTAATGTTACTTGGTCTTATAATTCACAAAGTAATGTGGTTGCTAATTCTGCAAGCACTAGTAATAGTTTAATTATTTATTTAAATAATGTTAAACAAACCGGATTACCTATTGAAGTAAGTACCGCTGGCGGACAATCTCAATCAATTATAGTAAATGCACCTGGAAAATAATTAATATTAGGAATTTAAAATACCATTAAAATAGAACATTTAGTTCTATTTTTTTATAAAAATCTTTGTTATAAAAATGCCCCATGTTATAATTAATACGAGGTTATATTATGATAAAAAATATTTTTGATATATTAATGCTTATTTTACTAGTTATATATTGTTTATATGTTATTTTTTATGAAAAAAGAAGTATAAAAAGTGATCTAATTGAAAAAGGAGTTAAGTTTTCAAGATATAAAACTATTGTATCAAATGAACAAATATATGATAAACATATTCAAAGATTAATGAAATCAGAGGAAAAGAAATATGAGTTGCCAAAAATTAAATTTAAAAATAAAATTGAAATAAAAAAGTACTTAGATATGAGCTATGTAATAATAAATAAAAATAGTAATCATAAAAAAATATTTTATCTACATGGCGGTAGTTTTATAGAAAATCCTTTATTTTTCCATTACAAATTTTTAGATAATTTAGCAAGCTCTACAAACTTAGAAATAATTATGCCAATTTATCCTAAAGCTCCTAAATACAATTATAAAAATTCATATGAAAAAGTATACGAACTATATAAAAAACTATTTGATGAAACTAATAATATAATATTAATGGGGGATTCTGCAGGTGGTGGTTTTTGTCTTACTTTATCAATGTTAATTAGAGATAATGGTGGAATTAAACCTAGCAATATAATATTGTTATCTCCTTGGCTTGATGTTAGAATGAAAAATAAAAATATTAAAACTTATGAAAAAAAAGATCCATTTCTTTCAAAAAATGCTCTTATAAAAGCTGGCGTTTTATGGAGTAATAATGAAGACAATTGGATGGTCAATCCTATTGAAGGAAATTTTGAAAATTTAGGATTAATTACTATTTTTGTTGGTACTCATGAAATATTGTTTCCTGATATTAAAAAATTTAAAAACATATTGAAAAGGAATAAGAAACCATATAATTTTTATGAATATAAGAAAATGAACCATGTTTTTCCATTATTTCCAATACCTGAAGCTAAAAAAGCACAAAAAACAATTATCAGTATAATAAAAAAATGAGAAGTAATTTGTTTACTTCTTATTTTTTTAAATATACATCAATTTTATTATAAGGTATCTCAATATGTTCTTTATCCAATGTTTCCTTGATAAGTTTTAAAATTTTTCTTTTTACTCCGAAATGGGTATAAGATATACAATCTAAAGTTAATCTATATACCAAACTTGAATCACTTAATTTATCTAGTCCTAAATACTCTACATTTCCTTTTACATTTTCAATTTTAAGTATTTTATTTTCTAAACTTTTTAATACGTTTTCTAATTTATTAATGTCTGTAGTATAACTAACATTAATATCAATTAATAATTTTGAATCATATAAACTATAATTTACAACCTCATTAAATGAAGAATTACTTAATATTTTAACTTCCCCAGTATAAGATTTTATTTTAGTGGTTTTGAGTCCTAATTCAATTACTTCTCCAGTAAATCCATTTATTTCTACAATATCTCCAATCGTGTACTGATTGTCAAAAATTATCGATATTCCAGACAAAAAATCTTTAACAATATCTTGGAATGCGAGTCCTATTACGAAAGCCACAACGCCTAACGAAGCAATTAATGTGGTTGTGTTAATGCCATAAACCTCTAAAATCGCTAATATTATTATAATTGCAATTACATATTTAATGATATTTTTAATAAGTGAAATTATTGTTTCCTTTCTTTTATCTTTTTTGTTGTGTTTAAATTTCATAAATCTGTTTATTATACTACACGCAATTGCATAAATAATAAATCCAAGTGCAATATAAACAATTGGCAAATAAAATTTTTTACTAAATATAAATTCTAATATTTTTCCCATACATACTCCTTACTTTTTTAGTTTATCTTAATTTCTACTTTTTATCAAGATGTATAAAAAAATAATCTTAAATTTAAGATTATTTTTTATAATTAAGCAACCTTTGTAATCTGTATGCTGGCATCATGATATGTATTTGATACAGTGGAATTATTAGATACTGTAATATTAGTATTTGTAGTAATGGTTAAACTATAATTAAGAACTATGGTAAGAGGGTTGGTTTGAGTGGACTCATATAATGAAGCGGCTGGAACAATAGTACCATTTACATTTAAACTAGCCCCTATATCTCCAGTTGCCTCCGTATTTACCGCAGTTGCAGTAAATTGTATTATATAAGTACCAGCTTCTTCAAGACTTATAGTGTCTGGGGATGTAAATGTTATCGAATCCCCAGTTGAATTTACAAGCACTCCTAAATTTAAGTTTGCGTTTGCCACAGTTGCAATTCGGCCATCATTGGACACTAATAAGGTGTCTATTGATGCGGCGGGTCCGGTTGGACCTGTAGGACCGGTTGGCCCGTAGCAGCAACAACATGGGGTTAATGATCCACATCGCTCTATATATTCATAAGCTCTTTCATAATTATTCAAAGAAATCACTTTTCCTTTCATCTTATTATATTAAATTTAATTGCTTTTTGAATGTGTATATGTGTTGGTGAATTACCATAATTTGGATAAATAAATTGATAAAAACTATACAACATAATAGGGGTGAAATATGAAAAAAACGTTTATTTTGTTTATTCTTTTTATTGTTTCATTTTTTTTATATGAACCGGTAAAAGTCAATTCTTTTGATGAAATAGCACTTTTGTATAATAAAAACGAATTATATGAACAGGGTAGATTTAATTTGTACTTTTATTCATTAAACTCTTTTGATCTTAATTTAATTTTAAAAAATAAAAATATAAAATTAATTAGTGTAACTCCGTATGAAAATTCATATGGAGTTGGTACTTTGTATCCTGAAGGAAACACTTCGGAAGAAATAATAAATAGTTTAAATGAACAATATAATAGATATTTAATTGCTGGTGAATATAATAATACCATTCAGAATGGTTTTGGCGTTTATAAAATAAAAGTAGAGTGCTTAGTAAAAGATTTAATTATTATTGAGAAATCTTTGAATGTCATATAATAAATTATGAGTAATATAAAAAAGTATAATATATTTATTTTCTTTTCTACGTTTTCTAAAACTATGATAGAAATATTTCTTCCAATCTTTATCTTTAATTATAGGCAAAGTATAAAAGATGTATTATATTTTTATTTAGTAATGTATTTTTTTACGACATTATTTATTCCTATTATTTCTATTTTGTCTAGAAAGTTACATTATAAATCAATTATATTTATTAGCTACTTATTTTTTTACTTTAGTATTATTATTTTGAATAAGTATCAACTCACAAATGAAAACATACTATTGATTAGTATAAGTTATTCTTTATATTTATTGCTGTATTGGGTTGGAAGGCATTTTTATGCTTTAAAAATAATTGAAAATAAAAAAGTAACAAATAGTGTTAGTTCATTTATGATTGTGGGTGTACTTGCGATGATACCTGCCGCATTAATTGGATCTATTATACTGGACAAGTTTTCCTTCCTTGTACTATTAATTACAATTATAATTCTTAATTTAATAAGTATAATTCCGCTATATTTTATAAAATTTAAAAAAGAAGGTGAAAAGAAAGACGTTTCTTTTTTGAATATTATTAATACATTTCCTAAAAAGAGTTATTTATTTTTAATATTTGAACAGTTAAAATTTATATCAGTTCTTTTATTTCCACTATATATTTATTTATATGTTGTAGAAAAATTAAACTTTATAGGTATCATCAATTTATTCATGAATTTAAGCAGTATTATTTGTGTATATCTGTTATCAAAAAAAATGGATAAAAATAAAAAAGATTATTTATCCATTTTATCTGTGTTACTTGCTGTAGTGTGGATATTTAAAATAAACACTAATGTGCAAATATTTCTTTTGTTAATAGTATTTTTAGAGGGGATTTTCAAAACAAGTCTTGAAACAACAATACTTAGAAATATATATTGTTTTGGTAAAAACTATAATGAATTATATATTTATTTTATTGAATTTATAAAAAATTTTAGCAGAGTAGTATTCATAGCATTGTTTTTAATGTTTAATTCCAATATAAAATTTATATTGTATTTAGGAGTACTCTCATTAATAATAACATCTGTTTTAAAATTTGATGCCGGAAAATATGGATATAAAAAAAGATGATTAAAATTTAAAATCATCTTTTGCTTTTTTTTCTTTTTTAACTTTTAATTTTTTCTCTTTCTTTTTCATTTCTTTTGAGTTTTCGAAAATTTTGTTTTCTTTACTTTCTTTTTCCTTTAACATTTGCCTTCTTATTTTATTTTTGTTTCCTTTTCTAAGTAGCATCGCAAATAATATAATAAATAAAATTGCAGATTCTGCACATAACACATAAACAATAAATTTATAGTCATCTATTTCTTCATTAAATATCGGCGTTATTTCATCATTATATCTAATTACGGAATTTGTCTTCTCATCATATATGTAATAACCTTTATAGCCTGTTTCGATATCTACTGCATATATTACAGAAAATTCGGAATTTTTATTTACTTTGTAGCCTTTATATGTAACATCATTAATAATTATATCAGTTTTTTTATAAGATCCAATTATTTCTTTATCACTTTCAATAATATATAGAGTAGAAGCGTTAAATAAATTTTCTGTGTATAGCGTATAAGTTTTTTTATCAGAATCATATATATAGTATTTAATTTGTCCACTTTTGTCTTTTAATCCTACAATTGTATAATCTGTAAATTCACTATGAAAAGCAGGGATTTCTTGATTATCAATTGTGACTGTTGTTGATGTGAAAGTATTTGGACAAGTAAGAGAACCCTCTCTTTTTACTACTGTCAAAGTATTATTATTTGTATCAGTTATAGTTATTGGATTGGGGTCTATCACAGTGGCAATTATTGTATAAGTTTTTTTACTACCATTTTCAGCGGTTACTACTATTTCTATTTTATTTTCGCCTTCACTTACTTGAACTGTACCTGTTCCTTTAATTGAAGATTCGCTATCATTTGGCTTGGCAGTTACTTTAATACTTTCCGCATTTGCTCCAAGCGTAGTTGTGTATTCAGTAGTTTCCTTATTAAAAGTAGGAGAGAGTATTTCCCCTTCAATACTTAATGATTTGAGGTAATTATCCTTTGAGTACGAAGCTTCAATTTGGGCTTGAGTGAGTGCTTTCACTGTATCTGAATATTTTTTCACAGTCATTGAAGATTCTGAATATGAATATACTACCGCAGATTTAATTGAAATTGTACTGCTTCCAGAATCGATTGCTTTAAATTTGATTGTATTCGAATTGTATAATGTTTTGATATTTGATCCTGTTGCGTAATTAACGTTATGGGCAGCACCGCTTACCAATTTCAACTTATCTGTGTCGTAGGAAATAACAGTATCAAAAGATCCGAGTGCAGTAGAAGAAGTTACTTTTATTTTGACAGTGAATGTTTCTCCTACTTTCACACTACTTGGCGCGATTACACTCATGTTAGCTGTCGCAGCATAAACTAAACTACTAGTAAATAAAGAAATCACACTAACTATTATAAAACCAAATATTTTTTTCATATGTCCTCCTTAAAATTTTAAATCCCCTAAAATATATTTTTGAACTCTTAATAAATCAAGAACTGTTATTTGATTGTCATTATTTGTGTCACCGGAAGCAAATCTTTGATTTGAAAGGGTACTTGATTTAAGTATATGCTTCTGTACTTGTAATAAGTCGAGTACGGTTACTTTTCCATCTCCACTAGTGTCTCCCTTGACTGATATAGTTATGATTTTTTTTGTATCGCCACTAGTTAAAGTAATGGTTTGCCCAGTGGCAAATATAGTAGAGTAATTGGTAATTTCTTTTCCACTAGAATCTTTAAATACTAAATTAATACTATTTGTATAGCCTTCTACTAAACTTTTTATTGTAGATATTTTTTTATCAGGAACTATATTATAAGCAACATTATTTTTAATGTTTAAGTTTATGTTTTTTATTAACTCATCTATATCTGTGATCCCTGTTCTTTTTATTATAGTTATAGTGTATTTTTTTTCACTTCCAGTTTGAGAGGTTACAGTTATTGTACTTATTGTTGTATCTGATTCCTCATCTAAAGTTATTATTCCTGTACCATCGATAGTGGAATTTGTGTCTGTTACTGATGCTCCAATATCAACGCTTGTGACGTCTTCATTTACATAATAAGTATAACCCACAATATCACTATCAAATCCATCTATTTGTGTCCCGTTTATAGTAATAGTTTGTAATGTATTTATGGTACTTCCAATTGACGGAAGTGAAATAACTTTTGGCATATTTTTGTATATTGGAATTGCAAATATAAATATATCATTTAAAGCTTTATTATCTGAATATGCCCAGTATGTAGTAGAAGCTTCTGAAGTGGGAGCATGTACATTTGACATATACTGATGATAGAAAAGTGAATTTGTTGAAGAAGGGGAAGTATTAAATTTTTGGAAATATAATGTATATTGGCCTTGTGCAATGTAATTATTTGCCAAAGTCGCTCCTCCACCTACAATAGATTTTTCTATTGTTATCCATCCTTTATTACACGCCGCGGCAAGACCTCTATATACTGCGTTAGCTCCATCACTAGCTCCTATATTAAAGAAATTATAACAACTAGAATAAGTTTTTCCTTCATAAGTAAATTTAGCTCCGCTAGTTGCGACTCCGCCGTCAACGCCAACTTCTTGTTTAATTCTACTAGCTAAATGAACTGGACTTACTTTATTTGTTTTTCCCGATTTTAAAATAGCATTTACAACAGTTTTTGTATTCAAGTCACCATTTCCTAATATGGCCTTTACTAAGTTTTCGTAAGTATCCTCATATTTTTCATCATATCCTAAATGTTCAAATTGAAATATAAATTTTTCGGTTAAAAAGTTTCTAGGATCCAGATAAAACGCATTTAATCCATCGGTTGCTTCAAACCAAGATTTTCCATCAACTGCAGTTGAAGAAGTCCTATAAACACTTATTGTAGAAAAAGTTGCGTTTTTTCCCGATTCTTCTTCAATAACAGTATCCCAGTTTAAATTTGTATCAATCGCACTAAACTGCCAATTAGGATGTGAATTGTGTAAATAAGTCAAATAATTTATATAACTATCTGGAAAACCAGCTGATTTTAAAGTTGCTCCATAAGTACTATCAGCTGTCATTATTTTTTCTTTAATAATTACGTAATTTTTGCATATATAAGCTTCTTCAGTGCCGTGATATCTTACTTTGTACCACCCATTAGTACAAGCGGTTCCTCCTTTATTAGCATATGTACCTAAGATGGTAAGATTTGTTCCATTTAATAGTGTACCAGATTTATTAGTACTTATATCAGTTCTTGGAGTGGATCTAAGCGTTACACTTGTAGCATATACTCTAGCAGTCCAATCTTCAGTATTATAACTTACTGTACTTGTTTTTATTTTTACATAAGAACTACAAACATATCTAGTATTTTCTTTGTAAGTAATTTGATACCACCCATCACTACATCCAGTACCAGAATAAGTTTTTGTACTGACTAAATAAATAGTAGTTCCTTTACTTAGTTTGGCTACTGAGCTATATCCAGTTCCTGCTCCCGTGCGTACATTAACGTTTGAAGTAAGTGTTGCTTTGGTATCGGCTTTTATTTTAGGAGACAACGAAAAAATTATAACTATAGAAAATATAATAAATAAAATGTTGTAATATTTTTTCATTATGACTCCTTTGCTTATCTTTTAATACTTAATAATTATAACATTATTTAATAAAAACTTCATTATTAATATCAACCAATATGTAAAGGGAAATACATTAGCTTAAAAATAATATAGTGATAGATATTTTCAAATGTTTGATATATAATAAACGTAAGGAGAGTTTATGGAGATAAATGCAAAGAATGTTTTGTTAGCTGTATTAGTGTGTTATATTTCTTCACTAATATTTGTAGAAATTATAAAAAGGGTGGCGTTATATATTGGAGTTGTAGATGTACCATTTGAGAAAAGAAAGATTCATAAAACACCAATGCCTACAATGGGTGGTATAGGGATATTTTTAAGCTTTTTACTTGGATATATGATATTTGGAGAGTTTAATTCACTTGTATTATCTATTTTTATTGCTTCATTTTTAGTGTTGTTGTTGGGCGTATTGGATGATTTCACAAAAAGTAAAGAAAACGTAAATATACCTGCTAAATACAAAATATTAGTTCATGTTGCTATAGCGACTATTATAGTTTTTTATGGGGGGCTTGAACTCACCAAAATAAATATATTTGGATTTGTTTTGAATTTTACATGGAGTGCACCTTTTATAACAATATTGTTAATAGTAGCTATTATAAATGCAATTAATTTAATTGATGGTTTGGATGGTTTGTGTGCTGGCATTTCCTCAATTTATTTTGCAACAATTGCAATAATTGGATTTATTTTAAATAAGTTTGGAGGACTTGATGTATTACTTAGCGTATTAATGCTTGGATCAACTTTGGGTTATTTAGTACATAATTTTCCACCAGCTAAAATATATATGGGCGACACTGGATCAACTTTTTTAGGTCTTATGATAGCGATTATCGCATTAATTGGATTTAAAACATTAACACTGACATCATTATTTATACCATTACTTATACTATCCATACCGATTTTGGATACAATATTTGCTATTATTAGAAGAAAACTGAAAGGTGAAAGTGTTTCAACTCCGGATAAAGAGCATATACATCATCAATTATTAAAAAAGTTTAGTAAGACAACATCATTACTTGTGATATATGGAATTGATATATTATTTTCAATAACTTCAATTCTTTATGTACTCGGATATAAAACTGAAATGGCGGTTTGTTATATAATACTTTTATTTCTTCTAATATTCTTTATATTTAAAACAAATATATTGTTTGAATGGAAAAATCAAAGGAAATATAAAAGTGTCAATTAGGTAGATAAACCAATTTTAATATGTTATAATTTTTATTATAAAGAAAAGAGATGAGTGTTATTTGAGTATTATTAAAAAAATATTAAAGTATGAAAATATGAAATTAAAAAAACGCAAATAAATTATAGGAGGTAAATATGGAAAAGAAAAAGAAAGTTTATATTGCGATGTCTGCTGATGTTATTCACAGCGGGCATATGAACATTATTAAAGAAGGAAAAAATTATGGGGATGTAATAATAGGTCTGCTAACTGATGAAGCTATTGCAACTTATAAAAGATTACCACTTCTTAATTATGAAGAAAGAAAAGAAATTTTTGAGGAGATAAAGGGCGTAAGCAAAATTGTAAAACAAAATACATTAGATTATACCGAGAATTTAAAAAAGTATAAACCGGATTATGTTTTACATGGAGATGATTGGAAAAAGGGCGTACAAAGTTTAATAAGGGAAAATGTAATAAAAACACTGGATGAATGGGGTGGAAAACTCATAGAAATTCCATATGATGCTAGACAATGTGGACAGGAAATATCTAAAAACGCTAATAATAATATAAATACTACCGAGGGAAGAAGAGCTAAACTAAAGAAATTAATTTCTTTAAAACCTTATGTAAGAGGAATAGATGTTTCAAATGGCTTGACCGGTTTAATTGCTGAAAATATAAAATTTGAAGATGTGAATTCTTCTGTTGTAAAAGAATATGATTTTTTTTGGATTAGTAGTTTATGTGATTCGACTTTTAAAGGAAAACCAGATATTGAACTAGTGGATTTGACTAGTAGAATTAATACAATAAATGAAATAATGGAAGTAACTTCTAAACCCATTATTTTGGATGGTGATACTGGTGGAAAAGTAGAACATTTTGTTTATAATGTTAAAACATTGGAAAGAATTGGCGTATCTGCAATAATAATAGAAGATAAAACAGGATTAAAGAAAAATTCGTTGTTTGGTACAGAAGTAAAACAAACACTGGATGATCCCGATAATTTTTCCGCTAAAATTAGAGCGGGAAAACAAGCTCAAGCTACAAGGGATTTTATGATTTTTGCTAGATTAGAAAGTTTAATAGCTGGTTATGGTATTGATGATGCGATGATGAGAGCAAAAAAATATATAGAAGCTGGTGCAGATGGAATTATGATTCACAGCAAGGAAAAATCCGGGGAAGATATATTCGAATTTTTAAAAGAATTTAGAAAGTACTCTAAGGATATACCAGTTGTTTTGGTACCCACAACATATAACCAATTTAGTGAGGAAATATTGAACGAGCACGGAGCAAACGTGATAATTCATGCAAATCATTTATTAAGAAGTGCATATCCTGCGATGGTTAAAACAGCAAAAAATATATTAGAAACAGGAAGTAGTAAGATTGCATCTGATGAATATTGTATGCCAATTAAAGAAATATTGGAGTTAATCCCTGGAGGTAAATAAAATGGTTGATACAGAAGAATTTTACAAATATTTGTTAAAAAAGAACATGAATTTTTTTACGGGTGTTCCCGATTCTTTACTTAAGAATTTATGTGCTTGTATAAAAGAAAATACTAAATCGGATAAAAATATAATAGCCGCTAATGAAGGCAATGCAGTAGCACTCGCATCTGGATATCATATTTCTACTGGAAAATATGGCGTTGTTTACATGCAAAATTCTGGAATTGGAAATACGGTGAATCCTTTACTTTCTTTAGCAGATGAAGAAGTGTATAGCATACCCATGCTGTTGATAATTGGTTGGAGAGGTGAACCTGGTGTTCATGACGAACCTCAACATGTAAAGCAAGGAAAAGTAACATTGAGTTTATTAGAAACAATGGGTATTGAATACCAAATATTAGGAGAAAATTATAAAGAACAATTGGATTACTGTTATAATTACATGAAAAATAATAATAAACCAATAGCCTTAGTAATCAAAAAAGGTACATTTTCAGATTATAAGATTACTAAAGAAGAAAGCAAATATACATTGACACGTGAAGATTCTTTAAGGGAGATGTTAAAGAATATTGATGAAGAAGATTTCTTGGTTTCTACTACTGGAAAAACTTCTCGTGAAATATTTGAATTAAGAGAAGCAAATAATCAGGGCCATTCCAGAGATTTTTTGACAGTTGGGTCAATGGGACATACCGCTTCTATAGCATTTGGAATGTCTATTGGTAGTAAGAAAAATATTTATTGTATTGATGGGGATGGTTCATTTATAATGCATATGGGTGGCTTTGCGGTTATTGCACAAAATGCCAAGAAGAATTTTAAATATATATTAATTAATAATGGAGCTCATGAATCAGTGGGAGGACAGCCTACAGTAGCATTTAAAATAAATATTGAAAAGATATTAAAGGGAGTTGGATTTAAAAAAATTTATATTGCTACTACAATAGAAGAAATAAATAATTCTATGGAAAAAATGAAAGATGAAAAATCATGTGCTTTAATAGTATATACAAAGCAAGGCGCTAGAGAAGATTTGGGAAGACCTACAATTGCACCGGTTGATAATAAAAAGGTTATGATGGAAAGATTTAACGGGTAGAATTGATGAAAGCAATCATATATAATTCCGGACTTGGAAAAAGAATGGGAGACTTAACGGTAAATACTCCTAAATCTATGGTTAAATTATTAAATGGTGAAACTGTTTTTGTAAGACAACTCAGACTATTAAAGGAATGTGGCATTACGGAAGTTGTAGTTACTACAGGACCATTTCAGGAACAATTAGAAAATGTGGCTCAAATGCCATTCTTTTCTGATATGACATTTCATTTTATACATAACGATATTTATGATCAAACTAATTATATATATTCTATGTTTTTAGCACGCGATTATTTAAAAGATGATTTTATTTCTTTACATGGAGATTTGGTATTTAATAAAAACTTGTTGAAGAAAGTAATACATTCAAATGAAAAAAATTTGATTACTATTAATAGAGAGAAAAAATTACCTGAAAAGGATTTTAAAGGTAGAATAAATAACGGTAATTTAATGGAAGTATCAATTAATATATTTGATAAGGATTGTTATGCTCTACAACCGATGTATAAATTGTCTAAGGAGAATATGAGGGCGTGGGTAAAAAAAGTCGAAGAATATATTGAGAGTGGAAATGATAAAGTGTATGCAGAGAATGCTTTTAATGAGATATTACCTCAATTAGAAGTAAAAGAATTTTCTTATGTGGATGATTATATTGATGAAATAGATACACCAGAAGATTTGAAAAGGGTAAGCGATGAAATTAGATTGTTTGATTTTAAGGAACAACCAATACATAATTCAATTCATAATATAAAGGATATTATTGAAAAAGAACAACCTCAACATATTTTAGTAGTATCCATGCCATTCTTTAATAGTTCCTCTTTAAAGGAAGAATTAGATCATATTGGAATTCCTTATACATTATTTCAAGAATTCAAACCTAATCCACTTTATGAAGATGTTCTTCACGGGATTGAAATTTTAAGAGAAGACAATTGTGATTTTATAATATCATTTGGTGGAGGAAGTGCAATAGATACTGCAAAAACAATAAAGTTATTTGAACCATTGAACAAAGATGATAATGAATATAAATATTCTCATATTAAACATTTGTGTATACCCACAACAGCTGGAACTGGAAGTGAATCCACGAGATATGCTGTGATTTATAAAAATGGTGTGAAACAATCAATAACCCATGATTCAATTGTTCCGGATTATGCAATTTTAGATAGTTCATTATTAAAAACATTACCTGATAATCAAAAGAAATCAACTATGTTAGATGCACTTTGTCAAGGAATAGAATCATATTGGTCAGTAAATTCTACTGATCAAAGTAAAGAATATTCTAAAAAGGCAATTAAATTAATACTAGATAACATGGATTTATATATACAAAATGATGATAATTCCGCTCAAAATATTATGCAAGCATCAAATTGTGCAGGGAAAGCAATTAATATAACTCAAACTACGGCTGCACATGCAATGAGTTATAAAATAACTTCCATGTATAATATTCCACATGGATATGCTGTCGCAATGACATTACCATATTTAATGCAATATATTAGTGATAATTTGGAAAAGTGCATTGATTCAAGAGGCAAGGAGCATCTTAATAATACATTGAATGAAATAAATAGTTTATTTCATTTAAATAGCACAGAAGATACAGTTAATAAACTAAAAGATATAAATAGAAATTTAGATGTACCTATTTTGGAAAATATTACAGAAAATGATATTAATCAACTTGCATCATTAGTAAATGTTGATCGTCTTAAAAATACGCCTGTTAAAATGAGTGCGGACTCTGTAGAAAAAATATATATAGAAGCATTCGGTGGGAAATCGATATCAAATGAAAAAAGTCTAAAGGTAGAAAAATAGTATAGAAGGGAAATCATTTGATGAATACAAAAGAATTGAAGGAATTACAAAATATATCTACTGAAATTTTAAATGAATTTCATAATTTTTGTGTCAAAAACAAATTAAAATATTCTCTTGGTGAGGGAACACTTTTAGGTGCCATTCGTCACCGCGGGTTTATTCCGTGGGATGATGATATTGATGTTTATATGTTAAGAGATGACTTTGATAAATTTATTAAACTATATAAAAGTGAAAAATATTTTTTAGAATATTTTAATACAAATGAAAAATATTGGCTTTCTTTTGCAAAATTAAAAATCATTGAAAGAACAAAATTTATTATTCCAAATATATTACATTTAACAAAATATAATGGTCCGAGAATCGATATAATGCCAATTGATTATGTTAAAAATATAAATTCTAAAAAGACAAGGTTAATAATGAAAAAGTCAAAAATTTATAAAAAACTTTTATATTATAAAGCGATTGGATATGCTGGTAGAAAAATTAAATTTAAAATTTTAAATATATTTAGCAAAGTATTAAGTTATAGATTTATAGTTGAAAAATTAAATTTTTATATGAAATATTACAATGATGAATCAAATGAGTGTAACTATCTTGTGAATTACACAAGTTCATATAGTATAAAAAAGGAAACTTTTGATAAAAATTATTTTAAAGAGTATATGACAGTACCTTTTGAAAAATATAATTTTAATATTTCAAAATATTATCATAACATTCTTACACAAATATATGGAGATTATATGACATTACCCCCAAAAGAAAAGAGAAAAATCAAACATGATATAATAGTTGATAAGAGAGGATGTAATAATGAAAAATAAGATTAAAGTTTCAGTAATAGTACCTGTTTATAATGTTGAAAAATATTTGGAAAAATGTTTAAATTCTTTGGTAAATCAAACGTTACAGGATATTGAAATAATCGTAGTTAATGATGGTTCACCAGATAATTCACAAAAAATAATTGACAAATTTTATAAAAAATATCCAAATAAAATAAAAAAGTTTGTAAAGGAAAATGGTGGACTTAGTAGTGCTAGAAATTATGGTATTAATAAGGCCGTTGGTGAATATCTTGCATTTGTGGATAGTGATGACTATGTTGATATTGATATGTATGAAAAAATGTATAATCGTGCAGAAGATACTAACTCTGAAGTTGTGTGTTGCCCATTAATAAAAGAATATTTGTTTACTAATAAAAAAGAATATTATAAATTTCAAAATTTGTCAGTGTTTGGAAAGTCGGTTGTTGAGTCTCCTGAAATTCTAATGACGGTAAAGTCATATGCATATAACAAAATATACAAGACTGATTTTTGGAGAAAATTTAGATTTGAATTTAAAAATCAATGGTTTGAAGATAGTGAATTAATATATAATGTTTTATTAAAAGCAAATAAAATTGAATATGTTAATACACCATTTCCGCATTATATTAAGGAAAGACCTGGAGCTATTACTTTTACTTTTAATGAAAAAATGTATGATATTTTCAAATCTTGTGATAGTATAATTAATTTTTATAAAAAAGAGAATGTATATGATAAAATGTGTGATGAAATTGAAAAGCTTTGTGTAATGCATATCTTTGCAAGAATTGTAAGTTTTAAAGATGCTAAAAGCAAAAAAATGGTAAAAAAATTTATTAATTATTCTTTCCAATATTTAGACAATCATTTTGTAAATTGGAAGACTAACAAACAAAAAAAAGATGATTTCCCACATTCGACAACATATTATATAAGAAATATGATTAAAACTAATAGAAGTTTATTAAAATTTATTCTTGTACTTCCTAATAGTATAAGAAAGTTTGGAAATAAATTACTCTTATTTTTAAAAAAAATATATTGTAAAATACGTGATAAAAAACAAAAGGAAAACAAGCAAAAAAAGTTACAACGATATGGTTATGGTTTAATGTCTGATTTAAATAAGATATTAGATACTCTTAATGTAGTATATTTTATAGATTTTGGAACACTACTTGGTATAATAAGGGACAATAAAATAATGGATCACGACTTAGATATGGATATCGGAATCATTCCTGATGATTTTAGCACAGAAGAAATTAGGAAGACTTTAGAGTCCGCTGGTTTTATATTATGGAAGCAATATTTTAATGGAAATAAAATTTTAGAAGAGTCGTATCTATATAAAGGAGTTAAATTTGACATAAATTATTATGAGCAAACGAAAAACAATTCAAAAGTTTGGCTTTTTTATAGAAAACCTGGCGTTCAATATAAAGAAGGAATTAGAAACATAGTTGAAATGACATATTCTAAAATTACTGGCACAAAAAAAATTAAAGTTAAAAATATAGTCGTTAGTGTACCATTAGATTCAGAAAAGTTATTAGAAGAAAAATATGGAAAAAATTGGCGTATTCCTGATAAAAACTGGATATATTGGAAAAATCCAGCAGCTAAGCCAATAAAGAATATTGGGAATTTCATTGTGTATAAGAAGTTTTAGGTGTTAAATGAATAAAGAAGATTTAAAAAGATTGAGAAAATTACAATTGATTGAATTAGAAATATTATTAGAAGTTGATCGAGTATGCAAAAAAAACAAGATAAATTATTTTTTATCTGAGGGTACATTACTTGGTGCAATTCGTCATCATGGTTTTATTCCATGGGAGGATGATGTAGATATTATGATGTTTCGCGAAGACTATGAAAAGTTTTGTAAAATTGCAGGGAAAGAATTAAAAAAAGATTTTATTTTACAAAATAGTAATACATTAAAAAAATATTGGGTTATAGCATCTAAAGTGAGACTTACCAGGGAAACAGATTTTCATCAAGAAAATTTAAAAGAAATTGGAGTTACGAACGATGTAGGACCCTATATTGATATTTTTCCTTTAGATTATTTACCAGTAAAAAGTTCTCGCAAAACCTATATTATTTGGAAAAAAATTAGGGCATATAGAAGATTATTATGGCATAAAACCAGATTTTCAAGAAAGAAATCATTAAAAATTAAGTTTTTAAAAATATTTTCTTTGTTTGTAAGTATTGAATTTTGTCATAATCGTATCTATTATTTGATGACAAAATTCAATAGCGATTCGAGAAAATATGCTGTTAATTATGCGAGTTATTATTCGGTAGATAAGCAAACAATACCAATTGAAAAATATGCTGAGACAATGTATGTGGATTTTGAGGGACATAAATTTCCTGTTCCCAAGCAATATGATTATATACTGACTAATATTTATGGGGATTATATGAAATTACCACCAAAAGAAAAAAGAGTAAATGGACATACGTTTAATTAAGAGGATTATTATGAATAAAGAAGAATTAAAAAAGCTAAAAAAATTGCAAATTGTTGAATTGGATATATTAAAAGAGGTAAAAAGAATATGTGATAAATATAACATTACTTTTTACTTGGGTGAAGGAACTCTTTTAGGAGCAATTCGCCACCATGGTTTTATTCCGTGGGATGATGATTTAGATATATTAATGTTGCGCGAAGATTATGATAGGTTTTTGAGTGTTGCTCTCAAGGAAATTAATAACGAAAAGTTTGAATTACAACATTCCACCACAATTAAAAATTATTGGTCTCCGTTTATTAAAGTTAGACTCTTGGGTAATTCTTTATATTCTCAAGACCATATCTCTCATTTAACAGATCATAATGGTCCATTGTTAGATATTTTTCCTGTTGACAATGTTCCGCAAAAAGACAGTTTTGGTCAATTTATTCAAGCATATAAAATAAAATTGTTTCGTACAATGCTTGGATTAAAATTATATAGAAAAGTTACAAATTTACAATTATTTATTATCAAGATACTTTCATATTTTTATAGTAACAAAAAAATACATAAGTGTCTGGAAAAGAATTTTAGGAGATATAATAATTCTTCCAACAATTATTGTGTTAATTTGGCTAGTTATTATAGTTATAAAAAACAAACTGTAAAAAAGGAAACTTATGGAATTCCTAGATATGTGAAGTTTGAAGAATTAAATATGCCTATCCCTCATGAAGCAGAGGGTTTACTTACCGGTATATATGGTGATTACATGACTCCACCGCCAATTGAAAAGCGAGTTGTCAAGCATCATTTTTAAAATGAAAGAGAGGAGTTTTTATGATATTTATCGATGTATTTAAATTAATATTAAACATAATTTATTTGCCTTTCAAGTTACTAAGAGTAAAGAAAAAGGTTACTTTTTTGAGTAGGCAATATGATTATGTTTCTGTTGAGTATCAAATGATAATTCACAATTTAAACGAGATTGATAAAAATGTGAAAGTAGTAACCATAACTAAAAGGTTAAATAAAAAAAATATTTTTAGTTATATACAACATTTTTTTCTACTATTTAAACAAATGTACCACATTGCCACTTCAAGAGTTGTTGTCACGGATGGTTATTCAATACCAATCAGCGTATTAAAACATAAACGTATTACAATTATTATACAGCTTTGGCATGCAAATGTGATTGTGAAAAAAATCGGGTTGCAAACCATTAATCAAAAAAGCAAAAAAAAGAAAAAATTCCTTTTAAAAATGAATATGCACAAGCATTATAATTACGTTATAACTTCTTCAAAATTTCAATCAAATGTTTTTGAGAAAGCATTTGATGTAACAAAAGAGCAATTATTAAATTATGGTACACCAATATTGGATTATATTTATAACAATAAGGAAAAAAATTATGAAGAAATAATAAGTAAATATAAACTTGAAGATAAAATCAATATATTATATTTGCCAACATATAGAACAAAAGAAATACCATTAAACAATATTATAAAAAATATTGATTTTAAAAAATATAATTTAATAATGAAAATGCATCCGGTTATGAAACAAAAAATTAGTAATAAAAATATTATTATAATAGATAATTATCCATCGTATATTTTGTCTTGTGTTGCGGATTATGTAATTAGCGATTATTCTAATGCTGCCTTTGAAGCAGGATTATTGGGAAAGAAAGTGTTGTTTTATATATATGATTATAAAGCATATAAAAAAGAATTTGGATTAAATATAGATTTAAAAAAGGAAATAAAAAATTATTGTTTTGAAGATTTTAAAGAATTAATGAAATATATAGAAACGAATCAATATGATTTTAACAAATTAAATAGTTTTGTAGAAAAATATATTGATACTTTTGATGGTGAAAGTACAATAAAAATAGCCAAATTTATTTTAAAAAAATTGGAGGAAATAAGATGAAAGTATGTGTAATAGGTGGCGCTGGTTATATCGGAAGTCATACAGTATATGAATTCATAAGAGCAAACAACGAGGTTGTAGTAATAGATAATTTATCAACAGGATATCGGGATATGGTTCATAAAGATGCAAAATTTTATAAAGGAGATATCACGAATAAAAAAGAATTATTTGAAATATTTCGTAAGGAAACTACTATTAAGCCATTTGATGTTGTTTTGCATTTTGCTGCTAAATTAATTGTTCCTGAAAGTGTGGATAAACCTATTGAATATTATTATAACAATGTAGAAGGAGTTAGGATAATGCTTGAAGTTATAACTGAATTTAACATAAAAAATCTGGTATTCTCTTCTACGGCAGCTGTTTATGGAAAAACTGAAAAGTCGGTTTGTGAAGAAACAGATAAAGTTGATCCAATAAATCCATATGGAGAAACAAAATTGGCTAGTGAAAAAATGATAAAATGGGTATCCAAAAAATATGGTATAAATTATTGTATATTTAGATATTTTAATGTAGCCGGAGCAGATCAATCATTAAAAATAGGATTGAGAAAAAATAATTTAACTCATTTAATTCCAGTAGCCGTTGAAACTGGTTTAAAAAAGAGAAAAGAAATGATTGTATTTGGCAATGATTATAATACTATTGATGGGACTTGTGTTAGAGATTACGTTCATGTATCAGATTTAGCACGTGCCCATGTTTTGGGTGCACAGCACATAAATCATAATAATAAAAGTATATTAATAAATTTGGGAAGTAATTCGGGATATAGTGTTTTTGAAATAATAAAAGAAGTAGAGAAATATTATAAAGTAAATTATAAAATTGGTCCAAGAAGGCAAGGAGACCCTGCAACCCTTATAGCTTCTAATAAAAAAGCAAAAGAAATATTAAATTGGAGCCCGTTATACGGAATAAATGAAATAGTTAAAAGTGACATAGAATATAGAAAAACATTATAAAATGTGATAAAATAAATAAAGGAGATTTATGAAAAGGTTTACGAATGATTTGAAAAAATATTGGAAATATATTAAATATTCTACAAAAGCAGAATTGAAAAACGAGATTATCAATTCATATTTGGGTTGGATTTGGTTGGTTTTAGAACCGCTTTGTTTTATGCTTATTTATACTTTTATTGCGATAGTTGTGTTTAAATCAAAGGTTGATTATTTTCCGGTGTTTGTATTTATTGGTCTTTCAATTTGGAATTTTTTTAATAAAACATTATCAGCAAGCGTAAAACTGGTTGCATCTAATAAGGAAATAGTTACAAAAGTTTATTTGCCTAAATGGGTATTGTTATTGGTGCGTATTGGAGTTAATTTATTTAAAATGTTTGTATCATTTTTAATGGTGTTTATATTTATGTTTATTTATCAAGTTCCTATTACATGGAATGTGTTGTGGACTATACCAATTGTGTTAGTCGCAATCATTTTCACTTTTGGAATTTCCTCAATTGTCATGCATTTCGGCGTTTTTATTGAAGATTTAGTTAATGTTGTTAATATAGTTTTAAAATTAGTGTTTTATTTAACTGGTATATTCTATGATTTGTCTTCTAGAATTGGAAATTCTGTATACAAAACTATTTTATTAAATTTTAATCCAATTGCTAATATAATATATAATTTGAGAAGAGTTTTAATATATTCTTCTGCGTTGGATGGCACATGGTTAATAGTGTGGTTTGTTATTGGAATTGGACTAAGTATTATTGGTATTAAAATAATATATAAATATGAAAATACATATGTGAAGGTGATGAGATAATGAAAGAGATTGCAATAACAGTGAAAGATTTACATGTTTATTATAGGGATATTAAACGTTTTTCATTGAAAAAAAATGGCCTTAATTCTATAAAAAACTCAAAGATTTTCAAAGCTGTAAAGGGAGTCGATTTTCAAGTAGAAAAGGGTAAAATACTTGGAATATGTGGAAAAAATGGAAGTGGAAAAAGCACAACTTTAAGAGCAATTGCGGGCATATTTTCTCCAGATAAAGGTGTTATTGATTTGCACGGCAACACTATTTCTCTTTTAAGTATTGGAGTAGGATTTCAAAAGAAATTAACAGGATATGAGAATATATTTTTATCTGGAATGTTACTAGGTTTTACAGATGAACAAATAAAGAAAAAACTAGATGATATAATTGAATTTTCTGAATTGGGTGAATTTATATATAAATCTGTTAGTTCTTATTCTAGTGGAATGTATTCAAAACTTGCTTTTTCAATAACTGCAATTTTAGAAACAAACATAATGCTTATTGATGAAGTGCTTAGTGTAGGAGATATTCATTTCAAAGAGAAAAGTTATAATAAAATGAAAGAATTAATATCTGATGATAATAGAACGGTAGTTATAGTCTCACATAGTTCTAAGGTTCTTACTGAATTGTGTGACGAGGTATTATGGCTTCATGATGGGAAAATCAAGGCAATTGGAGAAAGTAGTCAAATTGTGAATGATTATGAAGAATTTATGAGAAGTGAAGGGTAGTTGACAATTTAAACATTTTTTGATAAACTGAAATCCAGTTAAGCATTGATTAGATTTACGACCTAGGAGTTTAACGAGTTGATTACTATATAATCATTAAAGAGCATAATAAACTTTATGAATTAAGGTGGTACCGCGAATATTCGTCCTTAAGTTATAAAGTTTTTTTATTAGGAGGAAAGAAAATGAAAACAAATACTTATGAAATTTTAAAGGAAAGAGGGTATATTTATCAGTGTACTAATGAAAACGCATTAAAGGAGAAACTTAATAATGAATGTGTTACTTTCTATTTGGGAATAGATCCAACCGCGGATAGTTTACATATCGGACACTTTTTTGCATTAACTATGGTAAGAAGACTTCAAAAAATGGGCCATAAAGCTATAGTTTTAATAGGAGGAGCTACTGCGATGATAGGAGATCCTTCTGGTCGAAGCGATTTAAGACGTGTAATGCCAGAAGAAGAAGTAATTCATAATAAGAATGAAGTGAAAGAACTTGTAAAAAGATTTGTGGACATTGATGGAGAAAATCCTGCTATTATAGTTGATAATTCCGATTGGACTAGTCAAGAAAAATACATTGATTTCTTAAGAAAAGTTGGAATTCATTTTAATGTTAACAAAATGCTTGCAACCGATTGTTATAAAAAAAGACTTGAAGAAGGTGGACTTACGTTTTTAGAAATGGGATACATGCTGATGCAAGCCAATGATTTTGTACATTTGAATAGTGAATATGGCTGCACCTTACAAATAGGTGGCTCTGATCAATGGGTTAATATACTTGCTGGTACTGAGTTATATAGAAAGTTAAATAATTTGAATGACGCAAGTAAAGAAGAATTATTTGGTCTTACTTGTCCGCTTCTTGTAAAAGCAGATGGTGAAAAAATGGGTAAAACTAGCACAGGAACACTTTGGGTATCTAGAAATAAAACGACAGTATTTGATTTTTACCAAATGTTTAGAAATTCATATGATGAAGATGTACCAAGGTTACTTTCCTTTTTCTCTGATATAGAAATATCTGAGATAGATAGAACTTGTAAAGAAGATATCATTAATGCTAAGAAAGTAATGGCATATGAAGTGACAAAACTTGTTCATGGTGAAAATGAAGCAAAAAAAGCATTAGAAACGGCGGAATCAATATTTGAAAATAAATCTTTTGATAATAATATGCCTACTAAAGAAATAGAAAAGAATCAAGTAAATAATATTGTGGATTTATTGATGGTTTCTGAACTTGTTCCTTCTAAATCAGAAGCTAGAAGACTTATTGAACAAGGTGGAATTAGTATTGATAACATTAAAATAACCGATGTTAATGAAAAAGTTAATAAAGATGAAGTGGTTGTTCAAAAAGGCAAAAAAACGTTTTTAAAGATAGTATTAAAATAGTGTTTAAACAAAACACTATTTTTATGCAAAAAATTACCAAAGAAATAAAAAAATTGTAAACATTAAAAATTAAATCATAATTTACATATTTCATAATTTTTGTTATAATCTTATTAGAGTAAAAGGAGTAGGTTATGTTTGGAAAGTATTTGGAAGTGACCGACAACTATGTAATAGTTGAAAATAACTTTAAAAAGGTGGAATCTTCTGTATTGGGTGTTCACGTAGTTTTTGAACAGGGGGAAAAAAAGATTGTTGGAGAAGTAGTAAATGTCACTACTACTTTTATAAAAATTAATTTTATTGGAGAAATATTAAATAATAATTTTTGTTATGGTGTAAATTTAAAACCTACTGAAGCTTATAATATTCGCGTTATTTATAAAAATGAAGTTCAATACTTACTTGGAAATTCCGAACAAGATAGTTCTTCTTCGGTAATAGTTGGAGAGTCACTAATATATCCATCTTATAAAGTTAGTGCTTCTATAAACAAACTATTTTCCAATCATTTTGCAATACTTGGTAATACCGGAAGTGGTAAATCATGTATGTGTGCTTCTTTAATCCAATCTTTATTTTATAGGAACAATAATATTCCTGTTAACTCAAATATAGTACTATTTGATGTATATGGTGAATATCAAGAATCTTTAAAAAAGATAAACGAAAGTTCAAAAACAAAAGTGCATTTTTTAACTACAAAATCTCAGTTTTCAGAGGGAGATATTATTAAAATACCATTAAATTTATTGGAAGTAGATGATCTTGCTTTATTATTAGAAGTAGATGATGCAATGCAAATACCAATAATAAAAAAGGCACTTGATTTGGTTTATATATTTGCAAGCGAAGAAAATACAGTTATTGAAAATAAAAATTATATATTAGCAAAAGCGCTCTTAGATATTTTATCTTCCGGAAGAACATCAACACAAATAAGAGACCAATTAATTGCTGTATTAACTGAATTTAACACAATCGACATAAGTTTATCTTCTAGTATTTCTCAACCTGGATATGTTAGAACTTTAAAGCAATGTTTAAATATAGATGCAACTGGGAAAATAAACACAATACAACTTGTTGTTGAATTCTTAGAAAAATATGTTGCAAAAAAGCCGGAGAAGAAGGAAAAAAGCGAATTAGAAATGACACTTAACTATACATTAAAAGATTTGTATTTGGCTTTTGAGTTTGCACTTATTAGTGAAGGTATTTTAAAAAGTGATAAGGTTTATGATAAAAACAACATTTTAAAAGTAAGACTAGATCACATTATAAATAGTGAAAAAGCAGAATATTTTAATACAGAAAATTTTATATCAAAAGAAAATTTTGTTAGAACTTTATTTATATCTCCGACAGGTGAAAAGTCACAGATTCTTTTAATTAATCTTGGATTTATAGATGAAAGATTTGCTAAAGTATTGACAAAAATATATTCAAGAATATTTTATGATTATACTGTTAGTCTGCAGAATAGAGGATCATTTCCAATTAATATAATTTTAGAAGAAGCGCATAGATATGTTCAAAACGATAGAGATACGGACATTATTGGATACAATATATTTGATAGAATTACAAAAGAAGGAAGAAAATATGGCACTTTATTGGGACTTATTTCTCAAAGACCTAGTGAATTATCAACCACAGTTATTAGCCAATGCCATAATTTTATTACATTTAGAATGTTTTATCCTAAAGACATAGATATAATTTCTAGTGTTAGTTATAACTTGACAGATTATTCTATTAATAAATTAAAAGCTTTAAGTCCTGGAACTGCATTATGTTTTGGTACAGCTTTTAATACTCCTACATTTATAAAAGTTAATTATCCCGATCCACCTACAAATAGTTCAAATGTTGATATAAATAAAATTTGGTTCAATTAAAAAAAGCAGAATTCTGCTTTTTTAATTTTTTATATTATCTAATTATATATGGATCAGTTTGAGTACCAGTTCCAGAAACATATATTGTTTTATTATTCATATAAAACACAATGCGAATTTTTTTAGAATTGGAAGTTCGAGTACTTGTAAGAGTACCATTAGATATGTAATACGCAAAAGCAGAATTTTTACCACCAGGTGTTATAGTCCAATATGGTTTTTCATATACTAAATAATTGTAATTCATACAAGCATTATCAGTAGGATTAACACAATTTTCATCAAGACTCGCTGTCATAAATTCAGAAACACTAATAGTACCAAAAGGCAAATAATTTTCTGATAGAGCACTACATTCATATTTTTCAAATCCTATTCCTTTATCTACTGGATGTTCACCAATGCACCATTGTCTAAGAACAATTTTTGATTTTTGCTCATTTGTAAGTAATAAAGTATTATCTTCATAAAACGAATCCAATGTTTCTCTTAATCTACTTAGATTGAAATTATTTATTCCACTTGTTCCTTCATCTTCAATGTTATATCTGTCATCCCATACATATGAGTCTTCAGTAACATTTTCACTTATAAGTGAAATATTATTTTCTTTATCAATTTTTATAATTCTATATAATGAAGTGGTTTTATTTTTAACACTACCAAGCTGAACATAATTATTTGTAACTTCTCCTCTGTAAATATATTCTTCTCCAACTTTATAAAGACCTACTTTTTCAGTCACAATATTTTCTTCTTTTGTTAAAACTTTATATAGTTCAGTAGAGGTGTAATCGTTTCCACAAGTTAAGTATGGAGTGTAATCGAATGTATCGCCCATTTTAGTTACAACAACTTCTGCGTCACATTCGCCGCCATTTTTCAGCATATCTTCAAACGAATCTATTAACTCTTCATTTAGAAGTGCTGCATATTTAACACTTGTTGATTCATTTAACTCAGCGGGTAAAAATGATGAATTTGATTCATAATATTTTTTGGCGGCTTTTACCAATTGAGTTTCAACTTCTTCATATGTAGAATATTTTGGTGAAAATATTTTTGCTAGTAGCGATATAATAACTATTAATACTACTAATCCGATAACTCCTACTAGTAAATACATTAATGATGCATTCTTTTTGTCCTTAAATAAATTTTTGATTTTGTCCATTTTTATTCTCCTTTAATTATGTTATAAACGTCTTGAACGTTTATATTCATACTTTCTTTATATACTGGAATTAAATGCGTATGATAATGCATGATGTCTTGAACAATGCCGTTGTTTTGAACTACTTTAATTCCATCATAATTTAATTTTTCTTTTAAAATAATCATTACTTTTTTTATTACTTCGCATAAATTTTTATAAGTTTCACTATCCATATCGAGCATGTCTTTTATATGTGCTTTTGGCACTATCAATGTATGACCATTAGTATTGGGATGAATATCTAAAAAAGCTTTAAAATTATCATCTTCATATATTGTGTAAGAATCCACTTCGTTGTTAATTATTTTACAAAACAAACAATCCATATTTAACTCCTTAATTAATTATAATTAAAAAACAAAAATAAATCAATATTTTTATGTTTTTTACTATATTCGAATATTTAATTTCAACATACATTATTATAGGAAGTGAAAAAAATGAATATAAGTAAAGATTTTCCTATGTTAGATGAAGACCTCATATATTTTGATAATGCAGCTACTTCCTTAAAACCTAATTGTGTGATTGAAAAAATGAATGAATACTACAAACATTATTCCGCTAATACTCATAGAGGAGATTATAATATAAGTTTTAAAGTGGATGATGAAATAGATAATGTTCGTGAAAGTGTAAAAACTTTTATAAAAGCAAATAAAAAAGAAGAAATAATATTTACTAGTGGTACAACAGAATCAATGAATTTAATTGTTTTTGGTTTTTTTGAAAGAATGTTGGAGGAAGGCGATGAAATATTGCTTACTAAAAGTGAACACTCTTCAAATATTTTGCCATGGTTTATATTATCTTTGAAAAAGAAAGTGGTTATTAAATATATTGAGTTGGAAAACAACAAATTAACTATTAATGCGTTAATGAATTCAATGAGTTCTAAAACAAAAGTGGTGAGTATTGCTCACATGACAAACACTATTGGAGATGTTAGAAATATAAAAGAGATATCCCAAATTTTACATAAAAATAATATTTTTTTAGTGGTTGATGGAGCACAAAGTGTACCTCACATTAAAACTGATGTGAGTGAAATGAATATTGATTTTCTTGCTTTTTCGGCACATAAAATGTGTGGACCGACTGGTGTTGGAGTGCTATATGGGAAATATAATTTATTAAATAAAATGATGCCAATAAAATTTGGGGGTGGGATGAATGAAAATTATGATAAAAGTAATTTGAAACTTAGCAAAATCCCAGACAGATTTGAGGGAGGAACTAATAATATAGCTGGAATAATTGGATTTGGCGAAGCATTAAAATATATTAATAACATAAAAATAGAAAATATAGAAAAACATAACAAATATTTAAAGTCATATTTAATTAAAGAATTATTGACAATCCCATACATAGACATCATTAATTATAATAGTGAGGGTAGTATAGTTCTTATTAATATTAAAAGCATTAATTCTGGAGATTTAGGTCTATACTTAAATAGCAAAAAGATATGTGTTAGAAGTGGTAGTCATTGTGCTAAAATGATAAGTAATAACGAGGGAATTGGCGATACAGTTAGAATAAGTTTATATTTTTATAATACTTATGAAGAAATAGATGTTTTAACAAATGCTTTAAAAGATAAAAATGCAATAAAAGATTTTTTAAAAAATAATGAACTTTTTTAAATTTAAATTTTAAGATAAAAAAGTAAATTATTTTTTTTATTTTGTTCTATTAAGAAAATTAATTTCAAATCTTTTTTGATATATAAAATGTAATAAAAGTAAAAAACATCAATTAAAAAAATATGATACAATCGTGTGGAAAGGAGGGAATATGCTAAACCAAGTAGTAATAGTTGGAAGATTAACTGCTGATCCAGAGGTGAACGAAACTGAAGGGAATAAAAAAGTGTGCCATGCAACAGTGGCAGTCGGTAGAAGTTTTAAAAACGTTGAAGGAATATATGAAACGGATTTTATAAGATGTACACTTTGGAATGGAGTCGCTGAAAACACTTGTGAATATTGTAAAAAAGGTGATGTAGTTGGAGTAAAAGGAAGATTGCAAACTTCTAATTATGAATCAAAGGATGGAAAGAAATATTTAATGGAAGTAATCGCAGAAAAAATAACATTTTTAAGTTCTAAAAAACCGTCTGAAGAAGAACAAGAGTGAAAACTCTTGTTTTCTATTTGTCAACATTTTAAAACTCTTCTTATTATTTTATATAATGACTTTGTAGTAGAGGTTATTATGTTAAATGGAAAAAGATTAAAAGAGCTAAGATTATCAAAAGATATGACACAAGATGATTTGTCAAAAGTAATAAAAGTAACAAAATCAAGCATTTGTTGTTATGAAAACGAACGCAGAACACCAACTTTGGAAACATTAATAGATATAATAATGTTTTTTGGGGTGAGTGCGGATTATTTAATTGGAAATGATAAGTTTGTTATTATCAATTCCAAGGAAGAAAAAAAGATAAGTATGACCGAGGAAGAAGTGAAATTCATAGAATGTTTAAGAAAAGAAAAATATTTAAGTGAAGTACTATTGGAAGATCCAACAAGAAGTATTGAACTATTAAATAAAAAAATAGGGTAATTTTATTTACATAATCTAATATAATATTTAAGAAAAAAGTTTGACAAAGTTATAGTCATATGTTATGATTATAAAGATTTTGAGTTTTCTTGTGTAGAAAACTTAATAATTTTAAGAAACGTGATACACCTGGTAGTGTGTATCAGAAAGGAGAAATATGCCTACAATAAATCAATTAGTTAGAACTGATAAAACTAGGAAAAGTAAAAGTCCAGTGTTGGGAATCGGTTTAAATAGTAAAGACAGAAGTAAAACAAGTTATAATTCACCACAAAAGCGTGGAGTTTGTACACGCGTTGGTACTAAGACACCAAAGAAACCAAACTCTGCTTTGAGAAAATATGCTCGTGTTAAACTTAGCAATGGGTACGAAGTAACTAGTTATATCCCTGGAGAAGGACATAATTTACAAGAACATAGTGTAGTACTAATAAGAGGTGGACGTGTTCCGGATCTAATTGGAGTTCGTTATCATATTATTAGAGGAACATTAGATACTGCCGGCGTTGACAAAAGACGTCAAGGTAGAAGCAAATATGGCGCAAAAAGGCCTAAATAATAAATATTATGAAAAATAATGTTATAGAATCTAATATAAAAGCTATTAATGATAGTATTAAAGATCTTGACTTAAGTGAATTAAAAGATTTATATGATAAGATTGAAAGCTTGAGAAATGAACTTGCATTACATTTATTAGATTATTCAATTGAGTCTTTGTATTCTTATGGAATAGATCCACAATATTTAATTGATAATAGTACAGAAAGAGAAGATTTTATTTTAAACAACAACGTAAAAAAATAATTGAAAGGAGAATATAAATGCGTAAAAGACAAGCAGAAAAAAGAGAAGTTTTAGCAGATCCTATATATAATTCTAAGATGGTTACCAAATTAATAAATGGTATTATGTTAGATGGTAAAAAAGGAATTGCTCAAAATATTTTATATAATGCATTTGATATAGTAAGAGAAAAAACTGGAAAAGATCCACTCGAAGTATTTAATACAGCATTTGATAATGTAATTCCTGCTTTGGAAATAAGAAGCAGAAGAGTTGGTGGAAGTAACTATTCAGTACCAACCGAAATTAGGGATGAAAGAAAACAAGCTTTAGCGCTTCGTTGGATTATACAATATGCAAGAAGTAGAAATGGCAAAACAATGGCAGAAAATTTAGCTGCTGAAATAATAGATGCTTCAAATGGAACAGGCGGAGCATGTAAAAAACGTGAAGATACACACAAGATGGCAGAGGCAAATAAAGCTTTTGCACACTATAGATGGTAAAAAGGAGGAATTATGGCGCGTGACGTATCGTTAGATAAACTTCGTAATTTAGGAATTATGGCTCATATAGATGCTGGAAAGACTACTTTTACGGAACGTGTACTTTTTCATGCAGAAGTTACACATAAAATTGGCGAAACACATGATGGTGAGTCTCAAATGGATTGGATGGACCAAGAAAAAGAAAGAGGAATTACTATCACTAGTGCTGCAACGACTGTTCATTGGAAAGAGTACAGACTTAATATTATAGATACTCCAGGACACGTAGACTTTACAGTAGAAGTTGAAAG
>CAZGGW010000002.1:0-53114 GCA_964525365.1 uncultured Muribaculaceae bacterium | reverse complement strand
CTATTTCATCAATAAATATTAAACATGGGGCTGTTTGCTTTGCTTCTTTAAACATGTCTCTGACACGCGAAGCACCTACACCAACAAATAATTCCACAAAATCTGAACCACTTATATAATAAAATGGCACTTTTGCCTCTCCTGCAACTGCACGAGCTAACAAAGTTTTTCCAGTACCAGGAGGGCCCACTAATAAAACTCCTTTTGGAATTCTAGCACCTAGTTTTTGAAACTTCTTTGGATTTTTTAAGAAGTCAATTAATTCCTGAACTTCTTCTTTTTCTTCTTTTAATCCAGCAACATCCTTAAAAGTAGTTTTTCCGCCTTCTTCAGATAATTTAGCTTTGCTTCTTCCAAAGTCAAAAGTTCCCTTTCCTTGGCCTCCCAACTTAGTCAACAAATAAAACATTCCTATTAAAAGTAATACTATAGGTATGTAATTTACAATTATACTAAGCCACGCGCTACTCTCAGGATTATTATTGGTTTCCACAATCAAATTTTGCTCACTAGTACTACTTAATATGGTTTCTATAACCGAATCCGACAATGGGACAGTTAAATTAAACGTTTCATTTTCTTTGTACGAACTTAATTTCCCTTCAAGATAATAAACACCCGCAGAACTTTTTGGTGTAATTGATAGTTCTGTAATCTCATTTTTATTTAAATGATTTAAAAACTCATTATAGTTAAACTCATTATTTTTTTTATTTATGCTATTAAAAAAAATCAAAGTTGTAAAGATAACAGCTGCTAATAATACATATGGTATAAAGTTTTTTGTAACATTTTTATTTTTTTTCATTTTTCTTTCCTTTCTAATAATATCTTAATATTATATCATACTTTTCATTTATTTCTTTATCATATTTTGATTTTTTTAATCCCGGAATCCATAATACTCTATCCTGGGAATCGCACACAATTGGCCACATTTCTCTTTCTTTAAATGAAATTTTATCATCAATAAAAACATCATTTATTTTTTTACTTCCAATCATGTGTTTTATTTCTATTTTATCTCCATTTCGTCTAGTTCTAACATGTAAAGGTTCAGTTATTTCTTCACTATTTAACCTTAATACGTTATTGTTTTTCCATTCGCAATCAGAAATTTTTTCTATATTTTTACCATTTGGGAGATTTACTATATCGATTATTTCAACTTCATATACATCAGGAGTGCCATCGTAATAACCAAGACTTAAAGAATTGTATGCTTTAGTTACTATAACATTGTTTGGCAAATGTATAGTGCTATTCGATTTGGCAGATTTTATTAAATTAAAAATCAAATTAACATGAACATCACTAACTATAATTAAATCATCATTATAAATTTTTTCTAGTATGCTATATATTATTTTACCCTGAATTATATCATCTAATTCTAAAAATTTTTCTATATTTAAAACACCTTGTTTAAAAACCTTGTTGATTACTTCATTCATTTGTTTTTCTATATATTCGTTATTTTCAATTAAAGTTTCACTAAATTTCAAAAATTTTAAATGAACATTTGGATCTTCGTTTTTTAAGAATGGTAAAACATACTTTCTATATCTATTTCTAGTATAAACATCTTTATAATTTGACTTGTCAGTTACATATTTTATTTTATTTTCATTATCATATTTCAATAATTCTTCTTTTGTTAATCCAATTAATGGTCTTACTATTTTATAATTTTTCTTTTTTACTATTTTTGCAAACCCACTATATCCTTTTAAAGTAGATCCTCTTACGATTCTCATCAATATTGTTTCTATTAAATCATCCGAATGATGAGCGGTAAATAAATATTTAGCTTCATATTTATCAATTATTTTTTCAAAATAATTGTATCTTATTGTTCTTGCTTCATTATGAAAATTATCTTCTCCATAGTTTTCTATTTTCATATATTCAAAGCAAATTCCTTCGTCATCACAATATTTTTGTAAAAATTCTCGTTCTGATTCGCTTTCTTCCCTAACATTATGATTGACGTGTGCACACACAACAAATAAATCTAATTCTTTCTTTACCTTGATCATCATGTGAAGCAAAGCCATTGAGTCTGGCCCACCGGAAACGGCCACTACGACCGTATCTTTATATTTTAATCCGCTTTTTTTAACTAAAAAATCATATACTTCATCCATAATTTCCTCATTTCCCACAATTAAAATTTTACCAAATATTAAATAAAATGTATAGCAAAATAGTAATAATTTTATTCTAATTTGATTATTATTTCGCCATCTTTGGAAAATAAATATTTTTCTCGAGCATATCTTGCTACATATTCTGGATTTTGTAGTTTTTCTATTTCGCTTTTTAAATTTTCCTCTTCTTCCAAAATATTATTATAATCAACATTCAATTTTTCTTTTTCTTTTATATTTTTATAAATAGTAGACCAATATGAAAACATGTTACTTACAAATATTACAAGCAACGGTATCATTAAGATAAAAAGAGTAACAATTCTTCTTTTGTTTTTAACGCCGCGGCCTTTCATTTTATCTCCTATTTCTTTTATTATTATAACAACTTCTATTTCTCCTAACAAGTTTTTTATTATCGTTTACATCAATTTTGACATTTATTTTTGGTACAACATTTTTAAATCTATTCTGAAAAAATAAAAAAGTTGAAAAGAAAATGAAAAATAAAGAAAAATGTAACATTCCGTTATTAATGATTTTTAAAATAATAAAAAATATTAAGAAAGTGACTGTTACAAACAATAAATTTATTAATATTTTATATCTTTTTGCAGGTTTATATAAAAAATTAGTAAACAAAATATATAAGATTGAAAAAATTAGTCCATACGCAAATGAAAAAAAGATTGATAATAATTGAATGCGCAAATTCATTATTTAAACAATTTTGAAAAAACACTTTCTTTTTTTTGTTTTTTCTTGCCTTCCTCAATATATATAAGACTGTTTATATTTCCTTGTATAAATAAAATTCCTTGTATGGTATCTAATTTTAACAATTCAAGATTTTCTCCTTTTATTAAAATATAACCCATTTTGCTTTCAATAAAAAATTCTTCTTTATCAAAATTTTCAATTTTTTTAATTCCAGTTATTTTTATTTCTTTTCGGTCGTTAATTTGAATTTGATGATTAATGGTATTTGAAATATTTTTATCCATAATTCCTCCTAAATTATTATATGATTAAAAATATTGTTTTATTAAAAAAAG
The DNA here is from genome assembly GCA_964525365.1 of uncultured Muribaculaceae bacterium. Lineage (GTDB taxonomy): Bacteria > Bacillota_I > Bacilli_A > RF39 > UBA660 > CAZGGW01. Next base: position 49,909 of record CAZGGW010000002.1, on the reverse strand, counting down.
CCTTACGGCTTTTAATTATTCTTCTTCAGTTTCTTGTTCTGGAACATAGTCTTCAGCATTCTCGTATGCATCTAGTATTTCTCTTTCAAACATACTTCTTACTTCTTGAGTAATTGGATGTGCTATATCTCTATATCCACCAGTAGGTGTTTTTCTACTTGGCATTGCTATAAACAATCCTTTTTCTCCTTCAATAATTCTGATATCGTGTACAGCAAATGCATCGTCTAGAACCACTGTAGCACTTCCTTTCATACGTGAGTTTTCCTTTTCAACTTTACGTATTTTAACTGATGTTATTTTCATTTTTCCTCCTTAAGTTAAACTCATATTTATGATACATCTTTTATTATAAAAATTCAATGTTTTTTTAAAAATTTATTTTATTTGTATAATAATATTTCTAATAAGTAAATCTGCATATGAATATGATTTTATGTTTTTACCAACTTTTATGGTAAATAAACTTGGGTATATTTCATTAATTATACCTTCGTATGATTCATATTTATTTCTTCCCATATATACCTTGGCTTTTACTTTTTTACCCAACATTTTTTTTATATTGTCTTTAGCTTCCGTTATATTCACATTTCCTCATTTCTAGGATATCCTTTTTCCATTGTTCCGTTTATTTCTATACCCCCAATTCCATCTTCTTTATATTTTGTTTTAGACAATAATTCTTTAGGATTTATTAACTCGTTTTTTTCTATTAAGCTTATACTTGTAGCAATGATGGCCGGATCTAGTGCATGAATATTTATTTTTTTAGGACTAGAGGCGAATGTGGCTCCAGCACTTATTAATCCTTTATAATCACTTTGACAAGCACCAGCAATTATCACCAAATCATAATTACTTTTTTTGTATTTTCTAGCTTTTTTTACCGAAGAAATATAATATTTACTATTTCTATATGTACTATTTTTTTTAGAATATGAGTCGTGACCAGTAATTACCAAAATATTTGGATTTATTTCTTTTAAATATTCATATACTCTACTTTCTACATCTTTCTCAGATATTTTTATACCAAAAGCTAACACATTGTTTTTTTTATAATATTCTACACATTGTTGTAGGTAATTGTCATCTGAATCTATGTGCAATATCTTTCCAGGAATATAAAAATACTCTCCTCTATTAAAGTTATTGCTAATAGATTTAATATCATACTGAAAATTTATTGTGTTTTTTTTTACAACTTTTAAGTCTTCTTTTGATGAATCCGCAATCAATCGAAGTTCTACGCCTCGCAAAACAACTTTGTCTTCATTAATTTTCATAACTTCAAATAAAATATCATTGTTATAAGAATTGCGAGTTACATAGTCGCCAATTTTTATATTTTCCATATTTAATGTTATGCTAAAATAATAAAAATATATCTAAGATATTCCATTAGATATATTTATAAAATCTTCGATTGTCAATTCTTCTGCTCTTGTGGATAAACTTTTATTGATTTTTTTTAATTCCATTTCAAGTTTTTCTAAATTATAATCATTTAAATTGTTTTTTATGGTTTTTCTTTTATATCGAAATGAATCTTTAACTAACTTATAAAACTGCTTTTCATCTTTAACATATGGTTTTTCTTTTTTTGAAAAACTAAGAACTACACTATCAACATTTGGTTTTGGAAAAAAACAATTTTTACTAACTAAACATTCTTTTTTTATATTAAAGTTATATTGCAAAAAAACACTCAAAGAATTATATTCTTTCGTACAAGGCATTGCGGTAAATCTATCCCCAACTTCTTTTTGGACCATAATCACTATTTTTTCTATATCAATTTCGTTTATTATTTTGTTTATTATTGGAGTTGTTATATAATATGGCAAATTTGAAACAAAATAGATTTTATCATATTTTTTACTATTGATATAATTTTCTAAATCCACCTTTAAAAAATCTTCATAAATGATTTTTACATTGTCAGAAGTAAGTTTATCAAGTGTTGGTTTTAATGTCTTATCTATTTCGAATGCAATTACGTTAAATCCCGCATCTATTAATAATTTTGTCAAAGCACCGCCACCTGGGCCAACCTCAATTATTAAAGAGTTTTGTTTTTCAAAATTACATATTTCAATTATTTTTTTTGATATGTTATTGTCAACTAAAAAATTTTGACCTAGTGACTTTTTAAATTTAAATTCATTCCCATCCATATCTCAAAACTTGAAATTCAATATTTCTTACCCTTCCAACTTTTTTTCTCGCATAATCATTTGATTCCACCAACAAATCTATTACATCCCCGCTAACTCCACGATCCATTACAACAGCTACGATTGGTTCTTCTGATATACTGGATTTCTCAAAACTAATTATAGTACCACATGGGTACTTTTTGCTACTTGCCACTATTCTAACTGATCCATAATCATCGTCTTCAAAATATATACCATCTTCTAATACATTTGTTCTTGGCTTACAAGCTAAAATCCCCGAACATTTTTTACAATTTCCTGAATATCCAGTTAACTCTCCAAAAAACGTAGAGATGGGTGTGTAAGATTCGGTTTCTTCAATCTCTTTTTGTATATTTTCTATAACGGCCACTTCGGTATATTTATTATTATTTTCATTAGTAGTAACATTAAAATTTACAGTTTCCCTTGTTTCCTTGTTAAAAATCACCACTACAAATACGATTAAAATAAATTTGATAAAGCCAAAAAAATCTTTCTTTCTAAATTCTTGCATTTTGCTTTTCCTAACAAATATATTTTATCATAATTGTTGTTAAAAGTCAAAAATGGTATGTACATTCTGAGATGTTATTCTTGCCACTTCCTCAACCTCTACATTTTTAATTTCCGCTAGCTTAGAAGCTATTATAGGTATGTATTGCGGTTCATTTTTTTGTGATCTATATGGGTCTGGTGTCAAAAATGGAGAATCTGTTTCTAAGACTAGATTACACAAATCTATTTTAGCTATTACTTCTTTTAATTTACTATTCTTAAAAGTTAAAACTCCTCCAACTCCTATTAAAAATCCCATTGATATATACTTTTTTGCGGTTTCTATACTGCCGCTAAAGCAATGAATTATTCCCTTAACATCATATTTTTTTAAAATATTAATTGTATCTTCAGTTGCATCTCGAGAATGTATTATAACTGGTAATTTATACTTAACAGATAATTTTAATTGCTTTTCAAATATTTCTTTTTGAAAATCTTTATCTTTTTTAGAATAATAGTAATCAAGTCCTATTTCTCCAATACCAAGAAGAACATTGCTTTGTAATATTCCTTCTAAAATTTTTAAATCTTTAACGCTCTCATTATTTATATTTAGAGGATGTATTCCGCCAATCGGATATATTATATGCAAATGTTTTTTAGAAATTTGTATTATTTCATTTAAACTTTTAATATCTTCAGCGCAATCAAATATAATAGATACATTTTTTTCGATAGCATTTTTTATCACTTTATTTATATCTGAATATTCACTAGAGTATACATGAGCGTGTGTGTCAATAAACATAAATTCTCCTATTCAAAAAATGTGACATGCAAAAATCTAATAATTTCTATTCCTAAAAATACAACAAAAATATAATAATATAACGCGTGTGAATTTTTATTAATAACTAACGAAAAACAAGTGCTGCTTACTATTGCACTAAGTAATACAAAACAAAAATATTTTCTTAAAATTCTTTTTTTCTTTTTCATAATATCTACTTTAATATATCAAACTTATTATTAAATTTCTACAAAAGCGACAAAAAAAGATTTTGATTGACAAAACTTTACAAAGTTAGCCATTATTCGTGCTGCCAAAACCTCCAATTCGCTTTGTTGTTGTCGGTTTTTCATTATCTACTACCAAAAATTTTGTGATTATACCCTGTACCACACATTTTCCCTTTTCCATTTCAAAAGTTTCATTACCATGATTTTGTAAAGAAAATTTTATGTGTCCTTCATTATCAACATTATTATAATAATCACTTTCTATAATTCCAACTTGATTTGTAAGACGAACATTATATTTAAAACCAATACTACTTCTGACTATAAGCATTAACATTTCATCTTTTTCCATTTGAATTTTTATTCCAGAAGAAATAACCAATATTTCATTGGGTTTTATTTTTATACTTTCAATTAATTCAAAGTCGTATCCAGCACTTGCAATAGTTTTTCTAACTGGTAATTGATATGAATTATAAAGATCTATATCGTTTGAAATACTTTTTTTAAATTCATTAAAACTAATTTTTTCGAATTTTCTCATTGTCATCTCCTTAGTTAAGGATAACATATGTGTAAATTTTATTCAATTTGATTTTTTAGTATTATTTCAATAGCGTTAATCAATACTTTTTCTCCTTCTAAAAAATCAGTACTTTTCGCGCCGATTATTATTCCTTTACTATCTGTATCAATTATAATTGGAACAATATAAAAAAAAGCGTTTAAATCATAATAATCAGTTATTTTTATATTATCTTTTATTGAAAGTTTTCTGGCATCTATGATAAAGTCTAACACTTGTTTTGATATTTTTTGATTAATAACATTTGTATCTTTTATACTACTATATATAACTTTATCTTTGTCTGCTAAAATATAATCAAAAGTCATTAATTTATCGAACATATTAAACGTATCTTTTATTACTTCAATTTTTTCTTTTAACTTATAATATTTTTTTAAGACAAGGTGGTTTTCATTGCAAATTATTTCTATTTCATCATTATTTTTTATATCTAAATTTTTTCTTATTTCTTTAGGTATTACTATTCTCCCCAAATCATCAACTTTTCTTACAATTCCGCTCATTTTATCTCCTAATTATAGTTTGTTTGAAAGGTGGAAATTTATACTAATTATTGACTTTTATGTTTTTATAAAATATAATTTTCATAGAAAAGAGGTTTGCATGAAAGATATAGTTGAAAGTATTATTGAAATCCCAATGGGCACAAAAAACAAATTTGAAGTTGACATGAAAAGCGGAAAAATCAAATTAGATAGAGTTTTATTTTCTTCTTTAACCTATCCGGGAGAATATGGATATATTAATAACACTCTTTCTGGAGATGAAGATCCTCTAGACATTTTAGTAATAAGTAGTTATCCAACTTTTCCTGGGTGTATCGTAGATGCAAGAGTAATAGGATATCTTAGTGTAATCGACAATAATCAAGAAGATCAAAAAGTCATTGGCGTGGTTGACAAAGATCCTAGATTCAATCATATTGATGATATTTCAAATCTTCCTCCACATCAATTAGCGGAAATAAAGGATTTTTTTGAAAATTATAAAACGTTACAAAATATAGTTGTAATTACCAAAAGCTTTCACAACAAAAAAGAAGCATTAAGTCTAATTGAAAGCGATATGAATAGATTTAAAGAAAATAAAAAAAGTTAATCACTTTTTTTTATTTTTTGTACCAAGTTTACAAACTTTACTAAATATAAGATATAATTTTCTTCTAAATTTAACTTATTTAATTTTATTATTATAGATTTGTTTCTATAAATAAAATTGAATTTAGATGTAATAGTAATGCTCTTAACAAATAATTCCTCAATATTTATATTCTTATATACATCCTCATTTATCTTTAATGTAATATAAGAATCTTTGTTTTCTAATATTTTTATTTCTTCTTTTTCCAATTCTTTTTCTAATAATTTTTGATACATATATATATATAATTTTTCATCAATTTTTCCAAATCTGTCAATTATTTCACTTTGCACTTTAAATAATTCATTTAAATTAGAAATGGCAGAAATTTTTTTATGCAAATCAATTATTATCTCATCATCAGTCGAGTATAATTCATCTATGTGTGTTTCAATATCATCTATTTTTTGATTTGTATTATCTATTTCTTCTTTAACGCCTTTTAATTGCTCATTAATTAATTCTAAGTATAAATCGACTCCAATTGCATCAATAAAGCCAGATTGTTCTTTTCCTAATAAATCTCCAAATCCTCTTATGCTTAAATCTCTCATGGCAATCTTGTATCCACTACCAAGCTCAGTAAATTCTTTTATTGCATTTAATCTTTTTATAGCTGTTTCATTTAATATTTTAGATTTATTATACATTAAATATGCATAAGCTATTCGATCACTCCTGCCAACCCTTCCTCGAATTTGATAAAGTTGACTTAATCCAAATTTATCAGCATCAATTATAATTATAGTGTTAACATTTGGAATATCTATACCATTTTCAATTATAGTTGTTGTTATTAAAACATCATATTCATTGTTAGTAAAATTATACATAATATCTTGGATTGTATCTTTGTTCATTTGCCCGTGTGCATACGATATTCTCAACTCTGGGAGCATGAATTTATATTTTTCTACTACTTTGTTCATATTTTCTATATTATTATATAAAACAAAGACTTGTCCACCACGATTTATTTCTTTTAATATTGCTTCTCTTATCAAAACCTCATCGTAATTTATTACATAAGTTTGAACTGGTAGTCTGTTTTTAGGAGGAGTATCTATTAACGATAAATCTCTAATACCCACCAGTGACATTTGTAAAGATCTTGGAATTGGCGTGGCCGAAACACTCAAAATGTGTACGTTATTTTTGAATTTTTTTATTTTTTCTTTGTGCATTACACCAAATCTATGTTCTTCATCAATTACAAGTAATCCCAAATCTTTTGGCTTTATATCTTCACTTAATAATCTATGAGTTCCAATAATAATATCTATTTTTCCCAACGCAAATTCCTCTAGTATTTTTTTTGCCGACTTTTTAGAAACATATCTATTTAAAAGAGCAATGTTAACTCCAAATGATCGAAATCTGTTTAATGCATTATTGTATTGCTGAAACGATAACACAGTTGTTGGACATAAATACATTACTTGTTTTAAATTATCTACAGTTTTAAACATTGCGCGAAAAATAACTTCCGTTTTTCCGTAACCAACATCACCACACAATAACCTATCCATCGGAATTGAACCTTCAAAATCTGATTTTATATCATTAATTGCTTTAATTTGGTCCAGCGTTTCATCAAATTCAAATTTTTTTTCAAATTCTATTTGTAAACTACTATCGGGCAAAAATGGTTCTATTTTTGCAAGATTTCTTACTCTATATATATTTAATAGTTCTTCTGTAACATCTTTTATTTTATTTTTTATTTTTTCTTTCGTATAATTCCATTCTTTACTATTAAGCTTTTGAAGTTTGGGCCTTGCTCCTTCTTTACCAGAATACTTATATAGTTTATTAATATTTTCAACTGGCAAATATAGCTTATCAGAACCTTTATAATTAATTAATATATAGTCACGTTTTATACTATTTTTTTCTATTGTTACTATTCCATTATAAATACCAATACCATGATCTTTATGAACTACAAAATCTTTTATTTTTATATTTCCAACCGAATCTATTTTTTTCCCTAATCTATATAGACTTTTAAAACTATAATTATTAATTTCTTTCTTTAAATCGTTATCACAAAAATAACTTATATTATCAAAAACAAATCCTTTATTTAAATATTCTTTTTTTAAATCAACATTTTTTAAATTTATTCTTTCTATTATATTTTTATTTTGACTATATAAAACGGCTTTAGCACTATCATTAATATCTTCAATAAAACCTTTTATATTTTCATTATAATTTCTTTGATTTTTAGAGTGGTATTCATAATCATATTTACCCTTATTATCAATTAAATCTACATATATTAAATTATTATTTAAAAAATCTTGAAAAGAAAAATCTTGGAACGATTCTTCTTTGTAATATTTAATTTGTTCTTTAAGATTGTTTTCTGTTAATATTATTTTATTATAATCTTGAACTAATATATATGGATTATCTAAATAATTAATTATATTTGAATCATTATCATTGTATTCATCCCGTACGGGTAATATAGTTATACTTTCTATATCCGATATTGTGCGTTGAGTATTTTCATCAAAGATTTTTAAATTCTCCACTTCATTTTCAAACAGTTCTATTCTAATAGGATGTTCCTCACAAAACGGGAATATATCAATGATAAAACCTCTTATCGCAAATTCTCCTGTACTAGAAGCTATTGTTTCTTTTACATAACCCATTTCCAATAATTTATTTATAAATTTTGCTCTATTAATATTAAATTTCTTTTTTAAATTTATGCGATTAGATAAATATTTTTCTGGGGATGGTATTTTTTTTAAAAAACTGTTTAAATGACAAATAACTATTTTTTTATCTAAAATATTTATTTTATTTAACAAATCCAATCTCATCATAGTCAATTCAGGCGAAGAAGCTATTGCTTTTTTTGTTAAATAATCATCATCTGGAAATATAAAAACATTTTGCTCATAATTTTTTAAATTATTATATATTTTGCTTGCTTCGTTTAAATTTGAAGTTAATATTAAAAAATTTTTTGGACATAACGAATAAATATATAATAATAATTGATTATATAATTCGTTATCTTGCACAGAAATTTTTAAATTATTTTTTAATTTAAAATTAAATATTTTTTTATATAGTGCTGTCATTTCTATTATATTTATTCATTAATAAATCAAATGGTTCTGTTAAATAATCTTGTATTATATCAAAAGTAATATTTATCACTTTTTTAATATCTTCTTTTTCGGAAATCTCAAAAGGACTAATGACATAATTGATTTTGTTTTCAATACTTTTTGAGATGCCTATTCTTAATCTTCTAATATCCTCTGTGTGAAGACAATCTATTATATTTTTCATACCATTATGTCCTGCACTTGAGCCTGATTTTTTTAATTTAAATGTTCCAACATCAAAAGACATATCATCATAAATGATTATTATGTCATTATAATTAATTTTAAAAAAATCACAATATTTTTTTACTACTTCTCCTGACAAATTCATAAAACTTTGTGGCTTTAATAATAATATTTTCTCATCATCAAAATTAAAGATAGTATACAAACCATTAAATTTTTTTTTGAATAATAGTTCTCGCTTACCGGCATAATTATCAATTACCATAAATCCAACGTTATGCCTAGTATCAAAATATTTCTTTCCGGGATTTCCCAACCCAACTACCATTTTCATTAGTTTTTTCTTTTCCTTTCAAATTTATTATACAATAAATTTTTAGAAATATTATATTTTTTTGATATAAGTTGTACAGCATCTTTATTAGTATTCCCGGATTTTATTAGTTCTTCTATTTCAGTAAGCAAAATATTTTCATCATATTCTTCTTCTATTACCGCTTTTTCCAGTATTATCACAAATTCACCTTTGGGTTCTAAATAATAATTTAATGCTTCTTCAATTGTACCTCTAAACACTTCTTCATAAATTTTTGATATTTCACGAGATATGCTTATATTTCTATTTCCTAATATTGAAAACATATTTTCCAATGTTTTAATTATTCTATGTGGAGATTCATAAATTACTATTGTATAAGGGAATTTTAAAAAATCTTTCATTTCTTTTTTTACTATTGAATCTTTATTATTCAAAAAGCCATAAAACAAAAAATGATTTGATTCAATTCCAGACATATTTAATGCTGGTAAAAGTGCGCTGGCGCCTGGTAAAGCTATAACGTCTATACCATTTTCTATACAAAATTTAGAAACAATAAAGCCCGGATCACTAATCAGAGGAGTTCCTCTATCTGTGACAAGAGCAAGGTTTTTGCCGGTTTTCAATTCTTTTACCAAATCATTCTTTATTTTGTTCTCATTATACTTATGACATGATATTAAAACTTTCTTTATGTCTAATTTATCAAGTAGTTTTTTTGTTTCCCTTGTATCTTCAGAATATATAACATCTACATACTTTAATATATTAATTGATCTCAAAGTTATATCTTCTACATTACCTATTGGCGTTGGAATAATATATAATTTTCCTTTTTCACTATTTTCATAACTTTTTTGAACCTGCATTTTCATCTCCCCATCATTTCTAAAACTTTTTTTGTATAATTACCATTTTCTTCATTTATTATTAGTGGATATTCTAGTTTTAATCCGATTTTTCCGTTTTTACTTGCCTCTATAAGAAATAAATTTGAATTTTTACCTTTTTTAGGATATACAAATCGAACTCTTTTAGGCTCCAAATTGTATTTTTTTAATAAGTTTATAATTTCTGCTAAACGTTCCGTGCGATGAATTAAAACTAAACTTCCATTGTTTTTTAATAGTTTTCTTGAAATCTTAATAACTCCTTCTGTTGTAAGTGATATTTCATGTCTTGCAGCAGACTTTATTTTATTTTTATTTATTATACTTTCTTGATTCAATTTAAAATATGGCGGATTACAAGTTATTATATCAAAAACATCGCTTTCACTTATCTTTGAATATTCTTTTATATCTTGATTTATTATTTTAACTTGATCTTCTAAATTATTTATCTTTATCGTTTTTTCTGCTAATAAAAAAAGTTCCTTTTGAATTTCTATGGCGTATATTTCTGCTTTAGTTCTGGTAGATAAAATAAGTGGAATTGGAGCATTGCCTGTTCCTATATCTAATATTTTTTGTGCAGATTTTTTAATTGTAACAAAGTTTGACAATAATATTGAATCTAAACTAAATTTTAAATAATCTTCACATTGAAATATTTTTCTGCACTTAAATCCCACCAAATCATTTATCACAATTTTCGCATTCTTCTTCAAGGCAAACCTCTATCTTCCCACCATTCTCACAATTAACTATATATTTTTTGTTTGGAATATCTATAAAACTTACAATTCCTTTTTTACCTTCTAACTCTATTACTTCTCCAACTTCTGGCATGTCCTTTCTATTTTGCGTATATAAACAGTCTTCAAAATTCAAACAACACAATAAGCGACCACACGCGCCATTTATTTTATTTGGATTTAAGGCAATATTCTGATTTTTTGCCATGTTAATTGATACGGAATCTAAATCTTTCAAAAATGCGGAACAACATAGTTTTCTTCCACATACACCAACTCCAGAAATAGCTTTAGCTTTATCTCTTACTCCAATTTGTCTTAATTCTATTCTTGTTCTATATATTGAAGCTAACTGTTTTGCTAGTTCTCTAAAGTCAACTCGATTTTCTGCGTTAAAATAAAATATTAATTGTGTACGATCAAAATTAAACTTTGCTTCAATAAATTTCATATTTAATTTTAAATTTAGTGAAATCTCTTTAGCTTTTTCCAAAGCTTTCATAGCATCTATATCATTTCTTATATTTGCTTCAATATCTTTTTCATTTGCTACTTTTAATATTTTATTATAGTAATCATCTTTTTTTTCATTATCAATAACAATTTCTTCAGAGCAAACGTTTCCAAATTGTAGACCTTTTTCTGTGTCCACTATTACGTTATCTCCAAAATTCAAATCTAAATTATTTGTATCAAAATAATAATTTTTTCCATTTTCTTTGAATTTTATAGCTATTATTTTCATCTTATCTATTACTCCTTCATTCATTTAATTTTATCATTAAACCATCAAATATCATGGATAAATTTAAATTGTATTCTATAGATTTTATTGATTCATTTATAATTAATATTTTTTTTGATAAATTTATTAAAGTAGTTGATTCAATAACAGTTTTAATAAAGTCTAAATTATCTTTAAATATTTGAGGCTCATTCCCAAGAGCAAATTTTAAACAATCAATATAAAAAAATTGTATCATTATTAGTGTCTTTTTTAAATCTTTTTTTGTTAAATTTTTTATTTTTATCTTATCATTATATGCAATTATAGTTTTTTTATAATGCTCTATTGATTTTATAAATTCTACAATAACTTTTTTTTCTTCTTCTGAAAATTCTTCTATTGCTTTAGAACTTATGAAATCAGTATTTAATAAAATCAGTTCACAACGAGACCTTATTGTTTCTAGAACCGAACTTATATTTGAAGTAATTAGGAATGCATATACATTTTCTTCTGGATCTTCCAGCATTTTCAATAAACTATTTGCTGAGAATAAATTCATTTTTTCGCATTCGCAAATAATATATATTTTATTTTTTGAAATCTGTGATTTGTTTTTTATTCGCAGTTGTAGATCTTCTATTGCTTCTTTACTTATTATTCCGTTCTCAGGATTTATTATAATAATACTGGGATTATTTTCTATTTTTATGTTAGATAAAAAAATAGAAGATGCAATAACTTTTTCTATTTGCGGAGCAATGTCCTCATACGTAGTATTTCCTATTAAAAAAGCATGTCCAAGTTTGTTGTTTTCTTTTATTTTATTAAAAATATTTTCTAATTTTTCCATTCTATTCTCCTTATAAAATAATTTTGAGTAAAATTGTCATAAGCATAAATGGCATTCCTAAAATTGCTGTTCCGCCTACAGTTATATAATTTATTGGAACAATCAAATTCATCTTACTAATCATTAAATTAAAAGAATAAATTAAAGAAATAGATATTACAATTTTTTTGATTATAAAAAATATTTTTTCCATTTTGTTCCTTCATATTAATTATACTATAATTCTTACGTATTATGAAATTGTTTTTCTATCTTCAAATGCTTTTAATACTACTATAGGATCCAAATATTCAATATCAGTTCCAACAGGAATTCCATAAGAAAGCCTGGAAATTTTTATATTTTTCTTTTCTAAAAGTTTTTGTATATATAATGAAGTTGTTTCACCTTCTATTGATGGGTTTAATGCTATTATTATTTCTTCTGCGGTTTTAATTCTATCATTAACTAATGAGTTGAGATTAATATCTTCAGGATTTATATTATCTATTGGAGATATAAGTCCGTTTAAGACATGATAAACACCTTTATAATTTTGTGATTTTTCAAGTGCAAAAACACTTTTTGAATCTTCTACTACGCAAATCACTTTTTTATTTCTATTTTCTTGTTTACATATATTACATATTTTCTCATCGGTATAATGTCCACATATTTCACATTTTTTTATTTTTTTTTTAAAATTTAAAAGATTTTTTGCAAAATCTTCAATATCTTCTGTTGCAAGTCCATATATATAATAAACAAATCTTTCTGAAGATTTTTCACCTATACCCGGCAATTTTTGAAAACTTTCCATCAAGTTTTCAAAAGATTTTGGATATATCATTAGAACATTCCTCCTAGACCCGCACTATATTTTCCTAATTTCTCTTCCTTTATCTTTTTAACTTGTGAAAGAGCATCATTTACTGTAAGCAATATAACATCAGATAGTAATTCATCATCTTTTAATAAGTTTTTATCATTAATTATAATTTGTTTAACTACATTTGAACCATAAACGACTATTTTTATACCATTTTTTTCTGATATAAACTCCATTTCTTCTATTTCTTTTATTGTTTTCTCCATTCCATCTTGCATTTTTTTTGCTTGAGCCATTAAATTTTGAATATTCATATTTTCCTCCTATTTTATTATAATATTACTTTCTCCAAAAATATCTACAGCTTTTTTAACTATTTTTGGCAAATCTTTGTTTTCAGATTTTATTTTGGTATTGCCCATTGCATCTTTAATGTTTTCTATTTTTTTATATATTACACCATTTCTTCTATTATTTATATAGTTTTGTTTTTCTTTAATCCATTCTTCTTCTTTTATACCAAGAATTTCATATCTTAGTCCCGTGATTTGCTCCATAAAGTTAGTTATTTTTTCTATGTTTGATTCAAATAAATCTATATTTAATTTACATTTAAATAATATATAATTTTTTGAGCAAACAACAGGTTCACAATAATTTAATATATTAACAATATTATTATACTTTTTTGAAGAAATAAAGTCTAGACGCTTTTGAAAATTATTTTTTAAGTTTTTTAAGTCTTCTTTCGAAGCCTCAGATAGTATATTATTAATAAAAATTTCTTTGATTTTTTTTTGTGGTTTTTCTTCAAAGCCTCTATTTGCAGGAGTTTGCGCCAAATTTATTTTTGATTTTTTTTGATCATTTTTTTGATCGTTTTTTTGCATTATTTCCCGGGAAATATTTTTTTGACTCTCTTCACCTATATTTTCTTTATTATAAAAATTATATAAATATAAATAATATACTTCAAATATGATGTTTTGTGTATGTGACTTTTTTAATTCTTCTATAAGTTTTATTAATATATTAGACATTTCAAAGCAATATTCGCTATTAAAGCATGTAAATATATTTAATCTTTCTTCATATTCTTTATCAAAATAATTATGAAGATTGTTATTAATGTTGATATCTCTCAAATATAATAGCATTTGATTTGCAATTAAAGAAAGATTTTTGCCGGTTTCATAAAATCGATTGGTAAGAGTCAATCCTTCCTTTAAATTGTGATTTTTTATATTAACGAATAATTGTTCGATAATTTCTTCTGATATAGTTCCTGTTATTTTATATATGTCTTCTAAAGTTATTTTTTTTGATGAGATAGCATTTAATTGATCTAAAATATTTATAGCATCTCTAAACCCACCATCGCTAATCTGAGAAATAAGTTTTATTGCTGTTTTATCAACATCAATTTTTTCCTTTTTAGCAATATATTCTAATTTTTCTTCCAATTTAGTAATTGTTATTTTTTTAAAATCAAATCTTTGACATCTAGAAATAATAGTTAGGGGTATTTTTTGAATTTCGGTAGTTGCCAATATAAATATCACATGTTGAGGTGGCTCTTCTAATGTTTTAAGAAGAGCATTAAATGCGCCTGAAGACAGCATATGAACTTCATCTATTATATAAATTTTATATTTACAAAAAGAAGGTGCCAATTTTACATTATTTCTAATTTCTCTTATTTCATCTACGCCATTGTTACTGGCAGCATCCATTTCTATAACATCAACCATATTATCTTTAAGTTTTTTACATATTTCACATTTGCCACATGGTTCACCATCAATTGGTGTTATACAGTTAACCGCATGAGAAAATATTTTAGCAACACTAGTCTTTCCAGTTCCTCTCGGACCGCTAAACAAATATGCATGGCTAATTTTTTTTTCTGTTATGCTATTTTTTAAAATTTTAACTATAACATCTTGGCCAGACACTTCTTCAAAGTTCGCCGGCCTATATTTTCGATAAAGTGCGATATAATTCATAATATTTCCTTCTTTAATTATTATAACATTTAATTTTTACAAATACATTATTTTCTTTTTTTTTTAAAAAAAGATTTTAATATTTCTAAGTATTCAGTTTCACATGAATTTTTTAATTTTATATACTTAAAGCCCTCGGTTTTTTTCTTTTGATTTTCTACAAGGTAATACACTTTTTTTATTCTAGATTCATTTATTATAGCTTCGCACATTTTACATGGTTTCATAGTAGTATACATTTCAAAGCTATCAAGTCTCCAATCTTTATTCTTCCTAATAGCTTTTTTTATTGCAAGTATTTCTGCATGTCCCAACAAATCGTTACTTTTACTTTTTTTATTATATGCCTTCGCATAAATTTTATTGTTTTTTGTTATAACCGCAGAAACTGGAATCTCATTCTTTTTTTTTGCTTTGTTTGCCAAAATCAACATTTCTTCTATTATTTCATTTTTCAACCTTCACCTCAAAAATAAAGGCACACATATATACAATTATTAAGGATGCTACTTTCCAGTCCTGACCTGTTTCTAAAGTATATATTGCACCTATTACATTATATAATACAAATCGAAAAAATTCAATTTTAATTAAATGTTCCACGTGAAACTTTTAATTAAAAAAATAATGTTCCACGTGGAACATTATTTTTTTAATCATCATTAATATTTTCTTTTAAAACAGATATTGATGAAACTATATTATTTTCTTTTAATTTTATAAGTCGAACACCTTGAGTTACTCTGCCACTTTTACTTATATCTTCTACTTTTATTCTTATAACAACACCTGCTTTTGTCATTAAAAGAAGATCTACATTTGATTTGTCTATTGACTTAAATCCTATTATATTTCCATTTTTATTCGTAACAGATAATGCTTTAACTCCTTTCCCACCTCGCTTTATTTCTCTATATTCTGATGTTGGAGTTATTTTACCATAACCATTTTGCGTTACTATTAAAATTTGTTCATCTTTATTTGTTATTTCTGTGCCAACGCAGCTACTGTTTAATGTGTTTATTCCTTTTACTCCGCTAGCTGTTCTGCCCATTACTCTAATTTGATTTTCATTAAATCTAACCATTTTGCCAAGAGAAGAACACATAATTATTTCATCATTTCCATTTGTTTTATTTACAGATATTAATTCGTCTTCATCTTTTAGTTTTATTGCTATTTTTCCGGTTTTTCTTATATTTTCAAAATCTTCAATTTTGGATTTTTTAATTAATCCTTTTTTTGTTGATACTATCAAATATTTGTTTGTGTCATCTTTCTCTACTTTTAGTATTTGTTTTATTTTTTCTTCTTTTTCTATTTGAATTAAATTAACAACAGGTATTCCTTTTGAAACTTTAGAAAATTCTGGAATTTCATATCCTTTTAATCTATATACTTTTCCCATATTTGAAAAGAACATTATGTAATCATGTGTATTTAAATGTATTATTTGCTCTACACAATCTTCTTCATTTATAGTTATTCCCTTTACTCCAACTCCACCTCTATGTTGCGTTTTATATGAATCTTCAGTCAAACGTTTGATATAGTTGTTTGAAGTTATAGTAACAATTATATTCTCTGATGGAATTAAAGATTCGTCTTCTATATATTCAATAGACGTCATATCAATTTTTGTTTTTCTCTCATCGCCATATTTTTCTTTTATTTCAATTAACTCTTTCTGTATTATTTCTAATACTTTTTTATCCGAAGCTAGTATAGATAATAATTCACTAATTAATTTTTCTAATTCTTTTAATTCAGCTTCAATTTTATCTCTTTCTAATCCAGTCAAACGTCGCAACTTCATTTCTAAAATTGCTTCTGCTTGTATGTTGTCTAAACCAAATTTTAAAGATAACTGTTCTTTTGCAATATCGTCGGTTTTGGAAGATTTTATAATTTTTATTACTTCATCAATGTTGTCTAAGGCAATTTTTAATCCTTCTAATATATGAACACGTTTTTCAGCTTTATCTAAATCAAACCTTGTTCTTCTATATATTATTTCCTTTTGAAAATCAATATATTTGGATATGATGCTTTTTAATCCCAATGTTTTAGGTGTAATACCATCCAACATTAAAAATATTATTCCATAATTTATTTGAAATTGTGTGTGTTTATATAATTTATTTAATATAACTTGAGGATTAGCATCTTTCTTTAAAGTAATTGTAATTTTAATTCCATTTTTTAAATCGGTATGATAGTCTGAAATTCCTTCTAATGTCTTATTATGAACAAGCTCTGCGACTTTGTTTTTTAGTTCTGATGTATTAACTCCGTATGGAACTTCATCTACAATAATATAATTTTTTCCATCTTTTTCTTCTATAGAAGCTTTACTTCTTATTGTAATTGTCCCCCTACCAGTTTCATATGCTTGTTTTATCCCTTTTGTACCTAATATTAATCCACCTGTTGGAAAATCAGGTCCTTTAACATAATTCATCAATTCTAGTGTACTAATCTCTGGATTATTTATATATGCCACACAGCCATCAATTACTTCTCCAAGATTATGTGGTGGGATATTTGTTGCCATACCCACTGCGATACCCATTGTACCATTTACCAATATGTTTGGAAATCTTGATGGAATCACAACAGGTTCTTTTTCTAATCCATCAAAATTATCTACAAAATCTACTGTGTTTTTGTTTATATCTCTTAATAATTCTAGTGAAATTTTAGAAAGTCTTGATTCAGTATAACGCATTGCAGCAGCACCATATCCTTCAATGTTTCCGAAATTTCCATGTCCATCTACAAGCATATAACGATAATTAAAATCTTGTGCCATTCTTACCATAGCTTCATATATTGAAGAATCACCATGAGGATGATATTTTCCCATAACATCCCCCACAATTCTTGCACTTTTTTTGTGAGACTTATCTGGAGTATAACCCGATTCATACATAGAATATAATATTCTTCTATGTACCGGTTTCAATCCATCTCTTAAATCTGGTAATGCTCTTGATTTTATTACACTTAATGAGTACTCCATAAAAGAACTACTTATTTCATTAACTATATTATTTTCTTCCAATCTATCTCTATTATGATCCATATTTTTCACCTCACTATGCATCTATATTTACTGTATAATCTGCATTTTCTTCTATAAATTTTCTTCTTGGTTCAACTTCTTCTCCCATTAATTTTGTAAACATCTCATCTGCCATAATTGCATCTTCCACAGTAATTTTTCTTAATATTCTTTTGCTTATATCCATAGTTGTATCACTTAATTCTTCTGAATTCATTTCTCCTAAACCTTTCATTCTGGTTATATCAACTTTTATATTTGAATTCAAAGACGCTAAATAATCATCTCTCTCTTCTTCATTTAAAACATATTTTATAACTTTACCATGTTTTATACAAAATAACGGAGGTTGAGCTGCATAAACATATCCTGACTCCACAATAGGCCTAAAAAATCTATAAAATAATGTTAACAATAATACTCTAATATGAGAACCATCAACATCGGCATCACTCATAATTATTATTTTGTGATATCTTAATTTTGATAAATCAAATTCACTTCCTATTCCCGTTCCAAAGGCAGTAATAATAGTTCTAATTTCTTCATTTCCAAGTGCTTTATCTATTCTTGCTTTCTCTACATTTAATATTTTACCTCTTAATGGAAGTATTGCTTGAGTCATTGAATCTCTTCCTTTTATGGCAGATCCACCTGCACTATCACCTTCGACCAGAAAAATTTCACATACTGTTGGATCTTTTTCTTTACAATCCACAAGCTTTCCACCAAAATTAACTACATCCAAATCGCTTTTTCTTCTAGTTAATTCTCTTGCTTTTTTTGCCGCAACTCTTGCTCTTGCTGCCGTCATAGATTTTTCTATAATTATTTTTGCGACGTCTGGATTTTCTAACAAAAATCGTTCAAAACCTTTAGAAAATATATTATTAGCAATTTTCCTAACTTCACTATTTCCAAGTTTGGTTTTAGTCTGGCCTTCAAATTGAGGTTCTGGAACTTTAGCAGAAATTATTATTGTTAATCCTTCTCTAACGTCATCTCCTGTTAAAGCTTCATCATTTTCTTTTAAATATTTAGCAGTTTTAGCATAATTATTAATTATTCTAGTAATTGCTAATTTAATGCCATCTTCATGAGTTCCACCCTCAGGGGTATTAATATTATTTACAAAAGAATACATTGATGTATTATAACCATCATTATATTGTAATGCTACTTCTATACTAACATCATTTTCAACACCTTCACTATATATAACTTGTTCGTGTATTGGATTTTTTGCTTTATTTAATAATTTTACATACTCTATAATACCACCATTATAAAGAAATTCTTCTTTTTTACCAGTTCTATCATCGCATAATATTATTCTAAGCCCTTTATTTAAAAAAGCTAATTCTCTAGTTCTCTGTTTTAAAATATCATAATCAAATTCTATAGTTTCTTTAAATATTTGTGGATCAGGTTTAAATGTAACAGTAGTTCCTGTCATTTCTTTACTACATTCACCAATAATATTTAAAGATTGAGTTGTATGACCTCCATTTTCAAATTTAATATAATATATTTTTGAATCTTGATAAACTTTTACTTCAACCCATTCACTAAGTGCATTTACTACACTTGCTCCTACTCCATGAAGACCACCAGAAACTTTATATCCTCCACCGCCAAATTTACCACCTGCATGTAGTACTGTATAAACCGTTTCCACTGTTGATAAACCTGTTTTAGGATGGATTCCTGTAGGAATACCTCTTCCATCATCTTTTACTGTAACTGAATTATCTTTATTAATAATAATTTCTATATCATCACAATATCCAGCTAAAGCTTCATCTATCGAATTATCTACTATTTCCCAAACTAAATGATGTAATCCTCTAGAACTTGTTGTTCCTATATACATTCCTGGTCTTTTTCTTACTGCTTCTAATCCTTCTAATACTTGAATATCTTCTACTCCATAATGTTCACTATTCATTTTTTTTCACCATCTTTTCTATTTTTATTATTTTTGCATCTTTTATTATTTTTTTATTAATATTTTTTAAATCTGTAGTTGTTATAAATATTTGTAGTTTTTTATTTAATGAAGAAAATATTTTGTTTTGATTTTTTAAATCCAATTCACTAAATAAATCATCTAGCAATAAAATTGGTTGTATTTTATAATATTTATTTAAAATTTCAATTTCTGATAATTTCATTGATAATATTATCAATTTTTGTAAACCTTGAGAACTAAAATCTTTCGCACTTTTTTCATTATGTATAAATTCATAGTCATCTCTATGAATTCCAGTTGATGTTAATCCAAAATTCATTTCTTTTTCTCTAACACTTTTTAATAATTTAATAATTTGATCTTCTGATTTATTTTTAAAATCTGATTTATATTCTATAAATAAGTTGTCATTTTTTTTAAATTTATTGAATTTTTGATTAATAATTTGATTAATTTTATTTAAATAATCTTCCCTTTTAGAACAAATATATTTTCCAAATTCTGCAATTTTAGCATCTATTACATCTAAATATTTTTTATCATAATTATTATTCAAAAACAATTTTTTTAAATAATCGTTTTTGTTTTTTATTAATACATTATAACTATTTAAAATTTTTATATATTCTTTATCAATTTGTGAAATTTCCATATTTAGATAACTTCGTCTAGAATTTGGAGAATCTTTTATTATTTTTAATTCATCAGGCGAAAATAATATTACCTTATATTCTCCTACATATTCACTTAGCTTATTAACTATATTTTCATTTATGTAAGCTTTTTTACCATCATCAGTTAAATATAATTTTAATTTTATTTTCTTTTCTTTTTTATTTTGATATAATTTTAAGTTAATTTTAATAAAAGAATTAGTCTTATTTAATTTAATTAATACATTATCATTATAATTTTTAAATGTTTTAGTTAAACTTCCAACGAAAATTGATTCTAAAACACTAGTTTTTCCAATTCCATTTGATCCTATTATTATATTTATTTTTTTGAAATCCTTAAAAATAATATTATCAAAAGTTCTAAAATTATTAAGTTCTAAATCTACTATATCCATGAAAAACCCTCTTTTGTAATTTTTAAATTAAATAATAGGTACAGTAATACTCCTATACCTATTAATAATTATAGCATAAAAATAGTGGAAAAACCACTATTTTTGTATTTTTTCTCTTCTTTGATTAAATAGCATTTGAAGTCTGGTTGCTCTTAATATTTGATTATTTAAAATACCTATTGTTGTATTTATTTCTAGTTTAGAACCATCATTAAACTCTACTATAGAAGTTTTATGATTATTCCCTGGTAAATAATTTAAAATATTATTTAATGATATCCAAATACAATTAGGATTATTTGGAGATGTAGTTGGAAAAAATATTAAATTTGTGCTCTCTTCTATAATTATAGGAGATTTATGTGTTACATTTAAAATATTTTTTGTTCCATTAAATCTTCCTAAATATGAACTTCCAAAATATTCACAACTATGTTCAATCACTTCAAATGTATTATTCGAAATAATATATTGAGTATTTTTTTCTATTATTTTACTCTCAGATTTATTTATTGGAAGTATAGCAAGAGTTTCACTATTTATTTCATAATCCATAATATTTTCCTCCTTTCCTTAAAAATTTTCAAGATGTATTGTATCATAAAGTTTTGTCAAAATTTGTCGATTTATGTCGAAAAAGAAAAAAATATTAAATTTTTTATTTTTAATATTTTTAGAATGTTTTTATTGGTAATATCAATTGAGTTAATTCAGTTTCTTCACTTGAAGAAATTATTATAGGTTTTAACTCGCCATTAAAGTTTAATATTATATTTTCTGAAGTAAAAGTTTTTAATGCATCTAACATATATTTGGAATTAAATGATATTTTTATTTTATCACCTTTAATTTTTTCACAATTCATTATTTCTTCTACTTTGCCTATTTCTTGACTTGATGAATTTATAATTAGTTTAGTATCTTGTTGTTCTAAAGTAATTATATTCTTTTCTTTAAATTGTGTTAATAACGAAGCTCTATCAATTACATTATAGATTTCATTTAAATTTACTTTAAATTGAATTTCAAACTCTGTTGGAATTGAATTATTTGTATTTGGGAAAGTTCCATTTAATAAACTAGATTGAAATAGAACATTTTTATATTTAAATAATATTTTATTCTCAGTAATATTTAATTCTAAGGATTCATTATTATCTTCTAAAATTTTTATTAATTCTATTAAACTTTTAGATGGAATTATAATATTTATATTTTCATCCACCATGTCTTCTATTTTATAAATTTTTTTAGCCAACCTATAAGAATCTGTTCCAATACATTCTAGTAAATTTCCTTGAATTTTGATATTTAATCCAGTTAATACTGGCCTACTTTCTTGTGTTGAAGTTGCAAATAATGTTTTATTTATAATATTTAAAAATATATTAGAATTTATAATAATAGGTTTTTTATCTGCTTTAAAATCTATTTTCGGAAAATCATTTATATCATAACAATTTAAATCATATTTAGACGTTTTGGTAGTAATAATAGCTTTATTATTTTCTACTGAATATATTTCTACTTGATCTGATGGTAATTTTCTAATTATTTCTAATAAATATTTTCCATATATTATTAAAATTCCTTCTTCTTTAATTAATAATATATTTTCTTTTGATATAAAAGTATTTATAGATATTTCATTATCAGTTGCTGTTATTGAAAGTCCTTTTTTTGTTAATTCAAATTTAATACCATTTAGTATTGGAATTATATTTCTACTTGATAACGCTTTACTAACATAATTTAAACTTTCTAATAAAATTGATTTTTTAATTTTTAAATTCATAATTTTCTTCTTTCTTTTTATTATTATATTTTTATTATTAAAGTTGATATTGTTAATAACTTTAATGATTGCTTATACATAAGGTAAATTTTACTATTTTGAATTGTTAATAACAATCTTTTTATTAACTTTTGATTTGCTGTTTTAACTCTTCCACTATTAATTTTAATTGACCATTATGCTTTATTTCATTATTGATTTTTTCATATGCATATATAATTGTTGAATGGTCTTTCCCTCCAAATTCTAAACCTATCCTTGGATAAGTTTCTTCAGTCATCATTCTACATAAATACATTGCTATTTGTCTTGCTTGTATAATTGCTTTATGTTTTTTCTTTCCTTTTAAATCATCAACAGATACTTTAAAATATTTTGCTACTACATTTTGAATACCTGCTATAGTGTTATTACTATATATAGGATTGTTAGTGTAGTCTTTTAAAGCTTCCATTGAATCTTCTAACGTTAATGTATTAATATTCATAATTGCTTGATAAGCCATTAATCTTATTAAAAATCCTTCTAAATTTCGTACATCATTACCACAATTTGCTGCTATATAATCAATAATATCATTATTTAAATTTAAAAGCAAATCTTCATTTGTTATTTTTTTCTCAATAATCTTTCTTTTTAATTCATAATCTGGAGGATTTATATCCGCTTTTAATCCCCAATTAAATCTAGTTTTTAATCTATCTTCTAATAATTTTAAATCATCTACTGATCTATCTGAAGAAATAATAATTTGTTTTTCATTATCATATAAACTATTAAAAGTGTTAGTAAACTCTTGTTGAGACATAGTCGCAGAACCTAAAAATTGTATATCATCTATCATCAATACATCTACATTTCTATATTTTTTTTTGAACATTTCAATATAAGTTATATTATTACCAGTATCTTTTTTATTAATATTAACAAAATCATTAACAAACTGTTCGGTAGTTATATACAACA
The DNA here is from genome assembly GCA_964525365.1 of uncultured Muribaculaceae bacterium. Lineage (GTDB taxonomy): Bacteria > Bacillota_I > Bacilli_A > RF39 > UBA660 > CAZGGW01. The sequence goes on along the minus strand of CAZGGW010000002.1, from coordinate 25,920 downwards.
CTTTTTTATTAGAATTCTTTTTTATATAATTTCCAATTGCGTGCATTAAATGAGTTTTTCCTAATCCACTTTTACCATATAAAAATAATGGATTATATAATTTTCCAGGTTTTTCTGCTACTGCAACCGCAGAACTATAAGCAAACCTATTAGAATTTCCAACAACAAAATTTTCAAAAGTATATTTTTTATTAAAATTGCTATAATATTTATAATATTCAATCTCGTTGTTATTTTCTTGATCATCTATATTTATATTTTTTTCTTTTCTTATATCGCTTTCTAATAGAAAATCAATTTTTAAATTTATTCCAAGTATATTTGTAATTATATCTTCTAAAATTTCATAATAATTATTTATTAAATGATCTTTTATAGAATCATAAGGTACAGTTAACAAAATCTTCTCATCATTTAAATCATATAATTTCATATCGTTAAACCAAGTATTAAAAGAAACATTAGAAATGGTCGCGGATAAAGAAGAAATAAATTTTTCCCAAAATACATTTTTCTCCATATAAATAAACGCTCCTTTCTACTTGTTAACATCATTGTAAACTTTTTTTAAAAAAAATAAAAGTGAAAAAACATAAATAAAATTGGTTAACCAACTTATTAACATCTAATCCACTTTTTATATCTTTAAATTCCACAATTTTTTTAGTTATCAACACTATCAACATATTTTATTTTCTGAATAAATAAAGTTATCAACAATAATGTTTATAAAAAATTAAATTGACAAAACTTATTGTATATTTTATAATTTGTTCAGTCAAGTGAAAAATGTTGGAGGGAGAAAAATATGAAAAGAACATATCAACCAAATAATAGAAAAAAAAGTAAAACACATGGATTTAGAACTAGAAAAGATTCAAAAGTTTTAAAATTAAGAAGAAGTAAGCAAAGAAAAGAATTATCTAAATAAAAAGAATTACTTTTAAATAAGTGATTTTTTTCTATTCCTATAAAAAAATAGAAGGACAATTTAAATGAATAAAAAATTTATAATTAAAAAAAATGAAGAAATACAACAGATTATTTATAAAAATAATAAAAAAATAAATATATATTTTATACTTTATTATGTTAAAAATAATTTATCCTATAATAGGTATTGTGTATCTGTCAGTAAAAAAATAGCAAATTCAGTTAATAGAAATAAGGCAAAAAGAGTAATAAAAGATTTATTAATGAAAAATTATTTTAATAATGGCTTTAATTGTGTTATAATAATTAGGAAATCTTGTTTAGACGCCAAATATGAAACAATTCAAAATAATTTACGAGATTTAATTGGAGAATGTAAATGAAGAAAAAAATTATAATTATATTTGTATCTATTTTATTGTTAGCTGGTTGTACCAAAACTTATTCCGTTACAAATGAAGAAACTAATACTAAAAAAAATTATACATCAAATATTATGTGTAAACCAGAAACAACTGAAATATATAATATTTATAAAACAAATGAAGAAGAAATGAAGATAAAAATAGACGAACTTCAAGATTGTAAGAATTTTAGTATTACAAAAACTGGTTATGAAGGTTTATGGACTACAATTTTTGTTAAACCCTTAGCGTGGTTAGTAATAAAAATAGGGATATTAGTAAAAAATTACGGGATATCAATTATGATTGTAGGTCTTTTATTAAGAGTAATATTAATGCCAATTTCTAAAAAGTCAACTATGATGAGCGAAAATATGAAAAAAGCAAAACCTGATTTAGATGCATTAGAAAGAAAATATAAAACTAAAGATGATAAGGATTCTATGATGATGAAGAGCCAGGAAATGATGGCAATTTATAAAAAATATGATATAAGTCCGTTATCTGGATGTTTAACAGCCTTTTTACAATTACCTATATTTTTTGCTTTTTTAGAGGCAATAAATAGAGTTCCAGTATTTTTTGAAGAAACTTTCTTAGGACTTCATTTAGGAACAACGCCATTAGAAGGTATTAAATCAGGAAACTATTATTATATAATTTTAGTAGTATTAATAATTGCCGCAACTTATTTCTCATTTAAAAACATGAATGCTTCTATGGATGAAGCACAAGCTAAACAAATGGGAATGATGACAAAAGTTATGTTAGTATTTATTTCTATTGCTTCGTTAAGTTTACCTGCTGCTATAGCACTATATTGGATCGTTACTAATTTGTTTACAATAGTTCAAAATATTATTATAAAAAATAATGTTGATAAAAAGAGTGGAGGTAATAAAAAATGGAAAAGTATAAATATGAAGGTAAAAACAAAGAAAGCTTAATAGATAACGTTTGTAAAGATTTGAATTTAACTGATAAAGATTTGTATATTAAAGAATATGAAGAAAAGGGTGGATTATTTCAAGGAAAAAAATATTATTTAGAAGCGGTAAAAGTTTCAGATGCAGCAGAATATGGAAAAAATATACTTTCAGAAACTTTAAGGGGATTTGGCACTAATTCTCAAATTGAATTAAAAATTAGAGATAATCAAATAAATTATGAAATTATTTCTGATAATAATTCAATATTAATTGGTAAAAGAGGTCATTTATTGAATGCATTATTGAATTTTACTAAACAAGCAATTTATAATATGATTGATATTTATCCAAACGTTACTCTTGATATTGGAAATTACAAAGAGAAACAAAATTATTTTTTAGAAAAAAATGTTAAAAAACTAGCAAGAGAGGTTACTTTAACAAAAGTTGATATAAAATTAGACCCAATGAATTCTTATGAAAGAAGATTAGTACATAGTGCTTTAACTGGATTTAAATATATTGAAACAATTAGTGAGGGCGAAGAGCCAAATAGATGTGTCGTTATAAAATATAAAAATAATAAAGAGTCTTAAAAAGACCTTTTTATTTACATTAAATGATAATAATGATATAATCTTAATTCGAAAGAGGTTATATATGGATGCTACGATAGTTGCAATTGCAACAACTATAGGTATAGGTGCTATAAATATAATTAGAATTAGTGGAAAACAATCTATTAATATAGTTAATAGTATATTTATTGGTAAGGATTTAACAAAAGTTAACGGTAACACCATAAATTATGGTCACATTGTTTATAAAAATGAAATAATAGATGAGGTTTTAATATCAGTTTTTCGTAGTCCTAAAAGTTTTACTACTGAAGATATGATAGAAATAAATTGCCATGGCGGAGTTTCCTCAGTGAATAAAATAATAGAAATATTATTATCAAATGGAATGAGAATTGCCGAACCAGGCGAGTTTTTAAAAAGGGCGTTTTTAAATGGAAGAATAGATTTGACTGAGGCTGAAGCTGTTCAAGATTTAATAGAGGCAAAAACTGAAGGTGCTAGAAAATTAAGTGTTAACGCAATTAATGGTAAGATTTTTTCTTTAATAAATGATTTAAGGGATGAAATATTAAACATAATTGCAAATATTGAGGTTAATATTGATTATCCAGAATACGAAGATACAATTGTTACTAATAAATTAATAAAAAATGAATTAAAAAACTTTAAGGAAAAGATTAATAATTTATTAATATATAGTGAAGAAGGAAAAATAATAAAAGAAGGAATAAAAGTTGCTATAGTGGGACGACCTAATGTGGGTAAAAGTAGTCTATTAAACAGAATCTTAAATGCTGAAAAGGCTATAGTGACTGATGTCCCTGGAACCACTAGAGATATAGTAGAAGGTTCAATAATATTAAATGGAATAGAAGTAAGATTTTTTGATACTGCAGGAATAAGAAATGCTAATAATCAAATAGAAAAATTGGGCATAGAAAAAACTTTAAAAGAAATAAAAAATGCATCTCTAATATTAATAATTTTTAGTGCAAATGAAAAACTAAATGAAGAAGATAAAAGGATATTAAATTTATGTAAATCTAATAATAAATTAATAGTATTAAATAAAATAGATTTAAAAAATATATGTGATCTAAAAGAAGATTATATTGAAATATCAGCATTAAATAATTTAGGTATAGAAACATTAAAAGATAAAATAATAGAAAAATTTAACTTAAATGAATTAGAAAGCGAAAATCTTCAATTTTTATCAAATATAAGGCAAATAAACATACTAAAAGAGTGTGTAAAAATAGTTAAAGAAATAGAAAAAGACTTAGAAAAAAACATAAGCGTTGATTTAATAGAAACAAATATCAAAATATTATATAATAAACTTGGAGAAATAACGGGACAAACTTATGAGTCAGAGTTATTAGATAAAATTTTTTCTAAATTTTGTTTAGGAAAGTAGGTATTAAAAATGTATGATGTAATAGTAGTTGGTGGTGGACATGCTGGCTGTGAGGCTGCGCTTGCAAGCGCAAGACTTAATAACAAGACCCTTTTGATAACTGGAAATATAAATAATATTGCAGATATGCCGTGTAATCCATCAATAGGTGGATCTGCGAAAGGAATAGTAGTAAGAGAAATAGATGCTTTAGGTGGAGAAATGGGATCTAATGCAGATAAATCTATTTTGCAAATAAAACTTTTAAATAAAGGAAAAGGCCCAGGAGTAAGATCTTTAAGGTGTCAAGCAGATAAAACTTTATATCCACTTAATATGTTAAAAACATTAAAAACTACCAAGAATTTATATTTAAAACAAGAAATGGTAAAAAAATTAATAATAAAAGACAATGATATTCAAGGAATTTTAACAGAAACTGATGAAACTATTTTATCAAAAGTTGTTATTTTAACTACCGGAACATATTTAAATTCAGATATTTTAAGAGGAGATAAAAAAGAAAAAGGTGGTCCACATGGTGAGAAAACATCTCTTTATTTAAGTACACAGTTAAATGAGGTGGGTTTGAAAATAATACGATTAAAAACTGGAACTCCACCTAGATTAGATATTAAAACTATGAATTTAAAAGTTTTAAAAGAAGAAACAGGAGATAAAGAATATTCAACATTTAGTAATTATTCTAAACCCAAATATATTATTAAAAATCAAATTCCATGTTATTTAACGTACACAAATTTAGAAACACATAAGGTTATAAAAGAAAATTTAGATAAATGTTCATTATATAGTGGTTTGATCAAAGGAGTTGGTCCAAGATATTGTCCTTCAATTGAAGATAAAGTTGTAAAATTTGCTGATAAAGAAAGACATCAAATATTTATAGAACCAGAGAGATTAGGAAGTAACGAATATTATATGGGTGGTTTTTCCACTACAATGCCAATTGAAATTCAAGAAAAATTAGTACATACGATAGAAGGTTTAGAAAATGCTAAAATATTAAAATATGGATATGCTATAGAATATGATGCGGTTGATCCAACTGAATTAATGTTGTCATTGGAAACAAAAAAAATCAAAAATTTATTTTTAGCAGGTCAAATTAATGGAACTAGCGGTTATGAAGAAGCTGCAGCCCAAGGTTTAATTGCTGGTATAAACGCTTCAAGAAAATTACAAAGTAAAAAAGCATTGGTATTAAAAAGAGATGAAGCATATATAGGCGTGTTGATAGATGATTTGATAAATAAAGGTATAACTGAACCATATAGATTGCTTACATCTCGAGCTGAGTTTAGGCTTTTGTTAAGACACGATAATGCTGATGAAAGGCTTTCAAAAATAGGTCGCAAAATAGGGTTATTAGGCGAAAAAAAATATAGTATTTATTTAAATAAAATGAAAAATATGGCGGATTTAGAGCAAAAATTAAAAAATAGTTTCATCAATTATCAAGGTAAAAATATTAGATCGATTGAGTTATTAAAACGTCCGGAAATATCTATTAGCAAAATATTAAAACAACTAAATTTAAAATATGACAAAGAAATAAAAGAAAAAGTGGAAATTAATATCAAATATTCCGGATATATTTCAAAAATAAAAAAAGAAGTAAGTAAATTAAAAAAATTAGAAAGAAAAAAAATTCCTCAAAACATTGATTATGGGTCTGTAAGAAATCTTGCTACCGAAGCAAGACAAAAATTAATTAAAATAAGACCTCTAACGATAGGACAAGCGTCAAGGATAAGTGGAATTAATCCTTCCGATATAACTATGTTACTAATATATTTAAAAAAGGAGTATCCAAATGAATAAAAGAGAATTTATAATTGAATGTAAAAAAATAGGAATAGAGATAACTGAAGAAATATATAATAAATTTAGTGATTATTGTACTTTTTTAATTAATTGTAATAAAAAGATCAATTTAACTGCGATTACAAAAGAAGAGGATGTTTTTTTAAAACATTTTTATGATTCATTATGTTTAACAAAAATATATAATTTTTCTTCTAAAATAAAAGTTTTAGATATAGGTACAGGAGCTGGTTTTCCTACTATGCCATTAAAAATTATATATCCAAATATAAATTTAACTTTAATAGAATCTAATTCAAAAAAATGTAAGTTTTTAGAGTTTTTGTTAAAAAAATTAGAAATAAATGATGTAGAAATAGTTAATCAAAGAGCAGAAATATATGCAAAAGAAAACAGAGAAGTTTTTGATATCGTTACTTGTAGAGCTGTTGCTTCTTTAAATATACTTTCCGAAATTGCAATACCTTTAGTAAAGATCAACGGTTTATTTATACCACTAAAGACAAATAATGAAGAAGAATTAGAAAACGCAAAATCTATTATTAATAAGACTGGCGCATTATTAAAAGAAGTGTTTTCTTATAAGTTACCTATAGAAAATGCTGAAAGAAGTATAATAGTTATAGAAAAGAAGATAAAAACAAATTTAGACTATCCTAGAGATTATAAATATATTATAAAAAAATAAACGTTAAATTAAAATAAAGAGTTTTTAATTTGTAAAAAAATCATAACTAAAAATAATTATGATTTTTTTCTATTATAGGACTTACAAGTTTTTCAATTACTTTGCTTAAAGCAGAATATTGAATTACAAAATGAATAATAGGATTGTTAGCTTTTGATATCATTAAAAAAACGCCTCTTTCTTAATAAGAAGTATTATACAATTGAATAAGTATCATTTTAAAAAAATCTTTGGTATCATTTTAAAAAAGGATTAACAAAAATTTTTCTTCACTTTTTCAATTAAATCTTGTATTATATTCATAGATTGATACCTCCAAATATTTGCGTTTATTCTTATAGAATAATTATATCATGAAGGTATTAATCTTTTTTATTACCTTCAACCTAAAAACATTTTACACTATCTTTAGGAACTGATGATTGCTAATAATTAATATTTATGATACAATTTCTATATAATAAGGTATTTTGAAAAGCACAAAATATCTAAAATTGAGGAGAGTGAAAATGAAAAGAGGAAAATTAAAAAAAATCTTTATTTGTTCTATTTTAACTATTGTAGGAGGTTTTATATTATCAGAAGATGTCTATGCTAGAACAACACTGAATTTTACTTGTATTAATAAAGATAATATCTCTGAAACAACTAGCTATAGTGATCTTGTAGGTGGTGAAATTAAAGGAGATTTTCTGTTACCAGATTATTGCTTTACTGGTACTGGATGTACGCTTGACTTCAATAAAAGTGATCTATCATCCATAGGTAAAATAGATTTTGGATCAGGACAAGAGTATTTCTTTATTAATCAAGGAACTGGACTTAGTCTTTATGCTGAAGGTGGACCTAGCCCCGCTACACCAGAAATATATGCTGCTAAATACAACTTAGTTGAAATATCACCTGATTTTAATAAAAGAGGTAAAGCAGTACTATGGATGGGTAAAAATGATGACGAAAGCAGATGGTTAACTTTCTATAGTAAAGATTACTTAGGATTTGGAATTTTTAGTTCTAATAATACAATGCCTTTTCCAGAAATGTTTTTAACACAAGGAATGGCATTTACAACTGACGATAGCATTGAACTCCAGTTATTTTATGGAATGAAAAAACTGGAACTTGAAATAGAAGAAGGCAAGATAGTATCTGATATGAAAATTAAATCAGGAGATAGTGATGTTACACTTGAAAAAATAGGTGATGAAGGTCACATTGGTTCGAACTTAACTGTAAATACCAATTATGCTTTTAATTTTACTAATCTTTACAAACCAAAAAATGAGATTGTATTAGAATTAACTTATATAAAAGATTATCACACGTTTGATAGTGCATTAGCAGTAAGTAATCAAACCGAAGTAGAAACTACAACTGTAACCAAAACACTAACATTCACAAGAAGTGCATTTAATAATGATTTTCTAGAGTTTATGGATGATTTTGAAGTACAGTATTTAGCAAGAGCAGAATTCAATTACTGTGATACTATAAATGCAGGTGATACTACTTGTACAAAAGGTAATTTTAATCCATATCTACAGTTAGTATATTACAAGGACGGAAAAGTAATAGGTACACAGCAAGTTAGAGTACATGACTTTGACATACTTGATCCGTTTGACCCAGATAATAGTCAAAATATGGATGATCTTACAACTTTAAATGTTGATAGAAATTATATAATACCAATTACAGTTAAAGTTAAAGATAATGCAAATGAAGCAGTTAGAAATGCAGATAAGATAGCATATTATTTAACTGATGGTAAGATAGAAGCATCATCAGAAACTATGCCAAGATTAAGCTTTGGAATAGGTGCCGGCTTACAAATTGAAAAGAGGGTTGATTAATATGAAAAAAATAATAATATTTATTACATTTTGCTTATTATTTATTCCTAATATTTATGCTCTAGATTTAAGTATTACAGATGGCAGTATAAAATATGAAAATGGAACAATTAAAATATCTGGTACTTCCGAAGAAAGTGATGTTCAAATTGCTGTATTTGATGGAAATGAAACACTAATATATGAAGTAGCACCGGTAACGAGTGGAAACTTTAACTATGTGTCTTCAAAAATAGATCTAGTGCTTAATAAAGAGTATACTGTTAAAGTAGCATCAGTAGATGGACTTACAGTTAAAACTGGAACTTTATTAGTTCAAAATACTGGTAATATAAATAATCCTAAAACTAATGATAATATTATTGTTCAGATTATAATCATCGCATTAAGTGTCTTTGGAATAAGTGGAAGTATATTTTTACTAAAAAGAAAACATTTATTAGAAAAATAATATTAATTGATTGAGAATGTAACTATAGAGTATGTTACATTCTTTTATTATTAATATAATAAAAGAATATTTAATTATGACTAAAAAAATACAAACTCGATTTTTATCTTTTTATGTTGAAAAAAGATAAAAAATATATTAGAATATAAATAAAGAATAGAAAAGAGGACAATATGGAAGAAAGTAAAGAAATTAAAATGGTTCCTTTAGAGGATATAATCCCAAATAGATTTCAACCAAGGATTGCATTTGGAGAAAAAGAATTAGAAGATTTGGCTTCATCAATAAAAGAACACGGTATAATTCAACCACTTGTACTTAGAAAATTAGGAGAAAAGTACGAAATAATTGCGGGTGAAAGAAGATATAAAGCGGCAACTATGGTGGGACTTTCTAATGTTCCGGCTATTATAGTTGAAACTGATGACAAAGAAAGTGCTCAAATTGCAATAGTAGAAAACGTCCAAAGAAAAGATTTAACCGCTATTGAAGAAGCAAAATCATATCAAAAATTACAAGAAAAAGGTATGACTCAAGAAGAAATATCTAAAAAAATAGGTGTTAGTCAACCTGTTATTGCTAATAAATTACGACTTTTAAATTTGAATAATAATGTTCAACAAGCACTTTTAAATAATAAAATATCTGAAAGACATGCACGTAGTTTATTAGAACTTTTAAATAAAGATGAATTACAAGATAAAATGCTTGATAGAATAATTGATGAAAAGTTAACTGTTAAACAAACTGAGGATGAGATAAACAAATTATTGAGAAATGTAAATGTAGATTTAAGTAAATCTGAAGTAATAAAAAAAGAAGATATAGATGAAAATATAGATTTTAGTAAATTATTCAGTTCACCAAGTGTTGAAAAACAGGATTTTATTAAACCACAGGTAATAGAATCTCCAATAGAAGCACCAAGTGTAGATTTTGAAAACAAAGAAGTTGTAGAACCAGAAGAAGTATTATTTGATACTCAACCAGAAGAAAAACAAAATATTTTTATAAATCCATTTCAAGAAGAAAAAGAAACTAATACAGAAGCAGTCTTAGAAAATCCTTTTATGGATTTAAATGTCAAAGAAGACTCAAATCCCATAATAAATGAATTTAAAGAGCAAAAGTCTGAACCGGATTTTAATGGTTTGGAACAAAAATCAATAAGTAAAGCTATAAATACTGCTCGTGATTTTACTAAAAATATGGAAAATGAGGGATACAATATAAGCACTGAAGAATTTGATTTTGAAGATATGTATCAAATAGTGATTAAAATAAAAAAAGATTAATTTAATAATTCATATGTATTACTTATATGCGGTTCTGTACCTTTTATATAATAAAGTAATACATTTTTATTTGACTTCTCATAAACTCCAGATATTGGATTGACTAATGTCGCAGTAACGTTATTTGGTATTTCATACCAAGTTTCTTTTTTTTGTTCTAATATTAAATCAATAGATTTTGCCCATATTTTTTTAGATATTTTAGATTCTTTTGAAGAAACTTCAGTATTATTGTCATATCCAACCCATACCATAACTAATATTTCCGGGTTATATCCAATAGTCCAACAATCGGTTGTAGTAGTTCCACTTTTAACTGCATATTTTTTAGATAAATTATTTTTTACAGATAACATTGTTGGAGTTGAATAATCCACGAAAGAATAACTATAAGTATTAGATAAAAGTTCATTTAAAATATAAACATATTTACTATTTAAAACTTTTTCTGCCGTTTCTTCATGTTCGTAAATAATATTTCCATTTATATCTGTAACTTTTTCTATTAAATAACTTTCATTTTTTATTCCATTATTAGCTAAAGTTGAGTATCCGTTACTATAGTCCAGCATATTAATTTCAGTAGTTCCTAAGGCTGAAGAAGCATTGTTTTGGATATCTGTTTTGATACCACTGATTAAAGCAGTATTTATTAATGTTTCATTGCCTAAAAACAAATGAGTTTTAACCGCATAAATGTTATCTGAATAAGCAATAGCGGCAGCTAACGAAATGTTTTTATTTGCATAAATATTATTGTAATTTTTAGGTGAGTAAGTTTTATTATCTCCTATATTAAAAGTAGTGAGTTCACTAGAAAAAGAACTAGATGAAGTAAAACCATTTGATAAAGCTCCATAATAGATGAAAGGTTTTATTGTAGAGCCCACTTGTCTTTTAGATTGAGTTACGCGGTTATATTGAGTTTCGTTGTAGTCACTACCTCCAATTAATGCTAAGACTTTTCCTGTATTTGGTTCAACAACTAAAGATGATATTTCTAGTTTATCTATCGTAAGTTCTTCATTTATTACACTTTCTAGTTTTTCTTGTGTTTCAACATCTAAAGTTGTATATATTTTTAATCCTCCGGTTTCAATAAGAGAATCGGGAATTGTATTAATTTCATTTAATTTTTTAACCACTGCATCTTTATAATAATATAAGCTACTTAAAACTCCATTGTCTTTTTTTCCATAAAATTCTAATTTCTCATTATATATATTATTCATTTGTTCAGTAGTTAAGTATCCATTTTTAACCATACTAAATAAAATCGTTTTTTGAATTTTTTTTGCATTACTATAGTTAGTGATTGGATTATAAAAACTGGGACTTTTAGGAATTCCTACTAAAATGGTAGCCTCTGCAATTGTTAAGTCGCTAGCACTTTTATTAAAATAATAATTACTAGCGCTTTCTATTCCATAATTTCCAGTTCCATAGTTAATTGTATTTAAATAACCCTCTAATATTTCTTCTTTTGTATAATGGCTCTCTAATTCGAACGTTAAATATGCTTCTTTGATTTTTCTTTTCCAAGTTTTATCAAAGTCTAAAAAAAGATTTTTTACATATTGTTGAGAAATAGTTGAAGCACCTTGCACAATCTTTTGCTTGTTAATGTTAGTTAACATAGCTTTTATTATTCTCAGATAATCAAATCCCTTATGATTATAAAAATTTTTATCTTCTAATGAAATAGTAGCGTTTATAACATTTTCCGATATGTCCGAAAATTCAATCCATTTAGAATTATCTAAGTTTTCAAATGCCAAATCGCCATCAGAATCATAAATATATAATTGATTGGCTGTTTTAAGATCTAACTTCGGTGTTATATATGCATATGCATACAATCCAAAGTTAAAAATAATAAAAGATAATATTAAAAAAATAAATACTTTTGTTAATTTAGCTATCAATCTCATAATATTTTATCCATTCATGCATTAGTATGTATAAAAAATAAAAAAATAAACACTTATTATAATGAAAAATATAAAATATAATATGACAAAAATTAAAAAGTCATCAAAATAATATTGATTTATAGAAAAAAATATGTATAATGTTAGGAGAAAGAAATGAAAGGATTAAAAATGAAATTAAAAATAGAAAAAGAAAAATTAGAAGGAAAAGGTTATGATGATATCGCTTATTTGATATTACAAGAAAAGGGAAAGAAAATGAAAACGGCTGATTTATTTCAGACAATTTGCGATATACTTGAATTTGACGAGAAAGCGTATGATGATCAAATTGCTGATTTTTTCACACTTTTAACAACTGAAAAAAGATTTGTGCAGTTAGAAAAAGGATATTGGGATTTAAGAGAAAAACATAGTTTAAAAATTTCATTGAAAAATATAGAAGAAGATAGTGATGAGATAATAGATGAAGAAGATATAGATGAGTGCGAATCAGATGATCTTTATTATGACGAAAAGCAAGATACCGAAGATGATGATAATGAAGATGATTTAAAAGATTTGGTAATAGTGGATGAAGATGAGGATGTAAATCACGATTTATAGCTACGAATTAATACATAGATATTAAAAATAGGAGGAAATTGTGAAAGAAAGATTAGAAATAATTGAAAAGAAATATTATGAGATACAAAATGAATTGGAATCTCAAGATATATATAATGATTTTGAGAAAATGAAAAAGTTATCAAAAGAGAAAATTTATTTACAGAAAATCGTGGATGTGTATGAAAAATACAAAGTAATTGAGTTGGATTTAGTCACGGCTCAAGAAATGGAAAAAGATGTAGAGTTACACGACTTTGCTGTCGAAGAATCACAAAAATTAACAAAAGAGAAAGAAAAAATAGAACAACAATTAAAAATTTTATTGCTACCAAAAGATGAAAATGATGAAAAAGACATAATAATGGAAATAAGAGGAGCAGCTGGTGGTGACGAAGCAAATATTTTTGCTGGCGATTTATTTGAAATGTATTCAAAATATGCGGAAAAAGAGTCATGGAAGATTGAAGTAAATCATGAAATAAGAGGAGAGAATGGCGGATATTCTACAATAGAATTTTTGATTAAAGGCGAAAATGTATATTCTAAGTTAAAATATGAAAGCGGGGCTCATAGAGTACAACGTGTTCCTACAACAGAAACTCAAGGTAGAGTACATACTTCTACTGCGACTGTACTAGTTATGCCACAGGCTGATGATGTAAAGATTGATATTGAACAAAAAGATTTAAAAATAGATGTTTGCCGAAGTAGCGGAGCAGGAGGACAAAGTGTTAATACTACTGATTCAGCTGTTAGAATAACTCATATTCCATCAGGAATTGTAGTATATTCTCAAACGGAAAGAAGTCAAATAAAAAACAAGGAAAAAGGTATGAAGATATTAGCGACCAAATTATATGATTTAGAACTACAAAAGCAAGAAGAAAAATTAGGTAATGAAAGGCGAAGTAAAATAGGAACTGGTGACAGATCCGAAAAAATAAGGACTTATAATTTTCCTCAAAACAGACTTACCGATCACAGAATTAATTATACGGTTATGCATTTGGATAAAATAATGGAAGGAAATTTATCGGAACTTATTAGTGCTTTAATAAATGAAGATGAGAGGCGAAAACTTGAATCAGATAACATTAAATGATATTTATAAAAGCAGAAATGCTGAAATAAAAGAACTAATAAAAGTAAGTGAAAATATAAAAAGAGACATAAAGAAGTTAAATAAACATTATCCTATTCAATATTTAATAGGGTATGTTTCTTTTTATGGTTACAAAATATTAGTAAATAAAGATGTTTTAATTCCAAGGCCAGAAACAGAATATTTGGTAGAAAAAACGATAAATTATATAAAACAGCACTTTAATAAAAATATAAAAATATTAGATTTATGTACTGGTTCGGGTGCCATTTCAATTGCATTAAAAAAAGAACTTTCCAAATCAAAAATAGATGCAAGTGATATTTCACGTAAAGCTCTAAATTTAGCAAAAAAATCATCTGAACTAAATGAAACAAATATAAATTTTATCAGAAGTAACATTTTTTCAAATATACATGAAAAATATGACATTATTATTTCTAATCCGCCATATATTTCTAAAAGTGAAAAAATAGATATTAGTGTTAAAAAGTATGAACCACATAAGGCTTTATATGCTTGTCAAAATGGACTATTTTATTATGAAAAAATATTGTTTGAGGCAAAACAATACTTAAACAAGAAAAATATGATAGCACTGGAAATCGGTAGTTTCGAGGCTGAGGCGGTAATAAAAATTTCTAAAAAATATTTTCCGAATTCTAAAATTTTGAAAGAAATAGATTTGTCAAAAAATGATAGATATATTTTTATCTTTAATGAATAAAAAATAGCAGAAAAAATCAACATTAATTTGAAAGGTTGATTTTTAAATGAAAAAAGTGATAATATTTTTAACAATAATAACAGCAATATTTTTTATAAATATAAAAAATGAAAAATATATTATTCCAGAAGAATCTATAAGATTTAGAATAATACCAAATAGTGATACAGAAGAAGATATAAAATTAAAAAGTTTAGTATTGGAAAGTATTACAGATGAACTGACTTATATAAATGCTTCTAATAATATAGAAGACTCAAGAAATAGAATAGTGGATATGGTTCACAATATAGAAAATGATATAGGAAATGTATTAGTAGAAAATAAATCCGACTTAAGTTATAGTGTTAAATATGGAATAAATTATTTTCCAGAAAAAAATTATAAAGATGTTATCTATCCAAAAGGAAATTATGAATCGTTGGTAATTACATTAGGAAGTGGTAAAGGAAGCAATTATTGGTGTGTTATGTTTCCTCCGCTTTGTTTAATAGAAGAAACAGAATCTAAAAAAATAGAATATAAATTTTTAATAACAAAAATAATAGATAATTTTAAATATTAATAATAAAATTATTGTATGAGAATTAATTTTGAAATAGTTTCTATATTTTTGATAGCGATTAGTTTAAGCTTGGATGCTTTTAGTTTGTCAATTGCTTACGGAATTTTAGGAATTTCACAAGAAAATATGTTGTATTGTTCAATAATAGTTGGAATATTTCATTTCATAATGCCACTCGTAGGAATAACAATAGGAACTGAATTGGTAAAATATCTAAAAATTGATACTCGTTATTTAATATGTGCCATATTTTTTATTTTAATATTTCAAATAATTAAGTCTTTGAAAGAAGAAATAAAGTATAATAATCTAAACATTTTAAATATAATATTATTTGGATTTTTTGTTTCTATAGATAGTTTTTCTGTTGGTATAGGATTGAATGTTATTACAAATAAAATTTTACTTTCTTGCATAGTATTTAGTGCATTTAGTTTTATATTTACAATCACAGGATTTAAACTTGGAAAAATTGTTAGTAATAAAACTGGAGAAATTTCAAAAATAATAGCGGCTTTTATATTAACAATTTTATTATTATATTATCTGATTTCGTAAAGGTAACTTTAAAAAATTTGACTAAAAATCAAAAAAACATTATAGTATTTATATGAAGAGGAAATAATGCCAAAAATAGAAATAAATGGAAATCAACTATTAGAAGGAACAATAAATATAAGTGGAGCAAAAAATAGTGCGGTAGCTTTGATACCGGCAGCAATATTATCTTGTAATAACTCCATTATTTATAACGTACCTAAAATAAGTGATATAAAATATTTGATAGAAATATTAGAACTTTTGAATTGTAAAGTAGATTATAATGGTAACACATTAAAAATAGATAGTACCAATTGTGTTAATAAGAAAATACCAGAAGAATTAAGTGTGCAGATGAGAGCATCATATTATTTTATGGGAGCGTTATTAGCAAAATTTAAAAAAGTAGAAATTTCTTTCCCAGGAGGTTGTAAAATTGGAAACAGACCAATAGACTTACATATAAAAGGATTTAAATTATTAGGAGCAACTGTAACTCAAATTAAAAATAAATATATAATAAAAGCGAAGGAATTAAAAGGAAATAAAATATATTTAGATTTTCCTAGCGTAGGAGCAACTATAAATATAATGATTGCAGCTACTAAAGCAAAAGGGTTAACTATAATAGAAAATGCAGCAAAAGAGCCAGAAATAGTAAATATAGCATCTTTTTTAATAAATATGGGAGCTAAAATATCTGGAGCTGGAACAAGTTGTATAGAAATAAGAGGAGTAGAAACATTAGAAAATGGAGTGATTGAAGTTTTTCCAGATAGAATAGAAGCTGGAACTTATTTAATAATAGGGGCTTTAATTGGAAAAAATTTAAAAATCAAATCTGTTATAAAGGAACATATTCGGATGCTTCTAATTAAATTAAAAGAAGTAGGTGTAGACTTTATAATAAATGATGATGAAATAATAATAAGTAAGCAAAAAAAATTAACTGGGACAAATATAATAACACTTGCTTATCCTGGATTTCCCACTGATTTGCAGCAACCATTTACTACCTTATTAACTCAAGCAAATGGTAAATCAATGATAGAAGAAACAATATATGAAAGTAGATTTAAAAATGCAGAATATTTAAATAATATGGGAGCAAACACAAAACTTGTAAAAAATAATGTGTTACAAATATATGGCCCAACTAAATTAAAAGGAAAAAATGTTGTTGCAACTGATTTAAGAGCTGGAGCTTCTTTACTTGTCGCAGGTTTAGTAGCGGAAGGAACAACAACAATAGATAATATAGAATTTATATTAAGAGGATATGAGGATATAATTGAAAAATTGTCCGAAGTGGGTGCTAAAATCAAAATAATTGAGTAATATTAACTATGAAAATAAAAATTATTTTTCTTTTTACTGTAATTTTGATTATAGTAATTTTTAAACTAACGTATGTTCATAAGTTAAATTACGTTTCGTTAGGAGATGAACTTTCGATAGGAAAAACTAATTTAAATACTTATACAAAAAGTTTTTCGTATTTATTAAAAGAAGAATTATTAAAAGAAAAAAAATTAAAAAGTTATAACGATTTTTATACAAAAGAAGGATTATTAATAAAAGAAACTATAAAAGAAATAACAAATAATCTAGATCACGAAAATATAAATCAAATCATAAAGCAAGCAAATATTTTAACTTTATCATATGGGATGACAGAGTTAAAAGAAACTATGAAGAAAGAAGAATTGAGTTATTTAGAAAAAAACAATAAAATAATTGAAATATATAACGATTATAGTACATTAATAAATAAAATAAGAAAGCTCAATGACTGTGAAATTTTTATAATAGGACTATATTATATTGATGAAAGAAAATATTTAGTAGACGAGTTAGAAACGCTTTTAAAGACTTTAGAAAATAAAAATACTATTTACATAGAAATAAAAAAAGAATTTGAATTTAATATAAATTACTTGCCTACAAACAATTATCCTACTGAAGAAGGATATAATTTTATATCAAATAAGATAATAGAAACATTAAAAGATTATTGATTAAAAAGTCAAGTGCAACTTTTTAGAATAATCTACAGTCAAGTTTTTAGTCGTTTATGCCGAGAAAACTTATTGATCAATAGGCAGACAAAATTATTAATGCTGTAGAAACATTAAAAGATTGACTTTTTGGTGTTTCTTATTGTATAATACCACTTGAAGTTATTTCTATAACTATTAATAGTTATGGCGAGGAGGATATATGAAAAAAGGGATTCATCCAGAATACAAAGAATGTAAGGTGAAATGCGCATGTGGAAATGAATTTATTACAAGATCAACAAAAGAAGAAATTCAACTTGAAACATGTAATAAATGTCATTCATTTTATACAGGAAAATATAAAACTGTCAAAACTGGAAATGTTCAAAAATTCAAAGATAAATATGGAATTAAAGAATAGTAAACATAAAGTTTGCTTTTTTTATATCTAAAAGTTATAATTATTGATAGTAAAGGAGCAAAGTATGAGAATAGGAATTGGTGCAGATCACTGGGGATATAATTTAAAAAATGAAATCATAAAGAATCTAAAAGATAAATATCAATTTGTTGATTTAGGAACAAATTCAGAAGAAAATGTAGACTATGTTGATTATGCAATAAAAGTATGTGAAATGGTTAATAAAAAAGAAATTGAATTCGGGATTTTGATATGTGGTACAGGGATAGGAATGTCAATTGCTTCAAATAAAATCGATGGTATACTATGTGCTAAAATTGATAATACAGATGAAGCAAAATTCTCTAAGGCGCATAATCATGCAAATGTAATATCGTTTTCTTATAAAAAGCCTATAAAAGAAGTAATTGAAATGATTAATTCTTTTACAGAAACTGATTTTGATAATCAAGAAAGATATTTAAGAAGAATAGAAAAAATAAAAAACTTGGAATAAAATTACGAATTATCACATAAAATTACTATGAAATATTTATACGCCATAGTAATTTTTTTAATACCTATTTATTTTATTTCGCTTTTTTCTTCTGATGATTTAATAGTGGATACACAGCAAAATTCTCTAAAAACAGAACAAATAAAAAAAGTTAATTTGCTTGCTAATAATGAAATAGAAACAATTGAGTTAGAAGAATATATAATTGGAGTTGTTGCTTGCGAAATGCCAGCTTCTTTTGAACTTGAAGCGTTAAAAGCACAAGCGGTAGCTTCTAGAACATATGTGCTAGAACGAATGCAATATAATAAAGAGTACGATATAAAAGATTCTATATCAAATCAATGTTATCATGATAAAGAAAAATTAAAAGAAAAATGGAAAAACAATTATGAAAAATATTATTTAAAGATAAAACAAGCAGTTTTTCAAACAAAGAGTGAATATTTAACTTATGAAGATAAAATAATTAAAACTTTTTTCTTTTCAACTTCAAATGGTAAAACCGAAAATGTAGAAGATGTCTTTAGTCAAAAATTAGAATATTTAAGAAGCGTAGAATCTCCTTGGGATAAAAAGGTTAAACCATATGAAAAGTCAGTTGAGATGACTAAAAAAGAATTTTTAACGAAGTTAAATATAAAAGGCCAAACATTGGAAAGTATTAAAATCATGTCAAAAACAGATTCCGGAAGAATAAAATATATAAAAATCAACAATACAACAATAAAAGGAACCAAATTTAGAACTCTTTTAGGAATTCGGTCTACAGATGCCAGTATAGAAATAAATGAAGATAGCGTTTTAATAATTACTAGAGGCTATGGACATGGAGTAGGTATGAGCCAATATGGTGCGAATGAAATGGCTAAACAAAATAAAAGTTATAAAGAAATATTATTTCATTATTACACGGGAGTGGAATTAAAAAAAATATAAAAAATGTATATATTCGTTTTTTTTGCTCAAACTTATTAGTAGGAGAGTGAAAAATGAATCAAAAAAGAATAGGAAAAACAATAGTTCCGGTAATCTATGCTTTAGCTGTTATGATTGTAATAGCAAGCATTTGGTTTCTACTTGTCTCGTTGAATAAATATTTATCAGAAGAAAAAGATTATGATTATTCGGTAAAAGGCGTATTTGAAGAAGTAACACCAGTTATAAACGATTCTTTGACTGGCGTGAGCACTATTGTAAAACCGTATTTATCAGAAAAGGTAAAAATAGGTAAATATTTTTATGATTATGAAGGCAATGAGGAAGAACAAATTAATTCTATAATTTATTATCAAAATACATACATGCAAAACTCCGGAATAGATTATATTAGTGATGAAGAATTTGATGTTGTAGCTGTATTGGATGGGGAGGTTTTATCTATAGAAGAGGATGTGAATTTTGGTACTATTATTAAAGTTAAACATACTAATGATTTAATAACTGTTTATCAGGGGATAAAAAATTCTACTATGAAAGAAAAAGATAAAATATTTCAATCACAAATTATTGGAAAAAGTGGTACTTCAAAAACAAATCCTGAATATAAAAATTTATTACATTTTGAAGTATACCATAATGGGGAAATACTAGATCCTGAAAATTTTTATTCTTTATCTACAGAAGACTTTCAATAGTCTTTTTTGTTATAAAAAAATCTTTTCATAATATATTTTATTGAAAGGATTAAAAATGAATAAAAAAATAGTTTCAAGAGTAGTAGAAGAAACAGTATATATTTTAAAAACAAAAGAAACTATAAGAAATACTGCAAAGAAATTTAGAGTAAGTAAAAGTACGGTTCATAAAGACTTACATGATAGATTAAAAGACGTTAATTATAAATTATATATCAAAATAAAAAAAATAATGGATGAGCATACAGATGTAAGACATATTCGCGGAGGTGAATCTACAAAATTAAAATATAAAACCGGTAATAGCAGGTCACTAAGTCCCTAAATAAGGGACTTTTTTGTATTTTACTATTGTAAAAAAAACAAAATTTGTGATATATTTATGAGGGAAATGTAAGAGGATTAATATGATTAAATTTGTTTTAGTTGAAGATAATTCTGCTCAACGAAAAATGGTAAAAGAAATTGTTATTAAATTTATGATGAAAAATAAAATAGACTTTGATATTTTAGAGTATTCAGATGAAACCCCAGGACTTATTAATGTTATTAAAAATAACAATTCTCATAACATTTATATTTTAGATTTTGAATTGCCTAGTTCTAATGCAATTGAGATTGCTCGTACCATTCGTGAAGATGATTGGAGAAGTCCGATTATTATATTAACTGTGCATGGTGGTATGGCTTTTGATACATTTAAACAGAGATTGCAAATTTTAGATTTTTTAAACAAGCAATATGAACCAGAAAAAAATTTGTTGGAATTATTTGAAATATGCTTAAAACAATTGAATTTTAGTAATACATTAAGCTTTAGAATGAAAAATGTAGATTATAAAATACCTTTAGATTCCATATATCAAATATACAGAGAAACTACCGAAAGAAAAGTTGTTATAGTAACTGCAACAGATGAATATAGATTAAATATTGGAATGAAAGAAATATATGAAAAATTAAATTCTAATTTTGTATTCACTCACAAAGCATCAATCGTTAATATGAAGAAAGTCAAAAAAATAGATTGGAAAAATTATATAATATTTTTTGATAATAACACTTCATCGATTCTTGTATCCAGAACTCATAAAAAGGAGATTACAGAACATGCAATGGTATGAATTTGTAATATATTATTTTGAGATTGTTTTAATGGAAATTATCTATATAAAGTGTTATGAAAAAATATCTTTTAACAAAAAAATAACATTTACATTAAATATATTTTTAATAGTGATATTAAGTAGTGCAATTGCTTTTTTTAATATGCGGTTTAACACTAGTGTTTCCAGAATGATTATAAGCTTTTTTCTATTACTATTTACTAATTTCTTAATTTTTAAACAAAAAATAACAATTTCCTTTTTAAAAACTTTAGTTATATATATTATATCTTGCGTGGGAGAACTGTTATTATCACCAATAATTTTAATTTTTAATACAAAAGATTTATATGATTTTAAAACTCTTTTGCTTGTTGGACTAGTTATTTCATCATTCAATATGTTATTTACGTATCTGTTTTTTTCTATAAAAAAAATACAATTTATATTTATAAATTTTTTTAAGAAAATTAGCCATAAACACGTTCAATTATTAAATATTATCTTAATAATTTTATTCATAGTTATAACTATAATGATGTTTAATTTCGCGTTTAATATGAATATTTTATCATTTGTAACAGAGCTAATAATAATTACTTTGTTTATAGTCATTTTGTTTATTACTTTATACCAATATATAAAATTCAAAAAATCAGAAGAAAAAGAAGAAATACTTTTAAACTTTATGTCAAAGTATGAACAAATAATAGATGAAGACAGAATAAATAGGCATGAAATATTAAATAATTTGTTGATTATAAAAAGTTATAAAAATAAAAACGGTAATGAATTTTCCAAAACTTTGGATGAGATAATTAAATTATATTCTTCAAAAAAGGAGATTAACGGGAATTTATATAACTTGCCGACCGGACTAAAAGGTTTAATTTATTATAAAATTTATGATATGAAAAATGATAATATAAATATCAACTTAAATATATCACCAAAAACTGTAACGGCTTTTGAAAAAATGCCACCCAAGATTTTTATGGATAATTGTAAAATAATAGGAATTTTACTTGATAATGCACGCGAAGCCGCAAAAGAAAGCAAAAACAAAACAGTAGTAATTGATATATATAAGGACAAAAATAATTTGAAAATTTATATTGAAAATTCAACTAAAAACGCGGTTAATATATCGAAAATTAATACAAAAGATTTTTCTACAAAAGGAAAAAATCGAGGATTGGGATTGTTTGTTGTAAATAGAATATTAGAAAAAGAGCCCACTTTTCAACTAGAACAAAATTATACAAATTATATTTTTAGTTCAATTTTAACAATAAAAAAACATTTGTAATAATACAAATGCTTATAGTTATAACTATTTTATTAGGCTTTTTGGTGTTTCTGGTTCATCAACCCAAATCCAAACACAAGCGCTGCTTGAAGAAGCGGAAATAATTGATCCTAGAAAAGCACTAATACCTGCAAATAATTTTCCCATAATATCCTCCTTTCTTATATATAAACCTTTAAGCTTTTTGATAACTTTTGTAGTTATCATATTTTAGTTTAAAGATTTTATAACTAATTGGTATAATCATAAAAATCTCTATAAATATTGAGAGTATAATTATCGTACTAATTAATTCGTTTTTTATTAAAATTGCTATTAAAGAGTAACAAATGCATATAGTAGTTGAAATAAACTTTAAAATTTTTCTTTTTTTAGAATTAATAAGAGGATGTTTTTCGGTATCTGCCGGAGCAAAAAGAAACATTAATATAATGCCTAAAGTTAACAATATAATTTTTATATAAAATGGAAAAATTATAAATCTTGAAACATATGGACTAACTCCAAAAATGAGTAAAGATGAAATCCAACAATGCCAACTTTTTTTTGCGTGTAATCCAAAAGCAAAGGTTCTTAAAACTGAATAAAATAACATAATAAGCAAAAGCTCGTTTATGGTTTTTGCTAATACAGAAATAATTATAATTATAATGGTTTTAGTTAAAGTTAAATACAATCCATCAAGTCCGTATTTTATTTCTAAAAGTTTTTCGTCGCTATAATCATAATTTTTTTTAATTAAGTTCATCATTCCTTCAATAATTTTTCTTTTCATATACTACCCTCAAATTATTGAAAAAATTATATCAATAACTTATACATTAAAGTTTAAAATAAGCACTTAGTATTAAAAATAATATGATTAAATGACTATTTTAATTTTTTAAATCAGTAAAAAGTTATTTTAATCAAAAAAATATACAAAAAATTCTAAAATTTATTATCTTAAAAAATAATAAAATACAATTCTACTATACCGCGAAATTTGTCGAAATAATTGGAATGATTTTTATTGAAAGTGAATCTGAAATTGATTTATGATAGAAACATAATAAAAGGAAGGTAGGTGTTAAAATGATTAAAGGTAGAGTTAAGTGGTTTAACAACGAAAAAGGTTATGGCTTTATTGAATTTGATGGCGATGATAGTTTAGGTGATATTTTCGTTCATTATTCTGCAATCGACAGAGACGGATATAAAACTTTAAAAGAAGGTGACGTTGTAGAATTTAAACTAATAGATACCGCAAAGGGCAAACAAGCAATAAACGTTAAAGAAATAAAAATGACTACTGTTTAAAAAAATCAAACACATAAAGCAGTATTATATGTGTTTTTATTTTGTAAAGCAATAATACTTGTCTTTTAAAAAATATAAAAAAGTGATAAAATATAAATAGGAGGATATATGAAATATAACATTAGGGGAGAAAAGATAAAAGTTACTAAAGCAATAAACAATTACATAACTGAAAAGCTTTCAAAAATGGACAAGTATTTTGAAAATCCAAATGAAATAGAGGCAAAAGTATTAATAAAAGTTAAGGGAATTGATCAAAAAGTAGAAGTTACAATAAACACAAATAATTATAATTTGCGAGTAGAGGAAGGAAACGAAAATTTATACACAGCAATTGATCAAGCAATAGATAAAATAGAAAGGCAGTTTAGAAAATATAAAACTAAATTAATAGATAAAAAAAGAAGAGAAGAAGTAGTAGATGAGATAGAAGATCTTTTTGAAGAAAGAAAACAAGAAATAGTGAGGAGAAAAGAGGTCTTTTTGAAACCTATAGACGAAGAAGAAGCAATGACACAAATGGAATTGCTTGGACATTCGTTCTTTGTGTTTAAAAATGTTGATGATGGAAAAGTAAATGTTCTATATAAGAGAAAAGATGGCAATTTTGGAATAATTCAAGTAAATTAAGATACGTTGTATCTTTTTTTATATATTTTTGATAAAATAATAATTTGAAAGGTGGATATTATGCAATTTTTAAAAAAGTTATTTGATCACGAATATAAAGAATTGAAACGTTTTGATAAAATAGCGGATGAAATAGAAGCGTTAGAAGAAGAAATACAATCTTTAAATGATACTGAGTTAAAAGCTAAAACAGATGAGTTTAGAACTAGATTAAGTAATGGTCAGACATTAGAAGATATTTTAGTAGAAGCTTTTGCTGTTGCAAGAGAAGCTTGCTTTAGAGGATTAGGAGAAAAACCATTTAGAGTACAGTTAATTGGTGGATTAGCAATACACTATGGCAACATCGCAGAAATGAAAACCGGTGAAGGAAAAACACTGACTACTGTTTTGCCTGCCTACTTAAATGCGTTAGAAGGTAAAGGCGTTCACGTAATTACAACAAATGAATATTTGTCGACAAGAAATGCGGAATGGATGGGGCCAATATATGATTATTTAGGAGTAACGGTAGGAGTAAATCTACGAGATATAACACCAACGGAGAAAAGAGAAGCTTACGCTAAAGATATAACTTATTCCACGAATAATGAAATTGGTTTTGATTATTTACGAGATAATATGGTTGTAAGAAAAGATAATAGAGTACAACGTGGTTTTAATTTTTCAATTATAGATGAAGTGGATTCAATATTAATAGATGAAGCGAGAACTCCACTTATAATTTCTGGTGGAGTAAGTAAATCCGATGATTTATATACTACCGCAGATAGAGTTGCCAAAATGCTTAAACTTGATGATTACGTTATAGATGAAAAAAGTAAAAAAGTAACACTTACTGAAGATGGAGTTAAAAAAGTAGAAAAATCTCTTAATGTTACAAACTTATATGAAATAGAAAATAATGCTATAGTGCATTGCTTAGATAAAGCGTTAAGCGCTAATTACACATTTAAAAAAGATGTTGATTATGTAGTAGATAATGGAAATATAATTATTGTAGATTTATTTACCGGAAGACTTATGCATGGAAGACAATTTAGTGAAGGGTTACATCAAGCT
Source organism: uncultured Muribaculaceae bacterium (assembly GCA_964525365.1). Classification (GTDB taxonomy): domain Bacteria; phylum Bacillota_I; class Bacilli_A; order RF39; family UBA660; genus CAZGGW01. The sequence goes on along the minus strand of CAZGGW010000002.1, from coordinate 105 downwards.
TTGGAAGCAAAAGAGGGTGTTCAAATTAATAAAGAAACCAAAACACTAGCTACTGTAACATTTCAAAATTTATTTAGAATGTATAATAAATTGTCTGGTATGACC
>CAZGGW010000001.1:0-56207 GCA_964525365.1 uncultured Muribaculaceae bacterium | reverse complement strand
CAGAAGAAATAACTGCGGATAACACTTTAGTTCCCATCATTGGATTAGCAAGGCCAATATCTTCATATGCAATCGCAAGCATTCTTCTATGAAGACCATCAATATCTCCTGAATCTATTAATCTAGACAAATAATATAATGCGGCATTTACATCACTTCCTCTAATACTTTTATGAAAAGCAGATAATAAATTAAAATGTCCATCTTCGTTTTTATCATAATTTATATTTGGACTAGTATTTACTTCTTTTATATCTTCGATAGTGAATGTACCCCCAAAACTATAATAACAAAATTCAATTAAATTGTATGCATACCTTAAATCACCATTTGATAAAGACGCAATATAATTAATGGTTTTAGTATCAATTATCAAATCATTATATACTTTTTTAATCTTTTTGATAGAAGAAATTATATCTTCTTTAGTTATTTCTTTTAATTCAATCATTTGACATCTACTTCTAATCGCTGGATTAATTGAATGATATGGATTGGATGAAGTAAGACCAATTAATGTAACCAAACCTGACTCAATATATGAAAGTAATAAATCTTGCTTATCTTTATTCATTCTGTGAATTTCATCTACAATTAATATAATATGTTCGTACATTTTTGCTTCTTCAAATACAACTTCAAAGTCTTTTTTAGAATTAATGGTAGCATTTAATATTCTATAACGAAGTCCTAAATCATTCACTAAAGCTAATGCAATAGTGGTTTTACCTATCCCAGATCTTCCATATAAAATAATATTAAAAATCTTTTTATTTTTAACTAAATTAGTAAGAATCTTACCTTTTCCAATTAAATGACTTTGCCCAACAACATCTTTTAAAGAATTGGGTCTCATTATATTTTGTAATAAATCCATATAAACCTCTATATACATTTTAACAAAAATATACTCTTTTTTCCACAAATATGATAGAATTTAACTATGAAAGAAAATAAAAAAATAGTTAATGAAAATATAAATGAATATTTGAGTTATATAAAGTTAGAAAGGAATCTTTCTAAGGAAACATATAATTCATATAAATATGGTTTATCATTATTTGAAGAATATTTTAATTATAAAATTGATAATTTAAAAAAAGATGATATTAAAAAATATATATTACATTTAAATAATACTGTAAAACCAATATCAGTAAATAACTATATTTCGATTTTAAGAGGATATTATAACTATATTAGTGATAATAGTACTATTTCCAATTTAATGATTGGTATTGACCACGAAAAGACCCCTAAACGGCTTCCTAACTATTTAAGTATAGAAGAAGTAGATAAGTTGCTTGACATTAAGCTTGATACAAAATTTGATTATAGAAATAAAGCTATGTTAGAATTAATGTATGCAACCGGAGTAAGAGTTAGTGAATTAACCACATTAAAACTGAATAATTATGACAGTACTGCTTGTATATTAAGACTTATTGGAAAAGGCAATAAAGAAAGAATAGTTCCAATAGGAGATATGGCTATAAAATATTTGAATTTATATATTAATGAATATAGAAATTTATTCTTTAATAAGAAAAATCAATCAAATGAATATATATTTTTAAATAATCACGGGAATTCAATGTCGAGAAGTGGATTTAATAGAATATTACAAGGTATAAAAACAGAACAAGAAATAGATAAGTACTTGTCTCCTCATATTATTAGACATAGTTTTGCTACACATCTAATAGAAGGGGGCGCAGACTTAAGGAGTGTTCAAATACTTTTGGGACACGAACACATTACAACTACTGAAATATATACACATTTATCAAATAAATACTTAAGAGATAGTTATGAAAAATATCATCCAAGAAGTAAAAAGGAGGAATAATGTTTAATAGAATATTTGTAATTGTTTTAGATAGTTTGGGAATAGGGGAGGCAAACGATGCTGCTGAATATAATGATATAGGTTCTAATACGTTAGGCCATATTATTAAAGATAAAAATTATGATTTAAATATACTTGAAAAATTAGGCTTACTAAATTTAGTGAGAAAAGAAAATAAAACACATGCTTATTATATGAAATGTAATCCAATAAATACAGGAAAAGACTCACTAAGTGGTCATTATGAAATGATGGGGATTAAACTTCATAAATCATTTAATACATTTCCAAATGGATTTCCTCTTGAATTGATTAGCGAAATTCAACATGTTACCGGTAAAGAAGTAATAGGTAACGTAGCATCTTCTGGAAGTGAGATAATTAACGAACTCGGTCAAATGCACGAAAAAACAAAAGCAATTATAATTTATACATCAGCTGATTCCGTATTGCAAGTTGCCGCTCATGAAAACTTTATATCAGTTAGCGAATTATATGATATTTGTAAAAAAATAAGAGAAATAGTAAGTAAGCCAGAATATAACATTGGTAGAGTAATTGCTCGTCCTTTTAATGGAAAAAATGGTAACTATAATCGTACAGCTGATAGAAAAGATTTTGTTATAGATCCGCCGAAAAACGTATTAGATATTCTTGATAAAAATAGTATTAAAACAATTTCTATTGGAAAAATAGGGGATATGTTTAATGAAAGAGGATTATCTGTTTCACTTAAAACAAGAAATAACTTGGATGGAATGATGAAATTAGTAGATATATCTAAAAGTAATTTTAAAGGATTATGTTTTGCCAATTTGAATGACTTTGATTCATTATACGGTCATAGGAGAGATAAAGATAATTATTTAAGAAGTCTTGAAGAATTTAACTTTTATTTACCAATTCTCTTAAAGAATATTAAAAAAGAGGATTTACTTTTAATAACAGCAGATCATGGCAATGATCCTACTTTTAAAGGAACTGATCATACTAGAGAAAAATTACCAATTATTATGTATAGTCCAAGCTTGAAAAATACTGGATTGTTGAAAGAAAGAAACACTTTAGCAGATATTGGAGCAACAATATTAGACAATTTTAAACTCAATAACGAATTTGAAATAGGTGAAAGTATATTAAAAGATATGGAATAACCATATCTTTTAATATTATTTACGGCTTCTAGAGTTTTTGGTATTAGTATTTCTACTTTTGCTTCTACTTCTTGAAGAACTTGTACAATTGTTAGTATTTTTACATCTAGAATTCTTTCTTGCCTTTGATTGTGCCATAACTTTAATCACCACCTATTAATATTGTGGTTTTAAAATTAAAAAAAATGTATATAATTAAATGATATTTATGGAAATAATTGGTCCTGTTTTAATTACTACGTTTGCTGCGCTTTCTACGGTCTTAGGAAGTCTTTTAATATTTGTTAAAATAAAAAAGGTAGATGAATTTATTACTTTTTGTTTAAGTTTTTCTCTTAGTGTTATGTTTACTATGTCTATTGTTGAATTGTTACCAAATTCTTCCAAAATAATCATTAATAATTTTGGATTCAACGGTATATTATATATTTTAATAGTATTTTTTATTGGGGTATTAATAATAAATTTAATGGAAAAAAGTATTAAAAAGCACTCTACCAACTCAAATTTATATAGAGTGGGGCTCTTATCAATGATTGCCCTAATGATACATAATTTTCCCGAAGGTATTGCTACCTTCATGACATCTGTATATGATATTAAACTTGGTATTAGTTTAGGTATAGCTATAATGTTACACAATATTCCTGAAGGAATTAGTATAGCGGTTCCAATATATTACTCTACTTCTAATAAATTGAAAAGCGTAGGGTACACTCTTATATCAGGGTTATCCGAATTGTTAGGAGCAATATTATGTTATATATTTATAATGAACTATATTAATGATATATTAATAAGCTTTGTATTAATATTTGTATCTGGTATTATGATAACGTTATCAATTAATAAAATGCTTCCTGAAGTTCTTAAATACAATAAAAAAAAGTACATGAATATAGGATTAATCAGTGGAGTAGTACTTGTACTTATTAATTATTATTTGTTTTAATGTATAGAACTCAACATAATATATATTATCGGAAGTTATAATTGAGCTTAAACTTATATTTTTCTGGATTGTATCTCTGCCATTTTACTTATTACATCAGATGCATTTTCCTTAGTGATTTCAGTATATCCCAATTCTTTTAACGCTTGAATTCTAAAAACATTAAATTGCTGAGTGCGACTAAGTGCTTCTTCTTTTTCATTTTCTATTTCTTGCACAAAGCGATTGTGAGATTCTACCAGTTTACTCTTAGTTGCTCCCCCATTGTTGTATAAAGTAAATGCGGTAAATATAATACTTTCTAAAATATATTGTTTATTCTCATCAAATTTAAATTCCATCGGATCAGTAAATCCGGTTTTTTTAGATAAATACGCAAATAAATATTTTATTTCCGGAACATTATCTAAAGATTGTAAAACATGATATAAATATTTAAATGAATAAAAAGTTTCATCTTTCTTTTCTTCACTAAATTTTTCTTTTATTAAAAATACCAAATCATTTAATAAGGTTTTTTCATCTCGGTTAAGATCTTTTAAATCAAAATAAGTTTCGGTTGTTGGAATACTACTAATGTTTTGATTTAACCTAGTTTCTACTGCTTCTAAATAATTGGCAGTTACTTTTATATTTTTTAATGTGGAGTCATTGCCATCATTAATATCCAATAATTTAAATAATAATAATTTCTTTTCTTTTGGCCATTTTGCAAGCGACTCCATATCTAAATAATTATATATCATTTGTCTAGATACTCCTAAATATTTTGCTAATTTGACTTTTGACACTCCTATTTCTTGCAATAAATTGTTTAAATAATTCATAATTTTTATATCTCTCCTACTCTATATGTTTATTGTAATCTCTTTACATATCATTGTCAAGCGTAAAGTTTACATTTTTTTAAAATTTAAAAACACTTATAAATAACTTCTTAACAGCAAAAAAACCTTTTGTTATTTTTCACCAGTCAATTTTTCATAAATATAGTTCATTTGTTTATTAGTTAGTTCTTCATTTTTAATATCATTTTTTATTGTCTTTTTTAAATCATTTACTAATAGCATTTTAGTACTTTTGTTCACTGTTTTTACTTTGAATTTTCCTTTATCACCAAACACCACATATGATTTAAATAGTTTACGTGGTATTTTATTGTTAAAAAATTTTACTAAGGTATCTATTTTTCGTTGATTCATAATTATTGGATTAGTTGTTGTATAAAATCTTCCATCTGTATAATAACATTTCCACACCAATTTTTTTTCTGTTCCATACAACATTCCAGCGTAATTTTTTGATTCTATAACATAAACTCCACTTTTATGAATTGCTAGTATATCTACTTCATATTTTTTTGTTTTATTATTATTTCTTGGAACAAACGAATTTTTTATTATGAATATATCATTACTAATAGATTCTAAAATTTCAATTATTTTTTCTTCGAGTTCCTCACCTTTCACTTTATTGAAGGATTCAACAAAAAATTCTGTTTCTTTCTTTGACGATGTATCTATCTTAAATTCTTTTTTATCTTCTAGCCATTCGTGATCTGTCACCAAATCTTCAATACTAGTATAAGCATTGTTTATAAAATCAGTAGTTTGGTTTTTTAAATGTTTAAAATATCGTAACAAAAAAATAATAGTTTCTCTACATATAGTTACTATAATAACAATTACTACAAATAGTAATATTATAAATAAAATAAAGTTCGCAATATTATCCAACATATCCAACTACCCTTTTACTATATTTATTATAACGCACTTCATTTGAAAAAAAAAGAAAATTTTAATTTAAATACCAGAGTTTTTCCCCATTGTTTCTAACTTCTTTAATAATTCCGCCTCCTATACATTCTTCACCCAAATAAATAACGCAGGCTTGGCCAGGAGTTACAGCTTTTTCCGATTCATACAACACTTTAATTTCATTATTTTCTAAGTATTCAATTTGAATGTTCACATCTTTACTTCTATATCTAAATTTGCAGCTAGCAAAAGTAGGCCTTAAACCACTTATATAATTCATATCTTCTATAATTGCTTCATTGCTTTTTAAATATTTATTATCATTGCCAAATGCTACATATAATGTATTATTTTTAGAATCTTTACCACACACATAATGCCTCTGTTGATCTCCAGAAAGCCCAACATTTTTTCTTTGACCAATAGTATAATACATTAGTCCTTTATGTTTTCCAATCACTTTATTTGTTTCGACATCGACAATATCTCCACTTTTTCCTTTTAAATAATTAGAAACAAATTTTTGATAATTTCTTTCACCAATGAAGCAAATACCCGTCGAGTCCTTCTTAGTTGCCACAGCCAAATTATTTTCTGTAGCAATTTTTCGTACTTCTGGCTTAGTCAAATCTCCAATTGGAAACAATATGTCTTTAAAATTGGAAATAGGAACTTGAGACAAAAAATATGTTTGATCTTTATTTAAATCTTTAGCCCTTAAAAGTTTAGTTCCTTCTATCCTAGCATAATGACCCGTTGCGATTTTATCTGCTCCTAAAGAAAGTGCTTCTTTTAAAAATAAATCAAATTTTATATATTTATTACACATAATATCAGGATTGGGAGTTCGTCCTTTTTCTAACTCATTCAAAAAATACTTGAACACATTATCCCAATATTCCTTAATAAAATCCACTCTATAAAGCGGTATTTCTAACTTCTCACAAACTTTTTTTGCATCTAAATAATCTTGTTCCTGCGGACAAATATCTTCTGTTATTCCTTCTATATCATTATTTATATTTGAATCCCAGTTTTTCATAAATAATCCTGCGACTTCAAAACCCTGTTCTTTTAAAAGTAAGGCCGCTACAGCACTATCTACCCCACCACTCATACCAACTATAACTTTCATAAATACCTCTAATAAAATTATAGCATATAATCAAATTTATATAAATGTTCTTATTAAAAAAGTTCCAACAAAAACTTCTATTAATGAATTTATCACAAATAAGCCAACAAAAATTAAAAAAGTAGTTAAATATTTTTTATAAAAATTTCTAATATTAATGTTTTCATTTTTATATAATGATTTAATAGTTTGACGTGCTACCTTAATAGATATTTGAGAAATTAGTAAACATAAAAACAAATTTATTATTACGCTCGGAAATATAAAAATGAAAAAATAATATATTCCTTTCAATTTATACATGAATATTAAAATGGATACTAAAAAACCTACTGAAAAAGCTTTATAAAATAATAGAAATACTACCACAGGAAACAAAATGAAAACTATTGTGCATACTAATATCACTAACAAATATACTAAATTATTAGAAATGCTTTTAAATATTGCTTCTTTATAAGAAAAATTTTGATTAATAATGTTTATATAATTCTCAATATTTTCTTTCAAAATAAGCATGTCCGTTTTTTCTATAAAAAAAGCAAATATAAATCCCGAAATCAAACCCAATGCCAATACAAGTAATAGTATTAATAACATCTTTTTGTTTTTAAATTTTTTCATATTAAAATATATTAAATTGTTTGCTTTTTATGATAATAATGTTATATAATTATGATGAGGAAGTTATGAAAAAGAAAACAAAAAAGAATTTGAGAAAAGTTGCCGTATGGTCTTTATTAATTTTAATGACCGTTGGTCTTCTTACCGGAGTTATATCAATGATTTTATCTTAAAGCCTACTGTTGAGTGGGTTTTATTTTTCTTACTTATTTAATGTTCTTTAATGTGTTATTATCAATTACAAATATAATGTTTCCAACTTCATCTGTTCTATAAATAACAGAATTATATTTTTTTAAAACATTAATTGTTTCAAGACTAGGATGATTAAATTTGTTATTTAATCCAACTGATATTACCGAATATTTTGGTAATATATCTTTAATTAGTTCTTCACTTGTACTAGTTTTACTACCATGATGTCCTATCTTTAATATATCGATTGGCCCTAAATTATAATTTTCTATTATATATTTTTCTTGTTCTTTTGATGCATCTCCCATTAATAAAATTTTATAATTTTCAATAACCAATAACAATATCATACTATTATCATTTTCGTTGTCATAGATTTTGTCGTTTAAAGAATAAATATTAATATTATCCATTATATATTCTTTTTCATCAATTATTTTATAATTTAATTTAGATTCATTATAGTTAACTTGACCTTTATTTATAAAAATATTATTAATTTTAATATATTTGTAAAATTCCAGTCCATATCCTATATGATCATTATCACCATGTGTAATAAACATATAATCTATTTTTTTAGCACCAACGCTTTTATAGAACGTCGTTAATGTATTTGATAATGAAAAAGTATTAACTCTTTTTTCCCAGTCTTCGCTTTTATAATTTGATTTCCCCCCAGTATCAATAACAATGTTATTTTTGTTGTAGGGTGTTTTAATAAAAATCGCATCTCCTTGACCTACGTTTAAAAAATATAAATAGGTTTTAGTATCTAAATATGGTTTTAAATAATAAATACTGCTCAAGCAAATCAAAATCAAAGACAATTTAACTTTTTTATATTTAATTATTATGTATAATGTTACATAATAAATTAATAAAAACAAAAAGCTAGTTTTTGAGAACATAATAGTTCCAAAATTAATATTACCACAAAATTTTGAGGCTTTTTCCATTATATTTGTTAAAAATAAAAATATAGTAGAAAGTTTTGGAAAAATAAAAGTAAGAAGAGAGGCGGGATAAATTACAAATGACACTAATGGTACAAAAAACATATTGAAAAATATTGACATAATATTAACTTCATAAAATTCATATATTATAATCCCAAAAGAACTAAAAAATGATATTATGCTAGTTAAAAAAAGACTTTTTATATAATTTTTTTGTTCTTTATTTTCATAAAATAATAATATAAAATATGTAATTGTAAATGATAAAATAAAACCAAGAGAATATATAATAAATGGATTAATTAAGAGCAATATAAAATAAACAATTAATAAAACATTACTATTTTTGATATATAAATAATATACTTTATTTATTCCTAATAAAAAGAAAAATAAAGTAGCTCTTAAAATTGATGGTGAAAACCCAGATATAAAACAAAATAATAATAACAATATAAATGTAATAATATATCTTTCTAATTCTTTTACTTTTATAAATTTTAATATACTTATTATTATCACTGATAATAACGAAACATGTAATCCCGATAATGCAAATAAATGTGATATACCATTTGATTTATATGTATTATTAACATCAGACTCAATAAATGATTTTTCACCTATTACAAATGTATAAATATATTTATTATTCTCTATAGATTCTATTCTTTTATATACAAATTGCTTTATTTTATAAAAAATATTATTATTATCTTTTAATTTATTAAAACTTTTAATAGTCAACAAATAATACACCTTATTATAATACAAATATTTTTTATAATTAAATGTATTTGGAATCATATTCTCACTTGCCTTTTCAATTGTACCAACTAATACTACTTTATCACCTAAACTATAAGTATTTAAAAAATTGTTTTTTTCTTTTAATGAATCAAAATAATAATTACCAATTATTTTTTCTTTTCCAACAAATTCTAACGATAATTTATTACCATCCACCTTATAATCGGTAATTATTAAGGTAAAGATTGTTTCATTTATATTGTACAAAGATTTGAAATTTATTATATTCGTATATAGTAAAGAAAAGACTGATGCCAAAACAAATAGAATTATGTATAATTTATTTTGTAGTAATAAAATTCTTAATTTTAGAATATGTGGATTCACTTATACCACTCACGTTCATTATATCTTCTATATTTATAAAATCACCATTTTCTTTTCTATAATTTATTATAGCTAGTGCTTTAGCTTCTCCTATCCCGCTCAAAGTTTGTAGTTCTTCACTAGAAGCAGTATTAATATTTATTAAATTGCTCTCATTTTTTAAATTATTACTATAATATGAATTAAAATACGAATCATACTCAACTATGCAACTTTCATTAATTATTTCTTCACATACACATGGTGTTTCATAGACAATTTCTTCTTCTAATAATTCTTCAACTTCTTTATTAGAATACACAATAATAGTCATCTCATCTTTCACTTTTTTTGCTAAATTGATATATCGCGTATTGGCATTCTTCGTTACACCACCACTTATACTTATTACTTCATTTATAGTACTTCCACTAGCTACCAAATATACACCAGGATTATTTATTTCACCTTTTATATCAACCGTATAATATTCTATTTCATCTTTTGACTCAGTCATACTGACAACATCTTTGCTAATTGTTTTTTCCGGCTCTTTATTTTTATATTTATTATTTATTACGATACAAATAAAAACAAATATAATTATTATTGCTAAACTCATCAGACCAATTTTTTTGTTTTTATTTATAACATCCTTAATTTTTTCTAACATTTTTCCTCCTAATAAAAAAAATTATAGTACTTACTCCTACTATAATTATTGTCTTTTTTTTATTAAAACACTTTTTATTTAATTAATTTTTTAACTTTAGGATCTTCTTTATCAACGCCAAAATAATCACAAAAAGCGTTAAATGAATAATTTACCACTTTTTCACATATTTCTACTTTTTGTCTTTCCTTCATATTTATTATATCTATTCCTATAAAACTTTTCACATACTTATATTTGTTTTTTGAATATGGTATTTTAAAATTAACAAAATTAGACAATATCGGATATTTTTCATTAATTTCAATTAATAATTCTACTGCATTCATCTCAAAGTATTTTATAATTTCATCCTTACAATATGGATGCTTTTTTAAATATTGATTTACGTAATAAGAAATAGTCATCAAGTCAAATGCACTAATTTTAAAAACATCATTATTCATTATTTACCTCCCCGATATCGCTTTAATTTCAGTATTTTTTCTACTTATTTTATTTTCTATATTTATTCTTTGTACTATAAACAGTGATGCAATAAGTGTCAATAAAAAGCTTCCACCATAACTGAAGAAAGGCAGTGGGATTCCAGTAAGTGGAATCATTGCAAGTACTCCCATTAAATTTACAAATAAGTGTGCAAGAATTAATAAAAAGATTCCATATACTATTATAGAATTTCTAATATTGTAGCATTCCTTTGAAATTTTTATCAGTCTTAGTAATATAAAAATATAACCTATAATTATTATTATTCCTACAATTATCCCCAATTCTTCAACTATAATTGAAAAAATAAAATCAGTATGAGCTTCTGGCAAATATAAATATTTTTGAGTGGATTCCCCTATTCCCAAACCAAATAATCCGCCATTATGAATTGCAATAAAACCATTGCATACTTGATATCCAGTATTTTCGGTATATCTAGAACATGGACTTGAAAAAGTAAATCTTTCTAATTGTGCATCAGTTAATATCTTATTTCCAAATATATACCCCACTAGTCCTACAACTATAACACTAAATAATCCAATAATTTTTATTTTTTTTAAAGAAGGATTTTTTTGCGTTGGTAAACTCAAAAATATAAAAAATGATACAAAAGCTATAACAGAAGCAGTACCTAAATCGGGCTGCGATGCAATCAAAAAGAAAACTATAAAAACAACAATCAAGGGTATTAACAAAGAATATTTTGAATGAGGTTTTTCATAATATTTGTTTAAAAATACACCTAAATATAATATCAATAACAACTTTATAAATTCACTTGGTTGAAATCTCGCGCCAGCAATAGTTATCCAACTTTTAGCACTATTAGTTATTTCTCCATATCCTAATATCACTATCAATATACCAACAAATAAAAGAAAACCAGGATATATATATTTTTTATATCTGGAAGTTGGAATTCTTAAAATAACAAAAAAGCCAACAATGTAGCCCACTACTATAAAAAATATTTGTCTTAAGAAAAAATAATATGGATTAACGTTATATTTCACTACTGCTGCAACGCTTGAAGCAGATAACACAAAAAAAGCACCAGCAATAAAATATATTGTTGTTATAACGAAAAGAAATTTATCCATTTTGCTAATTATATTTCTTTCTTTCATACTATAAATTTTAACATATTGACAGATATAATTAAACTTATTTCATTAATTTAGACATTTTAATTGTCAAAATAGAGCCCAATTACGTAAACTACTATAGGAAGTTAAAGGAGGTAATTTTATGTATTATTACGGATACAATGGTGGATATAATGCTACTCCAAATTATGGATACCCTACATATGGCGGAGGATATGGTTATGGAGCAGCAATTATACTAGTTTTATTTATATTACTAGTTGTTGTGTTTGGAGCAGGATTTCTTAACAATGGATATCCTGGACCCGGACCAATTCCATGCAATAATTAAAGGAAGCTACTAACTTCCTTTTTTTCTAATATTTTGTCATCTTTTTATAAGATGATTTTTTGAATTTCAAATTTCTAATCACATCATATACTTCATCATTAATTTCTTTTATAGTTTTTATATCTTCAATATTTGTATATTTTCTTCCTTTAATACAACTAATATAGTCCCAATTATACTTTTTACATATTTCCAAATAACTTCTTTCGGCATCTTTTAAATGCTTTGGAGACTTTTCATTATCATCAAGAATTTCTCTGTTTTTTTTAAGCTCAATCGTTGCTTCATAGGGCATATGTAAAAATATAACCGCATCAGGGTTGGGTAATTCACACAAATCAAATTCTAACTTAATTATAGTATCACATATTTTTTCTCTGAGTAGTTTTGTTTTACCTTTTCCACCTTGATGACCCAAATTTGAAGTTGTATATCTATCCAATATGATAATATCGTATTTATTTAAATCATTTTCTATTATCTTCAAAAAAGCTTCTCGCCTATTAGCTGCGAAATATAAAGAAGATATAATTGGATCTACGTTAGGAGCTCCTTCTTCAAAATAAGATTTGCCACTTTTACCTAAATAGTTATCCCCTACTATTCTTCCACTTGGAAGTTCATAAATCGGAAACGAATACTTTTTAACTTTTAACCCATCTTGCTCTAATCTTTTAATTAATTCATTACTTTGAGTTTCTTTTCCAGAGCAATCTGTTCCTTCAATACAAATTATTTTACACATAATTTTCTCCTATCCATAATACCTTTACTAACTCATCCTCATACTTTAATGAACTTTTTTTCATTTCATACCTCTTTCATTATTCAAACTCAAATCTCCATATTTATCTTTTATTATTTTATAATCCATAATCCATATCCAATCTATAATATCTAAATATAAAGGTTTTAACTTATATTTTAGTACTATTATTATTTACTATTTATTTCAGGAACGTTTGTTAAATCAAAACTACAATTGTACAAAGAACAATTATCTCCAATTTCTTTTAAATTAGGAACATTTATATTTTTTAATTCTTGACTATACATTAATCCGTATTTTCCTATACTTTCCAAATTTGGAGCATTAAACACCCTTAATCTTTGATTATAATACAACAGATTAATTCCGATTTTCCTAACATTAGGTGCATCAAACTCTAATAAAAATTGATTATTACTCAAAAAATTATTTCCAATTTTTCTTACATTTGAGATATTAATTTTTGACAATAAATTATTAGAAGTTAAACAACGATTACCAATTATTTCTAAAGACGGAGCATCAAATTCTAATAAATCAAGATTGGAAAAAAAACAAGCAGTACCCATTATTTTCAATTTGGGAATTTCAACATTTGTTAATATTTGATTAGCATATAAAAACTCTTTCCCGATTTCTTCTACTTCAGGCAAATCTATGCTTGTTAACTTCTCATTAGAACTCAAAGATTCATCTCCGATTTTTTTAACACCCGGAATATTTATGACTTTTAGTTTTTTATTATTGGAAAGAAAACAATTTCCTATATATTTTAACTTGGGTGCACAAAAACTTTCTAAATTAAGATTAGAATGTAAGAATGAATTTCCTATTTGTTTGACATTCGGAATCAAAATTTCTTCTAACACAGAATTATGATACAAAAAATTATCTTCAACATTTGTCATTTCTTCATTTTTATAATATATTATTTGATTATATTTGTTTAATTTTATAATAATTGATTCGTCATCGTTAAGTACTAAAGTTATAGTTTTATTTTCAGATTTCTTCTCAACATTTATTACTTTTATATCTTTAAATATATCTATAAAACTATCTCCTATAGTATTATCTATTAATGTTATTTTCTTATCTTTAAAATTTATATCAAAGTAATCTACTAATAAATGATTTCTCTTATCAAACTTTTTTATTTTTCCATTATCTATTACTATATTATTAATACAATAATAAATATTATTTATTTCATAATTATATTTATAAAATTTTCTGTTTCCAAACTGGATATAACCATATAATTCAAAATTGTTTTTTACTTTATCAGAAATTTTTAATCCATAATTTTCTTCAAAACTTTTAGTAAGACCTGGTATTATATTATCTAAATTGTTATTGAACGTTGAATCGGGATTATCCACTTTGTGATTGTATCTATTCTTTATAGAAACATTGTTTGTTGAACCATGATAAAATTGAATACTTATAACAGATGTACCATATTCGTCTTGTCTTTGAGGTTGAGTAAAATTTTCTCTTTTTATTTCATCTACGTTTTTTTTAACCGCAAAAAAGACTTTACACTGATTTAGTCTTCCACCATTAAAGGTACATAATTTTTCATTATGGCTATAATATTTTTTAAAATATTGTATTTCTTTCTCCGTGGTACACTCATACAAATCATATCCCGTTTTTCCTAATAATTGTTGGGGAGTTAGCGCAGTAGATTTGGTTTGTACTAACGCTTCATTTACAAGACTAAAAATATAATCTTTAAATTCTAATTCCTTTCTTTGACTAATTATATCTTCATAAAGAAAATGAGTTGGTTCAAAAGTGGATAATAATAAATTGCTTAAAAAACCTTCGCTTTCTAAAAGTGTAGAAAACATACTCCTACAAAATTTAGCCATTTCCTCGCCATACTTATCTTTAATTCTTATATAATCTTCGCTCATAATTACCTTCTAATAACATTATACAAAATTAAAATAAAATAAAAAAGACTTTTATGTCTCTTTATTTTAATTAAATATCATTTCTACTTAAGATACGTGCTGGCGTTTGCCTTAATACCCTTCTGACTGGGATAAGACCAACAAATATATTAAATGTATATATAAATATTATAACTAATATTAATATTTTATAATTCATCATATATTTACTCTGTAAATAAGAAATATTTAATAATTGCTTAATTATATATGTCATAAAAATTACGCCCAACATACTAGCTATAGAAGTGATGGCAAAGATTTCTCCAATAAACATTTTTTTAATATCTTTTCTTTTAACGCCAATTGCTCTATAAATACCAATTTCTTTAATCCTTGATAAAAACGAAGAACGAATCATTAAATAAATTTCTATTAAAGATATTAGTAATATAATTACGCTAAATATTAAGTTGGAATTCATACTTTGTTTTTTATTAGATAAATATTCATTCTTACTATATGTATATGAATCTTGTATATTTAAATTTTGATATTTATTTATAACAGTTTCTTTGTTTTTAGAATACATTACCATATTAGGAGTATTTTCAATCAAATTATATTTTATTGTATTATTCGAAACTAAATAAGCATTCATACTGCTTTTACTAGTGTAATAGCCCACTACTTTTAATTTCTTTCCGTTCACTTTAACATTAATAGTCTTATTTAATTTATATTCATCCTTATAATTATAATTTACTATTACTTCATAATCTTTTTTTGGCCATGAGCCTTTTTTTAATTTAATTAAATCTTTTACCAAAGTATAATCAATATAATCTACTGTTTCTTCTTCCATTATATCTGTCCTATATTCAATTTCATCATCAACAAGTGTACTATTAGCAACTATATTGATTAGTTTATTATCAGCAACATAGATAGATGGACTAGATAAATCCGTAAGTCCCACTATATTAAAATCACCAACATATTTAATTGAAATGGTTCTTCCTATAAAATCTTTTGGATATTTAAGGCCTAGTTGTAAAGTAAATCCCTTACTTATATAATTATTAAGAGTAAAAATATCTAGTACAACCTCATTGTCATTACTCGGATATACACCATATACTATATCGTTTTCACTTAGCGTATTAATACTAGTTAATGATCCGGTTATAATATCATTATATGTAGATGTTTGATAATAATCTTTATAATTTATATTGAAATTGACTATACTATTTCCTGGTATAACATATTCTATATTTTTATCTTGTTCATATTCTAAATAATCCGATACTTTTACTTTTTGAATCAAAACATTTAAATAATTTTTGTTGACATTTACAAAAGAATTATCATCTACATTAAATATTCCAAATACTGACGCAAAAGAATATGTAATAAACATCGCGGATGCAAAAAAACCAATTAATAATAATTTTTTTAAAAATGAATAGTCTCTTACCTTTCTAAAACCATTTATTAATAAACTAATAGGATTAAATATGGAGGTGTATTTCTTTTTATATGATTTATTTATCACTTTATCAAAATCAAAGTCATATTTTTCATAAATAGAAGATGAAATCTTTTTATAATGATCATCTATAAATTCAATATTTGAATTTTCATCTATAACTTCTAATTTATTATTAGATGTAGTTTGTATATATATATTACCATTTTGATAAACAACGTTTATATTAAATTTATCTTTTTCATTTCCATATATATTTACACAAACATCTGAATCCTTTATTATTTTATGAACTTTGTAATCTTTTAAATATAATTTATTATCCATTCTATAATCTAAAGCATCAGTGTGTTTGTTATCTATGTCACTAGTGATTTTGCCATCTTCTATTTCTATTATTCTAGAAGCATAAAATTCAGCTAATGTTCTTTCATGAGTTACTAGTATGATAAGTCTATCTTTAGAAATTGCTTTTATTATATTCATTATTTCAATAGAATTTTTACTATCTAAATTTCCGGTGGGTTCATCGGCAATTATAATGTTTGGATCTTTTACTATTGCTCTTGCTATACCAACTCTTTGTCTTTCTCCACCAGATAGCATATTGGCATATCTATTTCTATATCTATACATTCCTACCTTTTCCAACACATAATTTACTCTTTTTTTAATTTCATTCGAGTCTTTAATACCAACTATTTTTAAAGCTAATGCAACATTATCAAAAACAGTTAATTGATCCAATAAATTATAATCTTGAAAAATATATCCAATATTGAAATTTCTTATTTTATCAACCTTATACGTTGACTTTTTAGTTATAGTTTTACCATTAATGATTATTTTACC
This sequence comes from uncultured Muribaculaceae bacterium, assembly GCA_964525365.1. GTDB lineage: Bacteria > Bacillota_I > Bacilli_A > RF39 > UBA660 > CAZGGW01. The sequence continues at coordinate 38,844 of CAZGGW010000001.1, read as the reverse complement.
TTTATTTATTTTATCCAAACCACCTATAGCATTTAATAATGTTGTTTTACCGCTTCCAGAAGAGCCTAGAAATGCAACGAGTCCAGTATTTTCTAATTTTATTGAAGTATCATTTATTACATGTATTTGATTTTTTTTATGTTTATTAAAATATTTATTTACGTGCTCTAATATTATCATATTTATACCTCTTCCTTATAAGTGTTCATTACTGTATCTTTAAATAGTTTTCTAGAATATCTTTTTCCAATAAACCAAGTCATTATAACTAAAACAATATATAAAAATATATAGTCATTAATTCCAACAAAACTTGATAATTTGTTAATATATTCTATATTAATGATATTTATTTTTACTAACATAATTAATATTGTAAATATCAAAAATGATAAATGAGATATAGTAAACAATTCTATATTTAATAATGATTCAATACATTTTAAAGAAGAACCTAATATTCTTAATGTAGAGTAATAAATATTTCTAGATTTTAATACCAACTTGATAATAAAATATGATATGAAAAATAAGACTACAACCAATACGCTAATACATATAACTTTCGCTATTTTTAAAACACTCATTAATTCTTGTAAATCATACTGAAGTACATCGGGCATATATAAAGTAGTAAATCCATGACTTTCCAAAGATTTAATAGTATCTTCGTGCTTTCTTTCATCTTTTATGATCACACTACTTTGATAATATTCTTTATCAAATAAATTATTATATTCATTTTCATTCATAAATATAGCACCATTATATTCATTATATTTATACCCTGTTAAACTACTAAAATTCTTTTTATTATACATTGATAAAACTTTTAAATTTAATGTTTCTTTATAATATAAATTCTCTGCATCAAGTGTAAAAGAATAATTTTTACAATTATATTCCTTACAGTTATAAGAATAATCTTCTGAGATTATTACTTTTCCTTTTGGAACTTTAGAACTAGGCAATATTTCACCCATAATAGAACCAGAATAAGAAGATTCTTCAACATTATTAAACGTATATTTTATAGTAGTATATAGCTTATTATTATTAGATGTTATATATTTTAAAACACTTTCTGAAAAATAAAATCTAGAATATCCATAATAATAAGAATTATTCTTTTCTTCACTATATTTAATTCCTACTACCTTTAAATCATAATTTTTATTTAAATAAGTAGGCGAGTTATCTAGTGAAAATGTAATATCAAAAATTTCGTCCAAATTATTAGAAAGATAATAATCCGACTTTCTTCCTTCAATTACCATTTCTTTATCATTTTCAGGCATTCTCCCAACATCAACACTATCAATCTTACTTATATCATCAACATATCCATGAAAATAAATATATTCAGAAGAAATTCCAATAGTACTATCAAGTAATAAATCATTTTTTACAACATAATCAACATTTGAAAGTGTGTTAATATAATTATAATTATCATTATTAAATGATGAACCATCATTTTTTTTAATAATTATCCTCTTATCACTAGTATCATTAAAAAACATATTATACCTAGATATATCGGCATAATATTGGCTTTGTTTAAAAGTAGATAATGTGAAAAATATCGCAAGTACAACGAAAGTATATACAACAAAAATTAATAAAAATTTAGGTAAAATATTAAAAGCATTACGAACGCCTAATCTTATCTTATTTAATAAACTTATTTCACTAGAAGCCATTTCATAATTCTTTACTATATCTTTTTTAGGTTTTATCTTTTTATCTTCCAATACTTTTCCATCATGCATTGTTATTTTTCTTGTAACATATAACTCAATTTGTTCATAATTATGAGTAACAACAATTACTAATTTCTCTTTAGATATTTCATATAATAATTTTAAAATACTTTCACTTGATCTTTTATCTAAATTTCCAGTAGGTTCATCTGCTAATATGATTGGACTATCTTGAGCTAAAGCTCGTGCGATGGCTACTCTCTGTTTTTGACCTCCAGATAACTTAGAAACCAAAGTATTTCTATATTTATATAAATCTACTTGCTTAATAATTGATAATACTTTGGTTTTTATGTCTTTTCTCTTTTTACCATTTAATAATAAAACTAATTCTACGTTTTGATAAACTGTATAACTATTAACTAAATTAAAATTTTGAAATATGTTTCCAATATATTTTTTACGATAGATTTCATAATCTTTTTCAGTATAATGTGAAGTTTCTTCCCCATTTATATACATTTCCCCTTCTTGATAAGAATCAAGTCCTGAAATGACATTTAATAAGGTAGATTTACCGCTTCCAGACTCACCTGTAATGGCAACAAATTCACCCAAATCAAATTTCAATGATATTTTACTAAATCCAGAAGAAACTAAACCTTTACTATAATAATATTTTGAAACATTTTTAAGTTCTATCATTTTTTACCTCACTTAAACATTTTTTACTTTTGACATATAAATCGTTAGTTTATAATCATCTTCAATCATATATTTATTTGTATATTCTACTTCTTCTAATCTTGCTAACAACTCAGATTTTATTAAATCAATATTTAAATTTATTATATTTTCTATTTCTTTGTTATTAGTTTCAAACTTAATATATATTCTATCTTCTACATTAAATCCGGATTCTTTTCTAAATACTTGACATTGTCTTATTATATCTCTTAATATTCCTTCACTTTTTAATTCTTCGGTAATATTAATATTAAGACCTACCGTTATATCATTTTCTTCCGTAATCACAATATCATCTCTTTGCTTAAATTCAATATTTACAAGCTCACTATTAAGCATATAATCCCCTACTTTTATACTCTCATTATTCTTGATTTTATTAATTAATTCTTTATCATTTTGTACATTTAATAACGCATTTTTTACATTATTAACATCTTGTTTAAAAGTAGCACCTGCATTTCTAAAGTTAAGTGTTAGATATTCATCTTTTAAATTACTAAAATCACTAACAAACTCAATATTTTTTACATTGAGTTCACTTTTAATAATACTCGTATATTCATCAAAATATTTATTATCAAGTTCTTTTAAATATAAAATACTTAATGGTTGTCTTACTTTAATATTAGCTTCATTTCTTAATTTCAATGCCATAGTAATAATATTTCTAACATAAGTGGTTTCATCAATAAGACGTTCTTCTATTTTAAAATTACTAGGTTTTGGAAAATTACTTAAATGTACACTTGATACAGATTCTTTATCACATGGTATTACAATATACTTCCAAATATATTCAGTCATAAATGGAATTATAGGTGCCATTACACCTGCTATTTTCTTTATTGATGTAAACAATACATAATATGCATTAAGTTTATCAGTATCATCTTCACTCTTCCAATATCTTCTTCTATTAATTCTTATATAGAAATTACTTATCTCATCGCATATACGTTCAAACAGATCGCATACTGTTTTAGTTTCATAATTATCATATGACTTTTTAGATAAAGTTACAAAATCATCAGTCATTTTAATTAACCATTTATCGCTAATTGTTAAATCTTCTAACTCTGGAATATAACCAGTTAAATCAACGTTATCTATTGATGCATATGTATTAAAGAATACTGCCATATTATAGAATGCCATTAATTTCTTTTTAGAATCATCAAGCATGCCAAAACCAAATCTAACATCATTTACTGGTTTAGTAGATAAATATGTGTATCTTATTGCATCTGACCCTTTTTCATTAGCAACTTCATCAAATGTAAGAGAATTTTTATCAGACTTGCTAAATTTTGTTCCATCTTCTTTTACTACCATACTTGTAGTTCCAATTGACTCATATGGAGCACAATTTTCAAGTACAGTACTCATAAATAACATGGAATAAAACCAAAGCCTTATTTGTTCGTTTCCTTCAAGTACATATTCTGCGGGGAAATATTCTTTCCAATATTCTCTATCACTAAAATATTTAAGTGTTGAATAAGGTACTATCCCAGCATCAAGCCATACATCTCCTACTTGAGGCACTCTTGATATTTCTTTGCCACACTCAAGACATTTTATTTTAATTTCATCAATCCATGGTCTATGAAACTCTGGTAACTGGTCTACTAAATTTGGTTCTATTGCTTTTTCTCTAAGTTCTTCTTTAGATCCAATTACTTCTAAATGTCCACATTCACAATGATAAAATGGTAAAGGAAGTCCATAAAAACGCCTTCTTGATATATTCCAATCACCCATATTATTTAACCAATCTAACATTCTTTTACCTTGATATTCCGGATAATATTTAACAGTTTTTGCATTCTTTATTAAATCTTCTCTTACTACATCAACATCAATTGCCCATTCTTTTACAAGTCTAAACAATATATCTTCTTTACATCTCCAACAATATGGATATGAGTGTTTAATTTTATGGACTAAAAATAACTTATTTCTTTTTTTAAGTTCATCAAATACAAGTTCTGGCAATTCTTGAGCTTTTTTACCAGCGAATATACCAGTAGTAGGTAACATAATTCCAAGCTCATCAATTGGCACTATCTTATCAAGTCCAATAGTATTTCCTAATTCAAAATCACTTACTCCACAACCAGGCGCCACATGTACTATACCAGATCCTTCCTCAGAATCAACTTCATCCCATAAAACAATATTGTGTTTAACTCCACTCTGGCATTCTAACTCCGGAAAACAAGTTTCAAATTCTTTACCTTCTAAATCAGCACCTTTAAATCTTTTTAATATTTCTCCGTCACCTTTAAATCTTCTTTTAAATACACTTTCACACATTAATAATTTATCATCATCTTTAGGGAACTTTACTACTACATAGTCAAATTCAGCATTAACCGCAAGAGCTACATTCGCACTTAATGTCCATGGAGTTGTAGTCCATACTAATGCTTTATAATCTTCTCCAACAACTGGTAATTTAAAAAATACTGCTTGATGTTCAACATCGTGATAACTACCGCTCATTTCATGTTCAGATAAACTTGTTCCACATCTTGCACACCAAGGCATTGGCTTATAGCTTTCTTTTATCATACCCTTTTCATGACATCTTTTTAAGAAGTGCCAAATACCCAATATGTTTTCATCGGTATATGTATAATATGAATTATTCCAATTCATCCATTGGCCTAACCTTTTAGATTGGCGAGTTATTTCTCCACTATATTTTTTAACCCTATCCTTACAAGCTAAAGTAAATTTATCAAGTCCATATTCTTCAATATCTTTTTTAGTTTTAAATCCCAAATCTTTTTCAACTTCAACTTCAACCCAAAGTCCTTGACTATCAAATCCGTTTCTATAATGAGTTATATATCCGTTCATTGCTTTATATCTAAGAATTGAATCCTTCATACTTCTTCCCCAAGCATGATGAATACCCATTTTATTGTTAGCTGTTATCGGACCATCAATAAAACGATATTTTTTACCAAGTTTGTTCTTTTCAAGTAATTTTTCAAAAGTATTATTTTTCTCCCAACAATCTAATATTTTTTCTTCTTCACTTACAAAATCATAAGTAACATTAATCTTTTCCATTTCTTCCTCCAATAAAAAAACGTCCCCTAAAGGACGAAATATTTTCGTGGTACCACCTTAATTTATTCTCAAAACTATAACGTAGTTAACGGCTATGCTCATCAGAAGTGATACTTATCATAATTATTATTAGTTTCCACTATACACTAACTCTCTATAAATAATTTATAATAACGTCTTCCTCATTTGATTTCTTCTTTATTATATTATTAAAGTATAATTTTGTCAATTTAAATATCATTTCTAATTTTATTTATATCTTTTTCTTTGGCAAATTCAAATTCACCATTTTTTAATTCGGGAATTTGACAGTTTTAAAATACAAATATTAAGCAAACCATTATAGAATGGTTATTTTTTTGTCAAATTTTGTATTTTGTTATTACGTAACATATAGTAATATGTTGCACTAGTTATAGTAAGCGAGGATATTTTTATGAGATTAAATATTAATAAATCTAAAGGAGCAACCTGTTTTTATGTTATTAAGTCTGTTACAATAAATGGTAAAAGAACTTCAAAGGTCATAGAAAAATTGGGTAATTTAAACGAATTAACAATTAAATCTAAAGGGTCTGATCCTTATGACTGGGCTAAAAAGTATGTCGAGTTGTTAAATAAGCAAGAGAGAGAAAATAAAAATGATATTATTATTAGATTGTCGCAAACGAAACAATTAGATTATAGTAAAAAATATAAATTTAACGGAGGTTACTTATTTTTGCAAGACATTTATTATTCTTTAGGGTTAAATAATATATGTGATGAAATCACAAATAAGTATCAATTTAGATATGATCTAAACGATGTTTTATCTAAACTTATTTATTCCAGAATTATATATCCATCGTCTAAATTAAAAACATTAGAGTTATCTAAAAACTTTATTGAACAACCTAATTTTGAACTTCATGATATTTATAGAGCTTTAGAAGTTATTGCTAAAGAAACAGATTTTATTCAGTCAGAAGTTTATAAAAACAGTTTAAAGTACGCAAAAAGAAATGATAAAGTTCTTTTCTATGATTGTACTAACTATTATTTTGAAATAGAGAATGATGATGATTTTAGAAAGTATGGCAAAAGTAAAGAAAACAGACCAAATCCAATTGTTGGTATGGGGCTATTTCTTGATGGTGATGGTATTCCCCTTGCTTTTTCTACTTTTCCAGGAAATCAAAATAAACAGCCAACTTTAAAACCTTTAGAAGAAAAAATAATAAATGACTTTGGTAATTCCAAATTTATTGTATTACTTTGAGCATTTCCTATTCTAAAGCAACTGCCACTAATTCTAGCCCCTGCTATTAATTGCTCTGGATCATCTACACTATATGCTTCATAATATATACCCTCACACTCTCCTTTTACTGTTGGTATATTTCTATAACTACGATTTGCCATATTTTTTATATAATGAGTTAGGTTTTCTTGCACATTAGATTTTTTTGAAAGTATTTCACAATTATATGATCCCAAAATACTATTACTCATATCCGGTGTAGTCATCCTTAATCCTATACGTGCATACTCCAAATAATTGTTTATTGTATATGATACCTCTTCATTTTTATTTAATCTTTTGAGTTTTTCATTTATTGGCAAGTATAAAACACTAATCAATCCTATACTCTTAGAATCAAATATACTACTTTCTGTCAAGCCTATTAATGATTCTATACCTATTAATGATTCACTGTTAACTTTGTCTTCTATTGTCATGGATTTTTTTACATTTTCTAATAGTTTTCTCATTCTAGAATTTATTCTAGAATCAGTTATTTCTCCCAAATTATTTCGTGTAATATCAATTACGTCACTCTTTTCTCCAAAAACTGTATTTGATAATATGCTTAATATGAACCTATGAATTTGTCTTCTCATTGGTACTTGAAAATTATCACTTGTTAGATCAAGTTTTAATATATCTTTTTGGCTTATTTCTCCTATTTCTGAGTCTGTTACCAATCTACTTGCTAAAACAGCTTTAAAACTTATTATTTTTTTCTTTTTAGGGTTTCCCTTTCGTTCTTCATACCTCTCAAAATCTTTTGGCTCTTTACATTCTGTATATAATTGGCATATTTTTTCCGCTTCGGTACGATCCATATCGAATTCACCCATTATGGCTTCTATTACTTTTTCTCTTCTTTTTTCTATTGTCGCATTAAATACTTCTATTTTTTTCCTGCTTTGGATTTTTTCTTTGCCTTTTGGTGTTAATTCCAAAAAATCTCTCTTTACACCTTTTAATAATCTTATATATATGTTACCTACTTCTGAATTTTGCTGTGCATTTAATGCAATATCACATATTTCATCTATTATTTGACCTGCTTCTTTATCTTGTGGATCTTTTTTATATGCTTCAAATGCTTTTTTCTTCATTTCTACAAGTGTCTTTGTAATAGTTGTTAATATTTCTTTGCTTTCAGATTCATCATCCAATCTTAATTCTGATAATCGTTCACTTATTTCTTCATATATTATACTGTCTCTTTCGCCTTCCCATACTGCCAATCTCTTTACTTTTGTTATTCCACTTTTTTTAAGTATTCTTGCTATCTTATCTTCTTTACTTAAAGTTTTTTCTCTAATTAATCCTTTTACAGTCTCTCCTGAAGTTACTCCCATTAAATAAGAAGTCAACTGATTTTCTATTCCAACATCAATATTTCCATTTAGCATAAGAGTATCTTTTACTTCTTCTCCCACATTTCCTTGTAAGTAACGTTTGGAAGTATTTTTACGTGCTTCTTCATACTCTAAGGCTACTTGAAGATACAACATCTTTTTTATGAATTCTAATGATGGAGTACGTGCCATCCCTGATATATTTTTCAGTTCATCTATTAATTCTTCTAAACCTTCGCCATACAATCCAAAATATTTTGGAGAAACTGAAATTAAGTATTTAGTTTTTAATATTGAATAAAATATTTCTTCATCACAATCCAATAAGCATCTTTTGAATTGATCACTTTCGTATACTTCAACTTTGAACTGATCTTGTTGAATGAACTTCAGTGATTTCTCTAGATTTGTTTCTAATAACATAGTTAAAATTTGCGAACTTTCTCGCAATCCATATGGTATTTGCTCTAATAGAGATATTATACTTACTTCTTTTTCTATGCCATTTTCATCAATCCTTTTTACTTTACTATCATATAGTTTTCTTACGCTTTCTTCAGTATATGCATCTGAATAAAAATGATTTTGCTGAATGAACCCCAACGCTTTTTCTGGATCTGTTTCTAGCAACATAATTAAAAATTGCGAACTTTCTCGCAATCTATATGGTAATTTGCCACGTTCATCAAATATTTTCACAAGCATCTTAGTATTTTTCTTATCAAAAAAATATTTTGATAGTAATTTAAAATCAAACTTCCATGCGTCTTCTAGATACTGTGAAACCCTATCCGGATAATATTTCAAATAATATTTAAGCGCTCTGCGACTTATTTGGAATGTATCATATCTTTGGGACTACCATTTTCATTTAAAAATTTCTTTTTATCAGACACAATAAAACTAATATCTGCTATTACCCTCGCAAAACTCATTCCAATTCTACCTATCAAATTGTATATTTTATCTTCCATAATTCTTCAATACCAAAATATGATTACTCATCATATCTTTTTAAATCTATATCTTCTATTTCACTTATTACTTCTAACTGACTTTCTATAATAGTACGTAACCTTCTTTTAAATACTTCTACATTTCTATGAGTTCTGTCTGCTTGTTCTTGAACTTTTTCTGCTTTTATAAGAGCATCATTTATTATTCTATTTGCATTTCTCTTTGCTTCACTAAGTAAAGTGTCTGCTTCATTTCTTGCCATTTTCTTTATTTTATCACAAGCACTTTCCGCAGTAAAAATAGCTCGATTTAATGTCGATTCTAAACTTTTATAATGTTCTAATTCTTTTAATAATTCTGTGTTTCTAATTTCGGTTTGTTTACTCTTATTAAGTAAACTTTCATAGTTTTTTGCTACTTCATCTAAGCATTTTTGAACTTGAACTTTATCATATCCTCGAAAAACAATATCAAACTTTCTCATAGAACTCCCTTATAGATTTTTTACCATTCAGTTAAATCTTTTTCTTCTTCTTTTCCCTTATCTTCTTCTGTCATTTTTCCTTGTACTGAAATATTTTTTGGAGTACACAAGTATATGCCTCCACCCAACTTTTGTAAGTCTCCGCCAATCGCATATAATGTTCCACTTACAAAGTCAATTATTCTTTTTGCTTGATCAGATGTGACTCTTTTAAAATTTATTACTACTGAATTTCTATTTTTTAAATGATCTGCAATTTGTTGACTTTCAGAATATGCTCTTGGTTCTATTAATATCATCTTATTACCTGAATTTGTTGCCTTTTTAGCAAGTTCTTCTGGAGACATATTGTAATATGAATCTTCTTCTGCTACTTCATCTACTTCGGGTTTAAACATATCTTTTAATTTAAATGCCACTTTGAATCCTCCGTTTCTATTCTACTTAAATAGTTTATCACACTTTACTCATAAATGTAAACCATTTTTTGATTTTTATTGATTTTTTTAAAATTCAATTTTTTCACTTATATAATCAAATATTTCATTAACTTTCAACGTTATTTGTTTCATTGAATCTCTGTCTCTTATTGTAACTATATTATTATTAATTGTATCATCATCTATGGTTATACAAAATGGTGTTCCTATAACATCTTGTCTTCTATATCTCTTACCAATAGAAGCTGTTTCATCATAAATACACATAAATTTTGAAGATAGCATATTAAATATTTCTTTGGATTTTTCTTCGTGCAGTTTTTTTATTAATGGAAGTATTGCTACTTTATATGGAGCAATACATGGTTTAAAACACATTACTTCTCTTGTATCGTTATCTAATTCTTCTTTTTTATATGCCTCACATATAAGTGCTAAAGTAAGTCTATCAGCTCCTATAGAATATTCAATAACATTAGGAGTATATTTTTCATTTGTTTCAGGATCTTGATATTCCATCTTTTTACCAGAAAATTCACTATGTCTTGATAAATCCCATATTCCTCTATGATGAATTCCATTTAATTCTTCCCATCCCATTGGAAAATTATATTGTATATCGCATGCGCATTTAGCATAATGTGCGAGTTTGTCGTGATCGTGAAATCTTAATTTATTAAAATCCAGACCTAAATCTGTTATAAATTTCATTGCTTTTTCTTTATAAGAATCATATATTTTCATACTATCTTCTTCTTTACAAAACATCTGAAGTTCCATTTGTTCAAATTCGATAGTTCTAAACAAGAAATTTCCAGGAGTTATTTCGTTTCTAAAAGATTTACCAATTTGTGCGATTGCAAAAGGAAGTTTTGCTCTAGCTGTTCTTTGAACATTTAAAAAATTAATATATTCGCCTTGACAAGTCTCTGGCCTTAAATATACAATATCTGCATCATTTTCTAAAGTACCTCTACTTGTTTTAAACATTGGATTAAATTTTCTAATTGGAGTCCAATCAAATCCACCACAATGAGGGCATTTTATTTTATTTTCTTCAATATATGCTTCTAATTCTTTATCACTCATTCCTTCTGCTGCGACTTTACCTTTTGAAAATTCTTCTATTAAAGTATCTGCTCTAAATCTTTGCTTGCATTTTTTACAATCCATTTTAGGATCTCCAAAACTTTGAATATGTCCACTAGCTTCCCATACTTTCGGATTCATAAGGATGGCTGAATCCACACCAAAAGTATTCATATCTTCCTGAACAAATCTTTTCCACCACAACGATTTTATGTTTTTCTTTAATTCTACGCCTACTGGTCCAAAATCCCAAGTATTCGCAAATCCATTATATATTTCGCTTCCTTGAAAAACAAAACCATACGTTTTACAAAAGTTTGTTATTTCCTCAATACTTTTACTCATTATAATCACCTACTTAAATTAATTGTATCAAATTGCTCACGCAAAATCTATACAAATCAAAAAAAATTCATTGTAAAATATCATATAATTTTTATTTTAATTAAAAGTATTCTATTTAATTACTTTAATAATTTTTTTTATTATATATAATAAATATTTTGAAAATAGATTTTTTAATAACCGGTAATCCTAGGTCACGGAACTTTTTTAAAAATTTTGAGATAATATGAATGGTGATAAAAATGGTATTTGATGATGATAAATTTTACTCATTTAATCCTAATATAAAAGTAGTAATTGCACACAACATAAAAAAATATAGGAAAGAAAAAGAATTAACTCAAGAAAAACTTGCAATGTATGCTGAAATTTCCTACGATTTTATGCGAAGAATTGAAAGTGGAAAAGGAGAAATAGGATTTTCTATTCAAACTTTATATAAAATTGCTACGGTTTTAGATATTAGTATTGATGATTTAATAAGAGAAAAAGAAGAAATAAAAAACTGAAGTTTTTATACCCAGTAAAATTACTTGGATATTATATTTCAGTTTTAATTTTTTCTAAAAAACTCTTACTTTTTATATAAAGTCCTGTATATCTTTCATAATATATACTAATAAATCTATTTATTTCGTCAATTATTTCTTTTTTAATATCAAGTTTACTTATCTTTGAAATATCAACATAATAATAAAGCTTTAACATCTTTAAAACTTTTTCATCTAATACTTTTTCATTTGTTCTACATTTACTACAAATATATCCACCTTTTTCATATGATATTGTTATTATACTGGGACTTCCACACACAACACATGAATCTAAGTTAATACTAACTCCTAAATAATCTAAATATTTTAATTCCAATATATTAGTTATGACAAGAGGATCAAAACCTTCATTTATTTTTTCTAAACTACTTATAAGTAAATCTAAAATATCATTTTCATATGATTGCTTTGCAACATTTTTTGTAAGATCACATAAATAAGTCAAATATCCTACCAAAATAATATTACTTTTTAATTTTAAAAAATAATTTTGAATATCTCCACCTATTAAAGTAGATAACCCATTATTTCTATAATATAAATGAAAAACAGCATATGTGAAATTTTCACTTACTGCTCTTAACTTACTTTTGGGGCCCTTGCACCCTTTTGATATAACACCAATAACTCCATATTCACTTGTTAATATATTTAATATTTTACTACTTTCTTTATATGGAGTGGAATTTAATATAATTCCTTTAACGCTTATTATTTCCATACTTATTCTTTCTTTGATTTTTTATATTTTAAATAATATTCTATTTTACCCGTTTTTTTAAACATTTCCCAAGCATTCTTTTTATCCATTGTTTCTCCTCAATATAATATTGATAAAAAACAATATAATTTATTCATGCTTATTTATAAAACCCAATGTTTTTAAATGTTTTTTATTATCTCTCCACTTTTTCAAAGTTTTAACATACAATTCCAAGTAAACTTGTTTCCCTAACAAAGTTTCAATATCAACTCTAGCTTCCATTCCAATTTGTTTTATTTTATTGCCGTTTTTTCCAAGTATTATTTTTTTAATACTATCCTTATCCACAATAACATCTACAAATATAGTAATAATTTTACTTTCTTCTTTAATAGAAGAAAGTATACACGCCACTGAATACGGCACTTCTTGTGATGTGTTTGAAAGAATTTTTTCTCTAACTATTTCACATATTCTAAACTCTTTAGTGGCACTTGTTTTATCAGTTTCATTAAAATATTTTACTTGATCTGGCAAATATTCTTTTAATACATTAATAAGTCTATCGACATTATCATTCTTTAAAGCAGAAATTGGTATTACTTCAGCAAAATCACAGATATCTTTATATTCATTTATTTTAAGTAATATATCATCATTAGATATTTTATCTATCTTATTGATTACCAAAAAAATAGGTTTTTTTATTGTTTTTAATTTTTCGCTGATATATAAATCAATTGGACCAATTTTTTCATCTGCATTCACCATAAATAATATTATATCAACATCATCAAATGTATAGTAAGCTTTTTCATTTAGAAGAAATCCCAATTTATGAAGAGGCTTATGAATACCCGGAGTATCAACAAAAACTATTTGAGAATCATTATCGTTATATACTCCTTGAATGATATTTCTAGTTGTTTGTGGTTTATTTGAAGTGATTGTGATTTTTTCTCCAACCACTGTGTTAATTAATGTACTTTTACCTGTGTTTGGTCTCCCAATTACACTTACAAAACCACTTTTCATTGAATCTCACCTTTTGAAAATATTGTGTTTAATATTTCTTTATATGTAAAAACTTTCATTTCTCCTTTAACATTCATAATATTAAAAATTACATCATCATCGAAAAATTCTAAGAATGTTTGCTTGCAAATACTGCATGGATATAAAAAATCTTCGCTACTGCCCATTAAATACAAAGCTTTGAACTTTCTAACTCCATCACCAACCGCATTATTAATTGCATTTCGTTCAGCGCATATACTCCCTCCAAATGATGCATTTTCCACATTTACTCCGTTATATAATTTACCATTTTCTCCTTCTACAATACACGCAAATTTCATTCCTGAATATGGTGCATATGCATTATTAATTAAGTATTCTATTTTTTCTTTCATAATTCCTCCTAAAATAGTTCTATAATTTTTGGGACAAATATTATAAGTCCGCATATAATTGAGGTAATAGCAAAAATAAGTACTGAAGCAGATACTATGTCTTTGCTAGCTTTCGCAAGTGGATGATATTTATCTGTTACTAAATCCACACATTTTTCTAATGCTGTGTTAATAAGTTCTAAAGAATATATAAGTCCAAGTATTAATATTAGTATTAGCCACTCAATTTGTGAGATTTTTAAAATAAAACCCAAAATTATTACTGTAATTGCAACAGGAATATATATCCAAACTGTTTGTTCATGCTTATAGGCAAATTTGAGTCCTTCGCCAGCATACTTAAAACTACGTTGTAATCTAAATATACCTCTATCTTTTCGTTCCATAACTACTTAATATCTCCTCTTCCAACTTTCTCATTACAATTCTATCATTTTCATTTATATGATCATACCCGAGTAAATGCAATAAACCATGTACCGTTAAAAAACATATCTCTCGTTTTAAACTATGACCATACTCTTCTGATTGTTCTTTTGCTCTTTCTATACTTATATATATTTCCCCAAGGTTTCTAAAGTCCAATTTTACATCATTAATCTCTTCAAATGCAAATGATATTACATCGGTAGGCTTATTTATTTTACGATATTGTTTATTTATCTCTTGTAGGGTGTTATTATCGACTATTGTTATACTTACTAAAGCATCATCTACACCAAGTTTTTTAAATGTAATATTACAAATTTTTCTAATGTCAATTTTATTAATTTTTTCTTTTGTGGTATTGTTAATAATAATACTCATTTACCCTCCAATGCTTATAAATCCGAACATATAAAGAATTATAAATCCTATAAGTGCCAAACTAAGTAACGTATAAATAATATCTTTTTGAAATAATCCTGGTAAATGCTTTCTAATTGCGTCAAGTCCAATAAACAATAAAAATCCTATTATACCACCTACTACATTTAATAAAATATCATCAATATCCAAACATCTTCCAATAAAATATTGAACTGTTTCTATCGTCACACTGGCAAAAAGCGTTATTAAAGTAATACTCCCAATTTTTTTTAACTTAGCATAATATGTCACAAAATAGCCAAAAGGTATAAATAATATTATATTTCCAAGAACTTGTTTATAAAAATTATCAGTTCCTACATCATACCTCAATATTTCTTTAAATGGCATTAAATTGATACCTGCGATTTCAGTTTCTTTGTACGTAACAAGTTGAAACAATATTAATATGTATGTTATAAATAATAGTAATAATAATTCTTCGTGGAATACAAGTTTTTTCTTATTGTTTTTATAATACGCAACCCTAATTATTACCACAATAGAAAGAACAATTATTATAGTTGGCCAAGAAAACAAAATTGCATCTTTCAAAGTATCAATCATATTTCACCTACTTCTTTTTATCTTTTTCAAGTATTTTAATTTTCCCAATATTTTCATAAACCTTATAAAATACTTCTACATTTATTTTACTACTAAATTCATTAATATTCAAAACTTTTTTATCAATTATATATTCATCATCATCAAGTTTATTTTTTAATGATTCTTCACTTCTTTTAATGGCTTCATCTTTTGCTTCATTAACAGATACTTTTATATTTTTATATTCATATATTTCTTTTCTTTCTTTATAAATTTTAAATGGTAAATATGGTTTATCAATTAATAATTTAGTTTCATTCATAGAATAATTGGTATTATATTTTCCTATTAACGTCATCTTCTTCCCGAATATTTCTATATAATAATGATTAATAGTTTCACCTGTTCTTTTATATTCAACATATTCATAAGGTATTGTTGTATTTATAGTATACCAAACTTCAGCATATACTTTTCCTTCGGCTTTTACTTGTGCTTTTAAGGTTTCTTCATTCTTATATATATTACCAGATATTATTTCTTCTTCTTTTTTTACATAATCTCCTACGTTTTTTAAAACCTCACCACTACTTGCAGTCAAGTGTAAAATTCTACCATCCTTAGAAGCAACGATGCTACTTATTGACTCATCATCTTCGTTCTTTTCTTTTATAACTCGTGGTGTTAATTCAATTATATAT
The DNA here is from genome assembly GCA_964525365.1 of uncultured Muribaculaceae bacterium. Taxonomy (GTDB): domain Bacteria; phylum Bacillota_I; class Bacilli_A; order RF39; family UBA660; genus CAZGGW01. The sequence goes on along the minus strand of CAZGGW010000001.1, from coordinate 22,593 downwards.
TTAGTTCCCACTTCTCTTATTTCAATCCATTCTATAGTTTTTAAATTATGATTTTTTATTTCATCTTTTATTGCCTGAAGTTCTTTAAAACTTTTTTTAAATGAATATTTTTTTATATCGTGACTTTCAAGTTCATACGTTATATTTTGTTTTAATGTTTCATCTTCAGTGTTTACTTCAATTTTAAAAATAATATTAGAAAGCAAAAACAGCATAATAATACCCCATATAAAAGAAAGTATTAAAACCAAGTGATACTTTATAAAATTAACGAATCCTTCAATTCCATAATATTTAATTATCTTTATTTTTTTACCATAAAAATATTTTAAAAATTTTAAATCTTTGTAATTAATATCTAGATATACTAAGCCCTCATTAAAAGTTAGGTTGCTATAAAATATTTTGTTGAAAACTAATTTCTTTATAACATGATCTACACTATCATTAATACTAATTTTTATATTCATAACAGTTCAATACCTTTTATATTACCACATATCAATATTTCTTTTAGATCCATTTTTTCTATTAATAATTTTTCTCCTTTTATAACAATATTAATTTTTTCAAATGTTATGCTGATTTTATTTTCGGAAATATCTAATATTTTACCATAATTAAAAATATATACGTGTGAATTATATATACTGATTAAATAGTCATCAGTCTTTATAAAATTAATTATATTATTTATCATAATCAATATAATTATATGCTTTATATCAAAAGAAAAAACTCCTATTGGAGTTTACTTTGTACCATTTCACTAATCACTTTGAAATCAGCACGATTTTTTAATCTAAGTGAAGCCTCTTTCATAACACGACCCAAATCTGACTTACCAGTTGGTTTTAATTCTTCAAATATTTTATCAATCTCATTTTCTATTTCTTCCATTGATAATTCTTTTGGTAAAAACTGTTTTAATACCTCAATTTCTCTTTTTAAATTATCCGCCAAATCACCACGACCAGCATTTTCAAATTCAATAATTGATTCTTTATGAGTTTTTACTTGTTTAGCAGCGACTTCCATAACTACATCATCACTAATATTTTCAAGTTTATTATTAATTTTGTGTAGCATAACTGCACTTTTCAATAATCTTAATGTACTAAGCGTATCTTTATCATGTGCTTTCATCGCACTTACCATTTGATTATTTAAATCCTCAAACAATGACATAGCTCCTCCTAGTTATTATTATTTTTATTATGTTTTCTAGCATTTTTAATTGCTTCTTTTTTAGCTTCTCTTCTTCTAATGCCAGGCTTTGAGTATTCTTTTCTTTTTTTCATCTCAGAAGGGATACCGCTTCTTTGAACTTTAATCTTGAATTTTTTTAAAGCTGCTTCTACATTACCATCTTTAACCTCAACATGAGTCATCTTTCTTCACCTTCCCTTCATTACATAAAAAATTATATAACAAAAATCATTTAAAATCAACCTTAACTTTTATAATACCTTTTATTATCTAATACTTTTTGTAAAACATTTGGATCAGGAGATAACAAAGGACTAAGTGATTCATCTTTATTTAGAACATTTATAACTTGTGCTACTTGATTGGAACAGTCAACGCATTCAAACCATTCTTCTTTTCTTTCTTCTGGATATACATATGTTAAATTTGTTGAATAAAGTTTATTAAAAATTTCTTTTTTATAATATTCTCTAAATAAATCAAGTCCTGCGGTAAATAATGCAAATGAAGCTACAATATATACGTTTTTAGCTCCTAATTCCTTAGTCTTTAATGCAGTATCTAATATTGATTCTCCCGATGCAATCATATCATCTACTATTACTACATTTTTATCTTTTATATCAGGCCCCATATAAATATGCCCGGTAATCGGATATTTTCCATTAACTGGTTTTGTCAAATCTCTTGTTTTATAAAATGCGCCTATATTACATTTAAATACATTAGCATAATATTTTGCTCTGTCTATTGCTCCGGTATCAGGACTTATAAATAGTAAGTTGTTATAATCAAAATGTTCATTGTCAATGAATGAATTTAATATTGAATTGGTAGGATAAATGTTTTGGAACTCAGTATATGGTATTGCATTTCTCACTCCAATATCATGTACATCAAACGTGACTATTCTTTTAACACCAGCAGTTTTTAATTCTTGAAGTGCTACTGGAGCATCTAAAGATTCTCTACTTTTAACTCTATGCTGTCTACTTGAATACAAAAGTGGCATAATTACTGTTATATCTCTTGTATGTCCCATTGAAGCACCAATAACTCTCTTAATATCCGTAAAATGCTCATCAGGTCCCATATAATTTGTATGTCCATACATTTCGTATGTACAACTTGGATTTCCAATATCAGAGATTATATATAAATCTTTTTCTCTAACACTACTCAAAATTTGTAACTTTCCATGCCCATCATTAAATCTGGTTTCAACACTAGGAACAACATAACTCACTTTATTATTTCTTAATTTCATCAAATATTTATCAATACTATCCCCTAATTCTTTGCAATTATTCATAACTATAATTCTTAAATTATCTTTCATACTACACCTACCTTATAATTATATTTTAACAAATAAAAATAAATTGTAAATAGTTTACCAATTTATTTTTTCTATTCCATTTTTTTCTAAAAATTCATTAGTTTTAGAAAACGGTTTACTACCAAAAAAGCCATTATAGGCTGACAAAGGTGAGGGATGAACACTTTCTATTATCAAATGTTGTGGATTTGTTATTAATTTCTTTTTGCTTCTGGCTGCACTACCCCACAATATAAATACGACGGGATTTTTTTTGTCATTTAATTTTTCAATTATATAATCAGTTAATTTTTCCCATCCCAAATTAGAATGAGACAAAGGTTTATGTGCTTCTACTGTTAGTATGCTGTTAAGAAGTAAAACTCCCTCTTTAGCCCAATGAGTTAAGTCACCATTTTTAGGAATATCTACTCCAATATCATTTTTTAATTCTTTAAATATATTTAATAAGCTAGGTGGGATAGCAATTCCATCTTGTACAGAAAACGAAAGTCCATGAGCTTGTCCCACATTATGATATGGATCTTGTCCTAATATCACTACTTTGACATTATTATATGGAGTTAATTTTAAAGCATTAAAAATATTAGGACATTCTGGAAAACACTGACACATTTCATATTTTTTCTTTATATCTATCATAAATTTTTTAAAACCATTACTACTAAAAATATTATTTAACACTATATTCCAATCATTATTAATCATAGTTTACTTCCTTTGACAATTTAATTATACAATAAATATTTATAAATATTAATACAATTAAAAATAAATCCACAATTTTCCATAATATTAATGATTCAAAATAAAGACCGCTTAGCAATGATAATAACATTAATACTTTAAATATTAGTATCGCATTTCTATTTTTAAATACAATACTTACAAATTCAAGACCAATATAATAGCCACTAAGAATAGTAGTAATTGCGAACAAACTAATTATTAATATTAAAAATAAATTTCCAATATTTCCATACAAATTATTAAATACCATAACTAAAAATAAATTGTAATTTGAAAAATTATAACTATTTTTACTTAAAAATATTAATATTAACAATGAAACCAAAAACGTAATAATTATATTGATAAAGTATATACCGAGAGTTTGAAAACTAGCTTCTTTCTTTATATTGGTATCTCCAACGCCAGCAGTTATAGAAGTTGTTCCAATCAATAGTTCACTTAAAAATATACTTTTTTTAACTCCTACTATAAATGATATTAAAAACGTTTTAATATTAAAGGCACTTTTAATAACATCTTTGATTATAGATAGTACTAAAGAATAATTTAAAATAATTGTTATAAGTGATACGATAATTACTAATATACACATAAAAGGAACTAATTTATTAACGCTAGATATTATTTCTTTCATGTTAAAAAACATAATAGGCAAAATAATAGAAATTAATACTATCAATATAACAAAGGGGTTAATATTAAATGAATATTTTATAATCTCATTTATAGTATTAGTTTGAATCATTTGAAATATAAATGAATATGAAATGATTAATAATAGCGCAGAAATAGTTGCAATTAATTTTTTATTAAGTCCTTTTTTAATATAAAAATATGGACCAGAAATATATGTATCTTTATACTTTTCTTTATATTTGCTTCCAAGTATACTCTCATAATAAATTAAAGGGGTAGAAATAATACCAAATAATATCATCCAAAATATACTTCCAATTCCTCCTATACATATAGCAATGGTAACACTTATAATGCTTCCAACACCCATTTTAGTAGCTAGAGCCATAAACATACCACTTTTATTTCCATCTTTTACATTTCTTAAAAGAAAAGGTATATTAAAATTATTAAAGTTAATCTTTTTACCAATATAAAACGAAATGATTATTAAAAACAAAATAAAAATTAACCATATTATATCTAACATAGTTAATTATATTATTTGTTTTGATAATTAGTATTAGTCTAAAAAATATTCACGTTGTAACACAAACTCTATTGTTTCTTCGGGTGTTTTTGCTTTTTCTTCTGCATTTTCAGCATTATAGCTACCCGTTTCAATAGCATTAAGCAATAAATGTTCATATTCTTCTTCAGAATTAGCATATCCAGATTCTAATATAAGTTCTGATAATCTGTTGATAGTTTTGACATCTACTCCATAATCATCTGAATATTCCTTTAATAATTCTGTAAAATCTTCTTCCATTGGATCCCCCCCTTTTTTATACTTGCATATTATAACATTTTTTTATATAAAAGTAAACTTTTACTTGTTTTATTTATGATAAGTTTCATTATTCATTATTTTAAATATTCTATATATTTGTTCTAATAAAATACCTCTAAATAATCCATGGGGGAAAGTTAATTGTGAAAATGACAAAATATATTCGCACAATTTCAATGTTTCATCTTCTAAGCCTTCTGACCCACCAATAATAAAAGTAATGTTTGAAAGACTCTGATTAAACAAAGACTCTATTTTTTCTTGAAATTGTATTGTATTTATTTGTACACCGCTTTTATCTAAAGCAATCACATATTCTTTTTCATTTATTGTATCTCTTATTTTTTTATTTTCTTCTTGTTTATTTGAATCTTTTAATTCAACTATTTCTATTTTATGATATTTTTTTATTCTTTTAAAATAATCACCAATTAATTCATTTAAATATTTTTCTTTTATACTTCCAACACATATTATTTTTATCATACTGTCACACATTCTATTTCTTTTTGCGTTGCACAAGTAGTCTCAATATTGTCAATATTATTATTTGCTAATATATGTTTTACAGTTTCAAGAGCTAAATCAGGTTTATTATTATGTTCGCTTAAATGCGCAAGCACTATTTTCTTTGTATTAGGACCAACTATCCTAGAAAGATATTCTCCACATGATTCATTAGATAAATGACCTTTGTCGCTAAGAATTCTTCTTTGTAAATACAATGGATAATGACCGTGTAAAAGCATTTCTACATCGTGATTACTTTCTAAAATATAGTATTTTTTATTTTGAATAATTTTAAATAATCTTGTGTTAATATATCCAGTATCAGTAATATATACTATTGATTCATGATCATCTTGAATCAAAAAACCACAAGAAAACAATGAATCGTGAGATGTTGGTACCTTTCTTATTAATACGTTATTTATAATGATTTCTTCTTCAATGTTTTTTATATTTTCATAATTTAAGTCTTTTAAGCAAATATCTTTAATTGAATCATCAATATATACTACTGGATTATTATTTTTTAAGAATGAACATAATCCAAATGTGTGGTCAGTGTGTTCATGTGTTATAAAAATATAGTCTATATCTTTAGGAAACACACTAATTGTTTTTAATTTTTCTTTCAAACTTCTATAGGAAAAACCTATATCAATTAATATTTTAATATTATTTATTTCAATATAGGTTGAATTCCCAGAAGAACCGCTGCCAAGTACAATTGCTTTCATTTTAATCATATAGTTTTAATGGATTAAAATATGCACCATTATAACTAACTCCTAAATGCAAATGTGTACCAGTACTATATCCAGTACTACCCATAAGACCAATTGTTTGTCCAATAATTACTGAATCTCCTGTACTAACAAGTCTCTTAGACATATGGAAATAATAAGATTTATAACCATTTCCATGATTAATTATTACGTAATTTCCCATACTATATTTATCATATTCTGATTTCACAACAGTACCACTTTGAATTGCATAAATAGGTGAACCATATCCGCTTGAGGTAATATCAACACCACGATGTAAACTACCCCAACGCCAACCATATGGAGAACTAATCTTATATGGTTTTGTTGTTGGCCATGCCCAATCACTATCTCCTACATATATTGCATTAGAACCACCTATTACAATAATCTTATTGACAGCTTGAGTAATCTCTTCTACTGATATTTGTACAACGCTTAGTATTTCACCATTAACAATTTTATTTTTATATGTAACACGGCTAAGCCCATTTACTCCATTCTGTTTTACATATTTAATACTTGCATCCAAACTATTATCGTATTGAACCGTTGTATCATATTTAATTTTAGCATCTTCTATAGAAGTTGTTTCAGCAACAATATTCACTTGTGGATTAATAAGACCTATATTTAATACTTGACCTTTATATAACAATATATTTTTACTTACTATATCAGAGTTAGCAATCAGTAACTCTTCTACATTAAGTTCGTTTTTATTAGATATGTCTTCTAAAGTATCACCATATTTTACAGTATATTTTTTTTGATCTTCAAGCGTTCCAAAAAGTAAATACTTTGTTAAATCATCAGTTGAAGTAAATATATATTCTTCTGTAGATATCAATGTTTTTTTAATTGTTATATTATCATCTATATATATTTTATCAATTTTTTCGCCTATATCTTTTATTTCTATTTGAGTTTCCTCAATATATGCTATATATTCTTCTTCTCCATAAAAAGATTTCACTATATTATTAATGGCCTCTTCAAAAAATTTCTTTTCTAGTACATTAATTGTAATGTTGATTTTCTTTTCCTCATTTACTATATTTATTTGATATCCTTCTATTGTAAAAGTTTCTTCATCTTTTATTTTGTTATATATTTCATTAACACTTATTATGTTCTTATCATATGTTAAAACTTCAGATACCTCAAGACCTTTTGGCGGATAAATAGTAGTAACATCGTACTTTTCTTTTATATCTTGCTGTTCCTGATCAATTAATGCATATAATTCATTTTTATTTTCTATCATTCCAAGTTCAGTACCATCTAAATATACCTTATATAATTTTTGAGTTGCACCAGAATACTTAGTACTAGAAAATCCAACAACAAATATTAAAGATATTAATAATACGCACCCAATAATAGTACCGATTGTAAATCTTTTACTCATTTTCTTCCCTCGTTTTATAATTTTTAAAACTACCCATATTTTTCTCAAATAATAAATTTGCAATTCCGGTAGATCCACTTCTATTTTTAGCAACTATAACTTGTACTTCAGAAGATATCGCACTTATATTATCATAATAATCATCACTATAAATAAATGATACTATATCAGCATCTTGTTCTATACTTCCGCTCTCTCTCAAATCACTAAGTCTAGGTTTTCTTTCATCACCTTTTCTGGCTTCAGAACTACGAGATAATTGTGCTAAAGCTATTACCGGGACGTTCATTTCCATAGCAAGTTTTTTTAAATCACGTGAAACCTCACTGACTTCTTGTACACGATTTCCAGCATATTTAGCAGAGCTACTTATAAGTTGTAAATAATCTATTACGATTAAATCAAGCCCAGAACTAGAATTTTTAATTCTTCTACATTTTCTTCTGATTTCTCCAACAGTTATTCCAGCTGTATCATCTAAAAATAATTTTGTATCTGCAAGTTCACTAATTGCTTCATTCAACTTCTTCCAATCATTATTATTAAGTTTACCAGTTTTTATATTATCAGATTCAATTTGTCCAACTGAAGAAAACATTCTTTTAGCAAGTTCTTCTGCACCCATTTCCAAACTAAATAAAGCTACTGATTTCTTTTCATTAATCGCAACATTAGTAGCAATATTAAGTGCTAAAGCAGATTTACCACCACCAGGACGTCCAGCGATAATAATTACTTCATGTGGCTGAAAACCTCTTGTGATTTTATCTAATTCATAAAATCCAGTAGATACTCCTGTCACTTTTCCTTTGTTTTTAGCAAGTTCTTCAATGTTAGCTTGTACCTCTGGAAGAATATCTTGAATAGACATTATTTCTTTACCAAGTCTATCATTATTTACACTTAATATTGATTTTTCAGCATCTTCTACTATTTGATCTACTTCTTCTTTTTCTTCATAACAGTCAGTTTGTATTTCAGTTGTTTTATTAATTAATGTTCGTAAAATATATTTTTCAAAAATGATATTTACATAATATTGTATATTCGCTACTGAAGCAACTGAAGATAATACCTCAGTTATATACTCCACTCCTCCAACCTTTGAAAGTTCGTCGCTTTTTTCTAATTCATTTATTACTGTGGTAGCGTCAATTGGAATTTCTTTAGTATGTAAAAGCTTTATTACTTTATAAAGAATTTGATTTTGCTTACTAAAAAACATATCTTCAGTTAATTCTTCACATATTTTATCTAAAACGGATACGCTTAAAAATGCACTTCCTAGCGCATTAATCTCAGCATCAATATTTTGTGGTTCTTTTCTTGCCATAATACTCCTACTAACTAACTATTACTTTAATCTTTGCTATTATTTTCTTATATAAATTTATATTTATATTAAATTCTCCCAATGTATTAAGATCTTTACACTCAATTTTCTTTTTATCTATGTCAAAACCTAAAGTTTTTAATTTTTCGCTTATCATTTTGGCGGTAATAGTACCAAACATCTTGTTATTTTTTCCTACTTTTACCTTAAAATCAAGATTCAATTTTTCTAACTTGTTTTTCAAATCAGTGTTTTCTCTTATTAAATCTTCAACTTCTTTACTTTTTTCTTTTATTTGATTTGATAATATTTCATTACTTTTTTTAGTATATGAAACAGCTGACCCAGAAGTAATTAAGAATTTTCCATATCCATCTTTTACCTCTTTTATATCATCCTTTTTTCCTAAAGACTTAATATCTTTTAATAAAATTATCTTCATAACTTCCTCTTTACTAAAATATTGTATCAAATTTTAATTAAAATGTCTATTCAGGTATTCAAAGAAATTAATTAACTAGCATATCGTTTACATAAAATTCAACCTTTTCTACCTCATAATTTTCTTTAATTGATTGGGTAATCGTATATTTTACCTCTTCTAAAATTGTTTTAGAATTAAGATCATCAAATATATTTTCATTAAAATATAAATTTATTGTTTCTTCTGTTATTTCATAATTTTTTAATTTTACGTCACTTTTTAAATAACTATTTAAATTGCTTTGATATATTAATGAACTTTTTAATTCATTTATTATAATGTCAATTTTTTCTGTATTATCATTACTGATTTTTGTTACTGGAACATAATACACTTCATTGTTAACAACACTCGTATAATAAATTGTAGTGGATGTTAAATTCACAAGTGATGTTATATCATATTCTTTATTTATTCCATAACTTCTATCCAGAAACTCTGGTATTTTTTTCTTTGAATTAGGGAGTTCGGTTAATAAATTGTTCTCAACGTAAATACTAATAGATTCTATATTATCTTCCTCTGTTAAAGAATATACAAGAGACTCAATAATATTTTCTTCTTTATCAATATCCATATCTAAAAATTCTTTTGAAAAATTTACAATTACACATTTATCTTTTATTTCTATATTTAATACTTTGGTATTGCTCGGTAACAATCCCATAAAACTATCAATTGATTTGTTGTTTTTAATTAAATAATTAATTTTTGAATTTATTTTTTCTTCTTTTTTAGTTTGTTCGATATATACATTTACTCGAACTAAGTAATCATTCTCATTTAATAAAAAAACTACAGAGTTTTTCTCAGCATCTTCATATTTTATATTAATATTATTAGCTATGCTTTGTTTGGATGGAAATATTGAAAATAGTAGAAAAACCAATAATGCAGTAGTTGTAATAGTAATTTTTTTTATACTCATTTTTTTTAACATAATTCACCTATATAATTATATTATTGTTTGAATTAAAAAATGACCACAAAGGTCATTTCAAAGAAATTTCTCCTAATTTTAATAGTTCAATAACTGCGCCTGCACGTCCCTTAGCTCCTAGCTTTTGCATAGAATTTGATATATGATTTCTCACAGTTTTTTCACTTATAAATAATTCATCCGCTATCTCTTTTGTACTTTTATTTGTTACTAAAAGATCAAATACTTCTTTTTCTCTTTTAGTCAATATGTTTTTGTTCACACTATCCCACCTTTATATTTTATTATTTTATCTAAAATATTTTATGAAATAAAAACATATTAGTGAGAGTAAGTAGCCTAAGGAGATTCAAATTTTACAGTTATATACTTTTTTTCAACGTATTCTTTTTGAATAGAACGCATTATACTATTTGCAATTTTACTGTCATGTTCTTTAGAATTAATTATAACTTTAATTTGGTCACCATTTATTTCTATATAAGATTTAATTTTTAATTCTGTATACAATTTTTCTTCTAATTCTTGTTCTTCTCCTTTAGTTAAATTTAACAATCTTAATTCCTCAAATGCAGAATTTTTTTCTTCAGTACTAGATTCCACGGATGTTAAGACACTTTGTAAATCTCCCATCTTCAAAGAAATTTTTTCATCTCTTTCAACTCTTAATGCTACTAACATATCATTTTCTTCTACATTGACAGTCACTTCTTTATTAACTTTTTCTACTTCTTCATTAGATTTCAATAGATTATTTGGCATAGTAATATAATATATTCCTAATATTAATACCAAGCTGAATAAAGTTAAGAACCATAAACTTTGTTTATTAATCATTATAATCCCCTTTGCTAATACAATATATACAATTATTAGAATTATTATGATAAAAAAAATTACTTTAATTGTAATTTTCTTTCTAAGTATTCATCGTTTTCCCAAAACAAACATTTATTGCCTATAGGAAATCCATCTTCATACCCAATTTTCTCATTATATGGAATACTACAAATTGGACAAATGCAATTAACGCATCCTTTATCCATATAAAATTTTATATAATTCGCTATTTCTTTTGAAATTGTTTCTGGATCATTATTAAATTCTTTATATATTTTTGTTAATTCTTCTCTTGATATTAAACTCATATATCTTGAAGTCATTGATTCAATCATTTTTTTAAAATTATCAGTCATATTATGCTCTAGAAGAATACTTTCCATCTCTTGTAGTAATAATTATTTCTTCACCTTCGCCTATGAATAATGGTACTTTTAATGTATAACCAGTTTCAATGGTAGCATCTTTCAAAGCACCACTTGTAGTATTACCTTTAACGGCATTTTCAGTTTCAATAACTTTATATGAAACCTTTTCCGGAAGAGTAATTCCTATTACCTCACCATTGTAATTCATTACATCAACATTCATATTCTCTTTTAATAAATATTTTTCACTTTCAAGCATATCACTTGGAAGCTCTATTTGTTCATAGGTTTTATTATCCATAAACACATATGAAGGACCAGAATCATAAAGATAAGATAATTGCTTTTTCTCAACATTTGCTTTTTCTATCTTAATTCCAGCATTAAAAGTGATTTCTTGAGTAGTACCAGCACGTAGATTTTTTAGTTTAGTTCTTACAAACGCACTACCTTTACCAGGTTTAACATGTTGAAATTCAACTACTTGATATATCACTCCTTCATATAAAATAGTCATTCCATTTTTTAAATCATTTACATTAATCACAATTAACTAGCCTTTCTTTCATTATGTAATGTAGTTTTTCTACACTTTTTACAAAATTTCTTCATTTCTAATTTTTCATTAGTATTTTGTTTGTTTTTGTTTGTCAGATATCCAATTTCACCGCAAACAGAACACTTCAATGCTACTTTTTCTCTATTTTCTTTCTTTGCCATCAAAAACACCTCCTTAAATCGTATTTATTATATCATAACTTAATGATTATTAAAATCAAAATATTAAAAAAAGTTAGAAAATCCCATTTCTAACTTTAAAAACATGATGACTACTGAACTTCAGATAACGTATCTGTAGTATTAACCTCTATTTTTGCCTTAAATTCTTTTCCTTGGTCATAATTCTGATTTGTTCCCGTTCCTTTTAATCTTAGTGAGAATGTATATTTTTGTATAACTTTAGGTTTTATTATTATGTCATACTTTATTACAGTAGTTGATGTAGGCGCAGCGGTCCAATCTGTTTCATATCCACCATTACTAGAAGATATTTTATACTGAAAATTATTATGTCCGTTTACATTAAATGTATTTGTATAAACTATTAATTTTATACTATATTTTAACTTTATCGTGCTTTTATTTTCTACTGTAAGTATTTTATCCGGAACTTCTGTACTTATTCCTTCTTGATCTGTTGGAAATATATTTTCAGCTGTTACTAAGCTATTCTCACTATACACAATTTTTAAAGATGCTGATTCCGTACCCGCATTAGGATTACCAGTCTCACTAGAACTTCCATTTTCTTTGTATCCACTATCAGAATATATACAATTCAAATCACATTTGTTATCATCATTAGTGTCGCACATAATGTCACATTTCATATCACCATCCAAATCTATATTTAAGTCTGGGATTTTATCTTTATCTAAATCAATATTAAAGTTTGCTACACCATCACCATCAGTATCTAAATTAACTTCGGGCCAACCGTCTCCATCTATATCACAATTCAATTTACAGTTTTTATATAATTCATCAGTACTTGCATCTGTTACTAAGTTTGAGTCAGCTTTTCCATCACCAGTTGTATCAATATTAAATACAGAACTCCAATTACTATAATAGTCTATATTTACATCTGGCTTGTTATCATCATTTATATCAATGTTAATGTCAGCTGTATCATCAGAATTTAAATCTATATTAATATCAGGAATTTTGTCTCCGTCTATATCTTTATTTAATTTTGCTCTTTTCATATAAATAGTCGCAGAATATGTACTAGCGGCTGTTGCAATTAAGAAAGCAAAAACTGCAAGAACAAAAATCACTGGATTAATTTTTTTGCTTTTTATAAACTGAAATATTAATTCGTTCTTCTTTTTATCAACCATTAAATTACATGGTAAATAAGTAGTAATATCTTTCTTATTACAAGTTAATCTAACACACTTGAAAATCATTGTATTAGTAACTTCTAAATTATCACCATACATTCTAGTTAAAATTTCTTTGATTATATTGAATTGCTCTTGTTCCTCTTTTTGATCAAACTCTGTTAAATCCAATCTTTCTTTATCAATTTGAGGCTTAAAATTTTTAACTAAATCTTCTTGTTCTTCATTTTCTTTTTTTCTTTTATTAACAATATCATCTATTTTTTTAGAAATGTCATCTTTAGTTTCAACTTTTTTCGCTTGTTTTGATTTATTCTCATTGTCTTTATCCATAGTTCCTCCACATATTATTATACAAAATAGATATATTTTTTACAATTACTAAATTAATTTAATTGCTTTAGATATCATCTTATCTTGAGCTTCCCTCAATAATTTAAAATAATCACATATTTCTTTATTATACTTTTCTTTTCTCTTAACGGCACTATTAAATTCCTTTGTTATAAGTTTTTTAATATCCGAAACATTAGTGTTATTTTTTATCATTTCATCAATGATTTTTGTGAGGTACATTTCACTTAGAGATTTATTTGTATTTTCAATTTTTCTTTCTAAAGCATCATAGTTAATAAAGTAAGTTAAATCGTATTTGTTTTTTATTAATGAATTACTATCTTCTACTTCACTTTTTTCTTTCTTAGTTGGATCATTCAAATTATATTCTTCTAAAAATTCCCATAATTCAAGTGCTTTTCTAAAATTTTGATCTTTTAAAATGACATTTGTTCTTCTAATTGGAGATTTAACTGGAGAAATATTAACCAAATTCTTCATAAAAGCGCTAGAATTAAAATCACTCACTATTTGATTAATATTTTTTATTCTTTCCTGAATTTTACTTATATCTTCATTACTTTCTTCTTTGTATGTGCTTTCTAAAACTAAATTCATACGAATATTTTCTTTTTTTATTTTAGTTTGGGCTCTATACTGAACCTTTTTAATCCTGCTGCTATAAGAGGCTACCGGTAAAAAACTTGATTGATTTAACATAAAAACATACAAATTTTTAAGTAACGAGTAAATAAATCTGTTTTCATATAAATCTATAGTTTCTTCTTTATAAGTATTCAATAACTTAGAAGGTTTAACCGTACCATCTGGTTCAACATCTCTAATTAATGAAGTGTGCTGTGCCAAATGTTTTATACTATCTTTAGTAACTTTTTTTGTCTTTTCAATTATTACAACTTCCTCTTCGGGTACCATAAAACGTCTGGGATTTCTTATTATATTATCAATATATGGTAATGATTCTTCAATCATATTAATCCAACTAAAATCATATTTAACGCTTTCAGTAGACGTACGAACTAAAAAATCACTTTTAGTTTGACTAACAAAGGTTTTTACATCAATTTCACTAATTCCATTAATGAGTTCAACTAAATTATTATCCATATATTTTCCCTTTCTATATCATTTTTTTAAGATTACCTAATACTTCTAAACATTCTAACATTTTATTTTCACCAAATAATTCATTTAAATATTTTATAAACGGATCTATTTCATTTCTTACATAAGACATATTTAATTGATCAAATTTACGTAATATTTTGTGTGCCACTACATAATCAAATGCTTCCAATTCATCCCCACCACATGCAACATATACTGGGATAAAATCTTTCATTTGTTTAACAATTCTGTTACCAAAAGCCAATCTGAAATGTCCTATTACATATTCATCCATTTTATTTAATTTATCTAATAATTCTGAACTTAAAGGATGTTCTTGCTGAGCTTTTTTAAATAGCGATTCAAAATATTCTGCTTTTATACTTATACCTTCTGTTTCTGGTGCATCAAATTTTTCCGTTTTTGTATTAATTTCAATTGGCATAGCACGATCATATACTTTATCAGTTACCATAAATGTTGAATCATCGTTATTTATAGTACCAATATACCACATGTTTGCTGGTATTTGTAACTTACCACCGATTATTTTCTTTGGATCATTCACCCAACTATTAGGTACAAGTTCTATTACCCACTCTTCTCTACTAGGAAGCTCTAAAATTGATAGCATTTCAGCAAAATAATATTCAACACGTGATATATTCATTTCATCAAGTAATGTAATAAATATATCTTCTCTGTAAGTAGCTTCATACATATTACTTAATACTTCTGTTTCATTAAATCTTTTAGTGAATTCATTAAAATATCCAAATAATTCGGTACTATCTCTCCATGATGGTTGAACAGAAGCTATTGCGGCTTCATTCTGTATTAAATTACCAAACGCATAAGCCAACGAAGTTTTACCTGTACCAGAGATACCTTGTAAAATAATTAATCTATTTGAAGCAAAAGCAGAAATAAATAAACGAATTATTTTATCATCATAGTATAGTTTTAACTTGGATGCAGCATAATTTTTAAATGCTATACAGAATTCATTTAATCCAATTGTTTCATTAAAAGCACGTGGAACATAACTTTCCATTTGTTTATCCACTTCAGTAAGTTTAAAGAAACGACTTTCTCCTTCTTTAAGTTTATTAATAACATTCCCGTTTTCATCATATTCAACTTCACCATTTTCAGGATCTGCCATATTCATAAACTTTTCATTTTCTGCCTTTAGTCTATACACGTCAGCATTCAAATCTTCAATCTCATCAACCAATGCTTCTTGCTTGGTTAGATTTTTTCTATATTTTACTAATCTTTTTATACCAAGTACTATTAAAAGTATTATTACACCAAAAATAATTATTAAACAGATTGATGAAAGTATTACTATTATCGTACCGGAGCCACCCATTTGAGAATAATATTCTTTTACTATATCAACATAGCCAAGAATATTAAACATTTCAAACAATCCTTTAAATAATGCTTCAAAAATTGATAGGAATCCTTGAAAGAAAGGTTTCATAAAATCTATAAAAAATTCTCCATATATACTCATTTTATCCTCCTATATTTAACAGCTCATTTTCTGTTAATAACATTCCCATTTTTTTCTCTATTGTGTTTTCTAATTTATATCTTTCTAACAACTCTTTCTCGCCAAACACCAATTTATCTTTTAAAAGAATTGGATCTATTTCATTCTCATTTTCTAAGTTAATAATTATTTTATAATCGTTCTCTAAATTTTCGACCTGTTTCCTATTTTCAATATAATCTTTATAATTTATTATAAACATAATAGATTTTTTATAAAAGTCTAAACAAAATATTTTGTTTATTTTCTTCATATTTGAATTTTTATTATATATTGAACTTGTAATTGGAATCACATATTGATATGAAAGCCCTCTTACAGTTTGTTTTAACAACGTAATGTTTAATAATTCATAACAATTCATGAATAACTCATCTTCGAGATGTAAATTCTTAAAGACATATTTTACATCCTCTGCTTTATATTTTTCAATTTCTTTTAAAATATATATATATTTTACATAAAAAATAGCGTTTCCAGAGGTAATGCTTCTATATTTATTATAAGAAATATTACATTCCAATGAATTCAAAAATCGTTTTTCTTTCTCACAATTTAATTCTATAATTGAAACGATTTTTTCTACATCTTTTCTTTTTGTTTCATAAATCATTAATATATTAATATTTTTAAAGATCTCAATCACTTTATTCAAAGTATTATTGTAATCAAATTTCTCGTATGGTTTTATTAATTTATCAAATGAATTTGCTAAATATATTACTATCGTAGCATACAAAATATTATCTTTGTTACCATTAATTGAATCGATTTTATTATTATTTTCAAAATAATTAATAATACAAAGCAAAATATTATTAATAATTCTATTATTTTGAATACTCAAATTGAAATATTTGTTTATTTTATTGTAGTCTTTCTCGGCTCCATATAAATAACTTTCCACATACACTTCAACGATAGGCTTAATAGTTATAGAAAAGGAAGTCTTATTTTCCCACAATTCACAAGGTTTTACTTTAAGCATTCTTGTAATTGTACTAATAAAACTATTGTAATTTTTTTCTTTATATTTAAAATATTTACTTGTTAGCTTATCATTCATACTATCTTCCCTTATCTTATTCTTATTAAATTATATCAAATGAATTTTTAGAAAGCAACAAATAAACGATTTTTTTTCTTAAGAATATAAAATATATTAAAACATAAAATTATTGAAAGGAAAATTATGAATAAAAATTTAATAAAACAATTTGCTTCTAATCTAACGGAGGATGATATAGTAAAATATTTAAATAAAGAATGCGTTTGCGCTACTAAAAGCGAAATACTATTAATATACAATTTAATAAAAAAAGATATAGATATTATATTAGAATGTGATTTTTATGAATATATACTTAATTATAAATCTTCATTAAATGAGAATTTATATAATAAAATTATTGAAAAATACGAAAAGTATAAATCATTTATTAAGTAAAGAGGAAAAATTTTTATTTCTTATCATAGTTATTTCTTCTTTGTACGGAGCCATTTCACCAATGTATGGAGTTTCTAATATTTTAGGAATATTTCTAAATGCAGGGTAATATATAATATTAATTAAATTATCAAATCCAATAGTGCCATATCCTATGTTTTCGTGTCTATCTTTATGAGATCTAATTTCATTTTTACTATCATTTATGTGAATGCATTTAATTTTTTCTATTCCAATTTTCGATTCAAATTCTTCCATAAATAAATCGAATTTATTGAGATTAATACCAGAGTCATTCATATGGCAAGTATCTAAGCATACATACACACTGGTGTTTTTAATTATATAAGATAACTCTTCAATATTGGAACATAATTCACTACCCTTTCCGGACATATATTCTATACATAAATAGAAATCATCAACATTTTCAAGAGCTTTATTAATACCAAACACCACATTATCAAGAGCAACCTTTCTATCTATATCTGTTGCACTTCCAGGATGTAATACTAATTTATTGATTCCAAGTTGTTGACATCTATTAATTTCTTCCTTTAAAAAACTAATATAAAAATTATATTTTCTTTCATCTTTATTATTTGCTAAGTTAATTATAAAGGGTGCATGTACTATAACATTATTTATATCTATATTATTTTCCTTCATATATAAATGAGCTTTTAAAACAAATTGCTTATTTATAGGAACTCTACTACTACTTTGATTAGGACCAGTGTATATCATAAAAGTATTGGCACCATAAGACACTGCTTCTTTAGCAGAACCATATAATCCTTCCAGACTTGTGCAAGACACATGTGACCCAATTATTAAATCCATTTTAATCACCCACTTTATTGTACTAAAAACAAAATAAAAAAGCAATTTCAAAAAATTGCTTTTTAATCTTACAATAACAATATTAATCCGTATCTGTGGCCATTTTTGCAACAGTAAGGTTTACAAATGTTACACCTGTATTATTTGATTTTAGTTCAGATTCTTTAATGTCACTTAATTTAACGCCAGCGTTATCTTCAATAATAATTTCATATTTTTCATTATATATTTTGAAACTTGTAACAATTCCAGCAGGAGTCATAACTATATAATATTTAACAGTAGTTGAATCATCTAATGCAAGAGTACTGCTACTTTCAGTACCATCATAATAATATGTGCCTCCACCATTTCCAGTGAGTTCCTCAGTCATATATGTTTCACTTGCTCCTCTATAAATACTTTGGGCTTGAGTTACAAACGCTCCTGTTTTAGCTTGGTTAAATTGTTCTAATATTTTCGGAAATGCAAATGCTATAATAATAGCAAGTATTGCAATAACTGCTAACAATTCCACCAAAGTAAATCCTTTTTTATTTTTTAACATAACATCTATTCCTTTCTATATCTTATCACATTTCAATTATAACATTTTAAAAAATATATAGTCAAGTATATATTTTTTAAATGTAAAATTTCTTACTCGTTAGTTACTTTTAAAAATTTATTTATCAAATCAATACTATCAACAATATTATCGAATTTATCTATAGTACGCATTTTATAATCTATTTTCATCTGTTTAACCATATTATCAAATTCATTTGGATTTCTATTTAGTATTTTATACCAATTTGAATTGTGCCTAATATATTTTTTATAAAGGGGATTTTCATTTAACTTATTTAATAATTCAATACTCATTAGTCGTTATAAAATGAATCAAACTTAGATTCTTCCTTTTTCTTTTCTTCTTCCTTTTTCTTGCTAGGCTCAGTCAAATCAGCTAAAAATCCAACTGCTTTTTGTATGTTGTTTAGGTTTTCTCCCAAAGCATCTAAATTTATTCCTTTTATACTATTTACTATATTTCCTAAATTAAATCCACTTTGTTTTACTTCTTCGGCTTTTCTAAATTCATCCCATATTGTACTAGATTCTCCATACATATCATATAATTCATATAATTTTTGCCATGTGGTTTTACCACTATTTACGTATGAAGAAAAACTGGGATTTAGCCTTACAAATTCTTTAAACTTTTCTTTCATCTGCTTCACCCTAGTATATTATATGCTTAAATAATATTTTTACTATAATTTAAACTCTTCAAAGAAATCACTCATAGTTAATATTTGAGGTTCTTTTTCTTTAGATAAATCTTCATTATTAAGATTCTCATCTGACTTTTTTGTCATAATTTTTAATTTTTTATTAATAAATACATCTTCCACTTGCTTCTTAGTAATACTGCTTCCTACACTATGCATATCCATAATTGGAATATCTGCACTTTTTATAAATCCTATCGCATCAGTAATAAGTCCAAAGATAGATTTACTACCACTATTAAAAGCTCCTATTAAATTATATTTTTTAGATTTAGGACTTTTTGCAATCAAAAATCCTTTCTTTGCTCTTGAAAAAAGCGGAATCTCATTTACTTTTATTCTTTTTGCAGTACTCTTATCAGTAAACAAAGTAATATGTTCATGCAAACTATTTATTACAAAACCATTTATTATTTCATCTTCTACAAGTTTCATAGACTTAACTCCACTGGTTCTGAGTCCAAGTATTGGAACTTCTTGAGTTTTATATTTTAATATATATCCATTTTTACTAATTATTGCAAGTTCATCACTGTTTATTACACTAACACTAACTACTTCATCATTTTCTTTTAATTTAAACATAGTAATTGCCTTTGAAAATCTACTAACTTCAAAACTTTTTAGTAATATTCTTTTTATCATTCCATTTTTTGTGAATATAGTTACGTACTCATCATTAAAATCAGTAACGCCAATACTTTTTACTATTCTTTCTTCTTCACTTATTTTGCATTTATTACTAATATGTATTCCTATATCTTTATATTTATATTCAGGTATTTCTCTTACAGGCATATATATATAATTTCCTTTATTAGTAAATAACAAAATAGTATCTAAATTATTTATCTTGTAGAATCCTTCTACATAATCTTTATCTTTTAATCCAGTTAATTCTTTATTAGAAGTCTCAAAACTTTTAATGGATACTTTTTTGATATAGCCACTTGCCGAAACACATACAACGTAATCTTCTTTAGTTACCATTTCGAGTTCATCAATTTGTAAATCTGTCACTTCTTCTATTATTTGTGTAATTCTAGGTGTAGCATATTCTTTTTTTATTAACTTAAGTTCATTTTTCATAACCGTCATTAATTTTTCAGGACTTCCTAGAATTTCTTTTAATTCTTTTATTATTAAATTAAGTCTTTGGGCTTCATCTTTCAAAAGTGTTACATCTGTATTCGTAAGTTTATACAATTGCATATTTACTATTGCTTCACTTTGTAACCTAGTAAAATCATATTCAGTTATTAAATTTTCAATTGCGTCTTGTTTATTCTTACTTTTTCTAATTGTTTTAATTATTTTATCTAATATATCGAGTGCTTTTATAAAACCTTCTACAATATGAAGTCTTGCTTCAGCATGAGATAAATCAAACTCACTTCTTTTAGTTATTACTTCTTTTTGATGCGCTATGAATGCATCTAATATTTCAAGAATTCCCAGTATTCTAGGTCTTCTATTTACAATCGCAACCACGTTAAAATTATAATTTACTTGCATATCTGTATTCTTAAGCAAATATTTTACTATTAAGTCTTTCTTAGCATCTTTTTTTAAATCAATTGCTATTCTAAGATCATCATTTTTATCTGACTCATCTCTAACTTCAACTATACCATCTATTTTTTTATCTAATCTAATTTCTTCTATTTTTTTAATAATGTTACATTTTAATGTATCATATGGTATCTGAGTAATAATTATTTGTGGAGTGCTTTTATTATCAATAAATTCATATTTACTACTTACTATTATTTTTCCTTTACCAGTTTGATATGCTTTTTTTATACCATCTGTTCCTTCAATTATTCCTCCAGTAGGAAAATCCGGACCTTTTACTATATTTAAAATAGTATCAAGTCTACAATCTGGACTATCGATTCTTTTAATCGTTGCATCTATTATTTCTCCTAAATTATGTGGTGGAATATTTGTAGCGTAACCTGCGCTTATACCAGTCGCACCATTAACAAGTAAATTTGGAAAATGTGCCGGTAAAACAGTTGGTTCAAAACTTTCATCATCAAATGTTGGCACAAATAAAACACAATCTTTTTCTATATCTTTAAGAAGAATATTACTTATTTTAGCAAGACGAGCCTCAGTATAACGCATCGCAGCTGGTCCATCTCCATCAATGGAACCATTATTTCCCTGCATTTCAATTAGTACTTCTCTTTGCTTCCATTTTTGACTCATACGAACCATTGCTTCATAGATACTTGAATCCCCATGTGGATGATATTGCCCCATTACGTTTCCAACGCTTTTAGCAGATTTTCTAGTTGGTCTGTCATAGGTGTTTTTATCTTTATACATGGAATAAAGTATTCTTCTTTGAACAGGCTTTAGTCCATCTCTTACATCTGGAAGTGCTCTGTCTTGAATAATATATTTTGAATATCGTCCAAATCTATCTCCCATTATTTCTTCAAGTGAATAATCAAATATTTTTTCTATAATTTGTGTCTCTTTTTTCTTCATTATACCCTCTTAAAATTGTCTTCAAGCGAGAATTCAACATTTTCTTCAATCCACTCTTTTCTCACTTCAACATCTTCTCCCATAAGAACTGATACCCTTTTTTCTGCAAGAAGAGCATCATTTATAGTAACTTTTATAATATGTCTATTTACTGGATCCATCGTTGTTTCCCATAATTGATC